>SEAY01000123.1 GCA_004144865.1 Comamonadaceae bacterium
AAGGGTGGCGGACATGGGTGGGCGGGGACGGCTTCAGCGGCCCTTGCAGGCCCACCAGGCCGCTGCACAGACGAGGATCAGGCCCCCAGCGAGGACGGCGTAGGCCATGCGCTGCTCTCCCGGATGGAAGGAGCGAGCTGGACCACGGCGGTTTCGCAGTGCAGGGCGGCCACGGGGTGGGTCGCCGCGCACTGGGCCACCACGTCGCGGGCACAGCTTTCGCAGTTGCCGCACTGGGTGGCCACACCGAGTTCGAACTGGATGTCGTCGAAGCTCATGCCGGCCCGCGCGTGGCGGGCGATTTCGCGGTCGGAAACGCGGTGGCAGACACAGACGATCATGGCAGTCGGGCTTGGCTGGCGGTTGGTGAAGAACTGGAACGGAGTATAAATGCGAATCCTTCGCATTTGCAATCCCTTGCGTTGAGAAATGTCAAACGCGATGCGAATCGGCCTGCAGGACGTCCCGGCTGAGCTCCGCGAGGCTGCCCGCCCCGCATTGCGCCATCGCCAGTTCCAGCTCGTCGCGCAACAGGCGCAACACGTGCGCCGCGCCGGCGGCCCCGGCGGTGGCGAGCCCCCACAGGACCGGGCGGCCCACCAGCACGGCGCGCGCGCCCAGCGCCAGGGCCTTGAGCACGTCCGTGCCCTGGCGGATGCCTCCGTCCACCACCAGCGGCACGCTGCCCGCGACGGCATCGACGATCCCAGGCAGGGCGGCGGCCGTAGCGGCGGCCCCATCGAGCACGCGGCCGCCGTGGTTGGACACGATGAGTCCGTCCACGCCTTGCCGCACGGCTTCGCGCGCGTCGGCGGGATGCAGCACGCCCTTGAGCAGCAAGGGCAAGCGGGTCTGGCTGCGCAGCCAGGCGACGTCGTCCCAGGTGGGCGCGCGCGCGAGCAGCTCCTGCAGCGAGCCGGGCGGGCACGCATCGTCCGGCAGGTTCACCGTGCCCACGCCGGGCGGTAACTGCAGGCGGCGTGCCGTGCGCACCGCCGCGTCGACGGTGAGGACGAGCGCCTCGCAGCCGGCCGCTTCGGCCCGCCGCACGAGCGCCATCGTGGCGCCCCGGTCCGGCAGCAGGTAGAGCTGGAACCAGAACGGGCCGCGACCGGCCGCCGGCTCGAACGCGGCCGCGACGGATTCGATGGACATGCTGGCCTGGCTGCCCAGGACGAAGCCCGCGCCGAGTGCCGAAGCGGCAAGCGCCATCGCACGTTCGCCGTCGGGATGGGCGAGCCGCTGCAGCGCCATGGGTGCCACGAGCACCGGCCAGGGCAGGGAGCGCCCGAGGAGTTCCGTGCGTGTGTCCACCCCGCGCAAGTCGCGCAGCACGCGCGGCAGCAGCGCGATGGCATCCCACGCAGCGGCGTTGGCGCGCGCCGTATGGCCATCGCCGGCGTGGGCGGAGAAGTAGTCCCAGGCCTGCGGCGGCAGCGCCGCGCGTGCATGGCGCTCGTAGTCGGCGGGACGCAGCACGCCCTCGGGCAGCGCCTGCAGCGCAGCGGACGCCTTCGCCTTCATGTATCGGCCCACATGCGCAGCAGGTTGTGGTACGTGCCGGTGAGCTGCACGAGCGCGGGGTCGTCCTCGCCCCGCCCGCGCAGCTGGAGGAGGGCCATGTCCATCTCGAACAGCAGCCGGCGCTGTTCGCCGCCGCGCACCATGCTCTCGACCCAGAAGAAGCTCGCCAGGCGCGCGCCGCGGGTGACCGGCGTGACTTCGTGCAGCGTGGTGCCGGGGTAGAGCACGAGGTCGCCGGCCGGCAGCTTGAACCGCCGTTCGCCCTGCGGTTCGCGCACCACCAGTTCGCCTCCTTCGTATTCGTCCGGCTCGGCGAGGAACAGCGTGCAGGAAAGATCGGTGCGCACCCATTGCGCCGGATGGCGCGAGTGCAGCACGGCGCCGTCGATGTGCGCGCCGTAGCGGTTGCTTTCGCCGCCGTAGCGGTTGAACAGCGGATTGAAGATCTTGCGCGGCAGGGCCGCCGAGAAGAAGAGCGGGTCGCGCTGCAACGCGGACAGCACCAGTTCGCGCAGCTGCGCGGCTTGGGGGCTGTCCTGCGCCAGCTGCTCGTTGTTCTTGCGCCCGACGGCCTGCGCGCCCGCGCTGCTGCGCCCGTCGACCCACGGCGCGTCCGCCCCCAGGAGCGAGCGCGCCGTCGCCACTTCATCGGGCGTGAGGATCTTCTTCAGGTGCAGCAGCATGCGGGGCTCGTCAGAACATGGTCTTGAGCGTGAGCTCCACGCGGCGCGGCGCACCGGGCGAGTAGAAGCCGCGGTACAGCGATTCCGCGTACAGGCGGTCCGCGAGATTGGTGACGTTGAGCTTGGCCGACCACTTCTCGTTGATCGTGTACTCGGCCATCGCATCGGCGGTCACGAAGCCGTCCGCGCGGACCGCCCGGTTGCCCTCGGGGTTCTGCGAACCGCGCCAGTTCAGGCCGAAGCCCAGGCGCAGTTGCGGCAGCACGCGATAGGTGGTCCAGAGGCTTCCGCTGTGGCGCGGCGTCAGCCCGGGGCGGTCGCCCTTCACTTGCGGGCCCGTGCCGGCCGCATTGGCAACCAGGGTGCTTTCGTCGATCGCGGCGTCGGGAATCCAGGTGTGGTTGAAGAACACGTCCCATTTCGGGTTGAGGCGCCCGGCGAGGTTGAACTCCATGCCCGCCGCATGGCGCTTGCCCGAAAGCAGTTCCTGCGTGGCCGTGCTGTCCGGGTCCGTGTTGCGCTCGTTGTACTTCTCGCTGTAGAAGAAGGCCACCCCCAGCAAGGCGCGCTTCTCGACCAGGTCCCACTTGCCGCCCAGTTCGAAGTTGCGGCTCTTCTCCGGCGGCGTGTTGGCGGTGCGCCGCTGGCCGGCGTTGAAGTTGACCGCGAACTGGTACGCGTCGCCCGAAGTGTTGTACGAAGTGCCGTAGGACGCGTAGTAGGAGGCGGTGTCGCTCGGCTGGAACAGGACGCCCACGCGCGGGCTCCACAGGTTGTCGGACCGTTCGCCGGTGAGCGCCCCCGCGGCGTCCCGGTAGGACGCCGTGAAGCGGTCGAAGCGCAGGCCGCCGACGAGCTTCACCGTCGGCGTGAGGGCGAAGGTGTCCTGCGCATACAGGCCGATGTCGCGGGCGTCGAAGCTGTTGAAGGGCACGGCGCCGCGGGTGTCGGCCCGCGTCGCGCCGTCGTCGGGCGTCCCCACGCGGGTGGTCGGGGCCGCACGCAAGCCCGTCGTGAAGTTGTTGTTGCGCAGTGCCTCGTCCTGGTAGACGTCCACGCCCGCGAGCAGCTGGTGGCGGCCGAAGGTGCCCGAATAGTCGCTGGTGAGCTGGGTCAGCTCGCTCTCGCCGATGCGGGCCTTCGCGGTGCGCCGCAGCACCGTGGCATCGGACAGCGTCGCCCGCGTGGTGGGCGTGCCGAACGCGATCATGCTGGCGAGCAGGTCGCGTTCGTAGCGGCCGTGGCGCAGCTGGGTCCTGAGCTGGCCGTCATGGTCGAAGCGGTGCACGTGCCCGACGGTGGCGTAGGTGGCGCTCGTGTCCAGGTGGTCGTTGGCCAGGCCGTAGTAGTTGCGCGCGGGCAGCAGCGTGGCCGCCTTGCCGTTCTCGACGATCCAGGGATGGTTGTAGAGCGGCCGGCCGTCGATGTCGAGGTGGTACAGGCCGACCGAGAACTCGTTGCGCGTCCCGATGCCCCACCGGTAGGTGGGAGCGATGCCGAACTTGCGCTGCCCGGCGCCGCGGTTGTCGGCGTCGTGCGCCATGGCATTGACGCGGAACGCGGCGTCTTCGCCCGTGTGGAAGTTGAAGTCGCCGGTGACGCGGTGCAGGTTGCCCGTGCCCGCCGTGTAGTCCACCTCGTGCTGGTTCATCAGGAAAGGCTGCTTGCTCACCTGGTTCACCACGCCGCCGGTGGACCCCTTGCCGAACAGCATGGAGGCCGAGCCCTTCAGCACTTCCACGCGGTCCTCGTTGAAGGTGTCGCGCTCGTATAGCACGCCGTCGCGCAAGCCGTCGCGGTAGATGTCACCCGCCTGGCCCAGCGAGAAGCCGCGCAGGCGCACGTCCTCCTCGCCGGTCTCGCCCGCCTGGAAGGTCACGCCCGCCGTGCTCTTGAGCACCTCGCGGAAGTCGTCGAGATTGCGGTCGTCGATCAGGCGCTCGGTCTGCACCGTCAGGGACTGCGGAATGTCGCGCAATTCCTGGTTGCCCTTGCCGATCGCGCTGCGGTGCACGCGCAGTTCGTTCTTGGTCTGCGGGACTTCCGCCTGCTCGCGCACGGTGACGGTCGGCAGCGTGCGGGCGGGTTCCGGGCCGGCCTGGGACCAGGCGGAGCCGGTGGCGGCGAGGAGAAGGGCGCCCAGCGGGAGCAGGGCGTGGTCGGACGAAGGGCGGTCTTGCGCCAAGGTAAGCCTCCAGAAGCCCGCGGGTTGCGGGCGGTCGTTGTGGAAGGCTGGCTGGCGCGGGGACGCGGGTGGCTGGCCGGTGTGGTCGGCCGCGATTCTACTGCTAAATGAGAATGTCTCTCATTTATATCCGGGATCAGCTGGCGGAATCGCCCATCTGCGACTGCAGGTAGTTCTGCAGGCCGACCTTGCCGATCAGGTCGATCTGCGTCTCCAGGTAGTCGATGTGCTCCTCGGTGTCCTCGAGGATGCGCTCCAGGATCTCGCGCGAGATGTAGTCGCGCACGGCCTCGCAGTGGGCGATCCCGGCCTTGACCGTGGCCTGCGCGCCGCGCTCGCTCTGCAGGTCGCCGTTGAGGATCTCGGGCACGTCCTCGCCCACGAGCAGCTTGCCGAGGTCCTGCAGGTTGGGCAGTCCGTCGAGCATGAGGATGCGCTCCATCAGCTTGTCGGCGTGCTTCATCTCGCCGATGGATTCCTCGTACTCCTTCTTCGCGAGCTTGTCGAAGCCCCAGTGCTTCAGGATGCGGTAGTGCAGGAAGTACTGGTTGGTCGCCGTGAGCTCGTTCTTCAGCTGCGCCTGGAGGTGCTGGATGACTTGCGGATCGCCTTGCATGATGGGGCTCGTGTTGGTGTTGTGCGGCGATTGTGGCGCAAAGAAAAGGGGCCCGGAGGCCCCTTTCGATCAGTTGCGGATCAGGTGGTCGAAGGCGCCCAGCGCCGCCTTCGCCCCGTCGCCGGCCGCGATGATGATCTGCTTGAACGGCACCGTGGTGCAGTCCCCCGCGGCGAACACGCCCGGCAGCGAGGTCGCGCCGCGCGCGTCCACGATGATCTCGCCGAACTTCGACAGTTCGATCGTGCCCTTCAGCCATTCGGTATTGGGCACCAGGCCGATCTGCACGAACACGCCTTCCAGGGCGAGGCGCTTGTCCTCGCCGGACACGCGATCCTTGTAGGCGAGCGCGTTGACCTTCTGGCCGTCGCCCACGACTTCCGTGGTCTGCGCGTTTACGATCACGTCGACGTTGGGCAGCGAGCGCAGCTTCTTCTGCAGCACCGCGTCGGCGCGCAGCTCCGCGCCGAACTCCAGCAGCGTCACGTGCTTGACCACGCCGGCCAGGTCGATCGCCGCCTCGACGCCGGAGTTGCCGCCGCCGATCACCGCGACCGCCTTGCCCTTGAACAGCGGGCCATCGCAGTGCGGGCAGAAGGTCACGCCCTTGTTGCGGTACTCCTGCTCGCCGGGCACGTTGAGCGTGCGCCAGCGCGCGCCGGTGGAGAGGATGACGGTCCTGCCTTTCAGCTTCGCGCCGCTCTCCAGTTCCACTTCGACCAGCTTGTCCTGCGGGCGCAACGCCTTGGCGCGCTGCAGGTTGATGATCTCCACGTCGTAGTGGCGCACGTGCTCCTCCAGCGCCATCGCGAACTTCGGGCCTTCGGTCTCCTTCACGGACACGAAGTTCTCGATGCCCAGCGTGTCGAGCACCTGGCCGCCGAAGCGCTCGGAGGCGATGCCGGTGCGGATGCCCTTGCGCGCGGCATACACGGCCGCCGCAGCGCCTGCAGGGCCGCCGCCGACGATCAGCACGTCGAAGGGCTCCTTGGCCGACAGCGCCTCGGCCTGGCGCGCCGCGCCCGCCGTATCCAGCTTGCCGAGGATCTCTTCGAGCGTCATGCGGCCCTGGCCGAAGTGCGTGCCGTTCAGGAACACGGTGGGCACTGCCATGATCTGGCGCTGGTTCACTTCGTCCTGGAAGATCGCGCCGTCGATCATCGTGACCTGCACGCGCGGGTTTTGCGCCGCCATGAGGTTCAGCGCCTGCACGACGTCCGGGCAGTTGTGGCAGGTGAGGGAGACGTAGATCTCGAACTCGTAGTCGCCGGGCAGCGCGCGGATCTGCTGCAGCACGGCCTCGTCTACCTTGGGCGGGTAGCCGCCCATTTGCAGCAGCGCCAGCACCAGCGACGTGAATTCATGGCCCATCGGCAGGCCGGCGAAGCGCGGGCCAGTGTTCTGGCCGGGGCGGTTGATCTGGAACGAGGGCGTGCGCGCCGGGCCGCCGCGCGTCTCGGTGACCTTCACCTGGGCCGAGGCGTCCGCGATGTCCTTCAGCAGCGCCCGCATGTCCTGCGACGCCTTCGTGTCATCGAGCGAGGCGACGATTTCAACCGGCTGCGTCATGCGTTCGAGGTAGGCGGCGAGCTGGGCCTTGAGGTTGGCGTCGAGCATGGGGATCCTTCCTGGTTGTTCTGGCGTGCGAAAAAAAAGAGGGGCCGGGGCGCGTGCTGCGCCCGGGCCCCTCGATGGTTCAGGCCGGGTGGGGCTGAGTGGCTACTCTTAGATCTTGCCGACCAGGTCCAGCGACGGCTTGAGCGTCGCGGAGCCTTCTTCCCACTTGGCGGGGCAGACTTCGCCCGGGTGCGCGGCCACGTACTGGGCGGCCTTCACCTTGCGCAGCAGGTCGGCGGCGTTGCGGCCGATGCCTTCGGCGGTGATCTCGACGGCCTGGATCACGCCCTGCGGATCGACGATGAAGGTGCCGCGGTCGGCCAGGCCTTCGGCTTCACGCATCACTTCGAAGTTGCGGGTCAGCGTGCCGGTCGGGTCGCCGATCATCGTGTACTTGATCTTGCGGATGGTGTCCGAAGCGTCGTGCCACGCCTTGTGCGTGAAGTGCGTGTCGGTGGACACGGAGTAGATCTCCACGCCCAGCTTCTGGAACTCGGCGTACTGGTCGGCCACGTCGCCCAGTTCGGTCGGGCAGACGAAGGTGAAGTCGGCGGGGTAGAAGAAGAACACGGCCCACTTGCCCTTGACGGCTTCGTCGGTCACCTCGATGAACTTGCCCTCCTTGAAGGCCTGGTTCTTGAAGGGCTTGATCTGGGTGTTGATGACGGACATGAGGTTTCCTCTGTAGTTGGGGTTGCGAAGCGAACAAGGAGAATTTAAGGGTAAACCCCTCATCAATCCAATGTATTGATTCAATGCAAAGGATTGGATATCGCTATTGAGCGGGTCGAGCCGCATAACGGCCCGATGCAGGACACCTGGGGGCGTGCCGCCCCGATCTCAATATTCCAGCCGCTCGGGCCGGATCTCCTGCAGGATGGTCGTGGCGATCTCTTCGATCGACTTCGTAGTGGTGGACAGCCACCGCACGCCCTCGCGCCGCATCATCGACTCGGCCGCGCTGACTTCCTCGCGGCAGTTCTCCAGCGAGGCGTAACGCGAGTTGGGGCGCCGCTCGTTGCGGATCTCGCTCAGCCGTTCGGGCTGGATCGTCAGGCCGAAGAGCTTCTGGCGGTGCGGGGCCAGCGCCGGTGGCAACTGCCTGCGATCGAAGTCCTCCGGGATCAGCGGATAGTTGGCCGCCTTCAGGCCGTACTGCATGGCCAGGTACAGCGAAGTGGGCGTCTTGCCGCTGCGGCTCACGCCGACGAGGATCACGTCGGCCTCCGCCAGGTCGCGGTTGGACTGGCCGTCGTCGTGCGCCAGGCTGAAGTTGATGGCCTCGATGCGGTCGTGGTACGCCTGGCTCTTGCTGACGTCGGAGAAGCGGCCCACCCGGTGGCTCGACTTCATGCCGAGCTCGATCTCCAGCGGGCGCACGAAGGTGCCGAACATGTCGAGCACCATGGCGCGGCAGCCTTCCTCGATCACCTGCAGCACTTCGACGTTCACCAGCGTCGTGAAGACGACGGGGCGCCGGCCTTCCACCTCCGCCGTGTGGTTCACCTGGCGCACGACCTGGTGCGCCTTGTCCACCGTGTCGATGAACGGCAGCCGCACGTGGCGGGGCTTGAATTCGAACTGGGCGAGGATGGCGTTGCCGAAGGTTTCGGCAGTGATGCCGGTGCCGTCGGAGACGAAGAAGACGGTGCGCGTGTGCATGGATGGGTTCCGCAAGGCGCCGTCCGCGAGGGCCGCGACGCCTACAATCCCGCGCATTATCCGAATTCCCGGTGCCCATGACCCGCCGCTGCCGACAAGAACAACCAGAAAGCCTCCCGGCGGGGCAGGGCACCTTGCGCACTCGCGCAGGCCCGCTTTCAACTTCCGGAGTCCTTCCATGTCTGCACGTTTCAGCGCGACCGCCCTGGTCGTACCGTTTGAGAACCTGAGAATGACCGACGTCGAGGTGGTCGGCGGCAAGAACGCCAGCCTCGGCGAGATGATCTCCCAGCTGCCGCACGGAGTGCGGGTGCCCACCGGCTTCGCCACGACGGCGCACGCCTTCCGCGATTTCCTCAAGTACGACGGGCTGGCCGACCGCATCCGCGAGCGCCTCTCGAAGCTGGACACCGAGGACGTGCGCGCCCTGGCCGCGGCCGGCGCGGAGATCCGCGGCTGGGTGGAGAAGCAGCCCTTCCCGCCGGAGCTGGAGCGCGAGATCCGCGCCGAGTTCCAGCGCCTGTCGGCCGGCAACCCCGACGCGAGCTTCGCCGTCCGATCCTCGGCCACCGCCGAGGACCTGCCCGACGCCTCCTTCGCGGGCCAGCAGGAGACCTTCCTCAACGTGCACGGCATCGAGCACGTGCTCGAGAAGATGCGCGAGGTGTTCGCCTCCCTCTACAACGACCGCGCCATCAGCTATCGGGTGCACAAGGGCTTCGCGCACGAGCACGTCGCGCTGTCGGCCGGCGTGCAGCGCATGGTGCGCTCCGACCTCGGCGCGGCCGGCGTCATGTTCACCATCGACACCGAATCGGGCTTCCCCGACGTGGTGTTCATCACCTCCAGCTACGGCCTGGGCGAGACGGTGGTGCAGGGCGCCGTGAACCCGGACGAGTTCTACGTGCACAAGCCGATGCTGCGTGCCGGCAAGCGCGCGGTGATCCGCCGCAACCTCGGCTCCAAGCTGGTCGGCATGGTGTTCGCCAGCGACGAGGAGAAGAAGCGCGACGGCAAGCTGGTGAAGACCATCGACATCCCCCTGGAGCAGCGGAACCGCTACTCCCTGAGCGACGAGGACGTCGAGGAACTCGCCCGCTACGCGCTGGTGATCGAGGAGCACTACGGCCGTCCGATGGACATCGAGTGGGGCAAGGACGGCGAGGACGGCCAGCTCTACATCCTGCAAGCGCGCCCGGAGACGGTGAAGAGCCAGGCCGAAGGCAAGCCGGAGATGCGCTACAAGTTGAAGAGCAAGGGAACGGTGCTGGCCGAAGGGCGCGCGATCGGCCAGAAGGTCGGCACGGGTCCCGTGCGGCTGGTACACAGCACGACCGAGATGGACCGCGTGCAGCCCGGCGACGTGCTCGTCACCGACATGACCGACCCCAACTGGGAGCCGGTGATGAAGCGGGCCAGCGCCATCGTCACCAACCGCGGCGGGCGCACCTGCCACGCGGCCATCATCGCCCGCGAACTGGGCATTCCGGCGGTGGTGGGCTGCGGCGACGCCACGGCGCTGCTGAAGGATGGCACGCTGGTCACCGTGAGCTGCGCCGAGGGCGACACCGGCTTCATCTACGACGGCCTGCTCGAGACCGAGGTCAGCGAGGTGCAGCGCGGCGAGATGCCCGAGATCGCCGTCAAGATGACGATGAACGTGGGCAACCCGCAGCTGGCGTTCGACTTCGCCCAGCTGCCCAACCACGGCGTGGGCCTGGCGCGGCTCGAGTTCATCATCAACAACAACATCGGCGTCCACCCCAAGGCCATCCTCGACTATCCCAACGTCGATGCCGACCTGAAGAAGGCGGTGGAGTCGGTGGCCCGCGGCCACGCGTCGCCGCGTGCGTTCTACGTCGACAAGGTCGCCGAGGGCGTGGCCACCATCGCGGCGGCTTTCTGGCCCAAGCCGGTGATCGTCCGGCTGTCCGACTTCAAGTCGAACGAGTACCGCAAGCTGATCGGCGGATCGCGCTACGAGCCCGAGGAAGAGAACCCCATGCTGGGCTTCCGCGGCGCCGCCCGCTACGTAAGCGAGGAGTTCCGCGAGGCGTTCGCGATGGAGTGCGAGGCCATGCTGCGCGTGCGGCGCGACATGGGGCTGACCAACGTCGAGATCATGGTGCCGTTCGTGCGCACGCTCGAGCAGGCGCGCAAGGTGCACGACATGCTGGCCGAGCAGGGCCTGCGTCGCGCGGCCTCCGGCGGCACCGACGGCCTCAAGCTGATC
>SEAY01000124.1 GCA_004144865.1 Comamonadaceae bacterium
GACATCACGCGCGAGCCGATCCCCGTGGTGCCCACCATCCACTACCAGATGGGCGGCATCCCGACCAACATCAACGGCCAGGTCGTGATCCAGAACGGCGGCAGCGACAACGAGCCGCTCAACGGCCTGTACGCCGTGGGCGAGTGCTCCTGCGTCAGCGTGCACGGCGCCAACCGCCTGGGCACCAACTCGCTGCTGGACCTGCTGGTGTTCGGCAAGGCCGCGGGCAACCACATCGTGGAGTTCGCAAGCCGCACCAAGTCGCACAAGGCGCTGCCGGCCGACGCGGCCGAGCGCACGCTGGAACGCCTGAACCGGCTGGAGAGCGCCAGCTCCGGCGAATACTCCCAGGACGTGGCCAACGACATCCGCGCCTCCATGCAGAAGCACGCCGGCGTGTTCCGCACCCAGGCGAGCATGGACGAAGGCGTGCGCCAGATCGCCGCGATCCGCGAGCGCGTGGACGCGATCGGCCTGAAGGACAAGTCGCGCGTGTTCAACACCGCCCGCGTGGAAGCGCTGGAAGTCGAGAACCTCATCGAGGCCGCGCAGGCCACCATCGTGTCCGCCGCCGCGCGCAAGGAATGCCGCGGCGCCCACACCGTGAGCGACTACGAGCGCCCCGCCGACGACGCGGTGTCTCCGCTGGGCCGCGACGACGCCAACTGGATGAAGCACTCGCTGTGGTACAGCGAAGGCAGCCGCCTGGCCTACAAGCCGGTCAAGCTCAAGCCCTTGTCGGTGGAATCGGTGCCGCCCAAGGTGCGGACCTTCTGATTACGTACTTCTGCGGACCCCAATCCCGCCTAGATTCAGGACACGGACAACCCATGCAAAAGCGCACGTTCCACATCTACCGCTACGACCCGGACAAGGACGCGAAGCCGTACATGCAGACGGTGGAGATCGAGCTGGAGGGCAACGAGCGCATGCTGCTCGACGCCCTGATGAAGCTCAAGGCGCAAGATCCCACCATCGCCTTCCGCCGCTCGTGCCGCGAAGGCGTGTGCGGCTCCGACGCGATGAACATCAACGGCAAGAACGGGCTGGCCTGCCTGACCAACCTGCTCACGCTGAAGGACCCGATCGTCCTGAAGCCCCTGCCGGGCCTGCCGGTGATCCGCGACCTGATCGTGGACATGACGCAGTTCTTCAAGCAGTACCACTCGATCAAGCCGTACCTCGTCAACGACGAGATCCCGCCGGAGAAAGAGCGACTCCAGTCGCCGGAAGAGCGCGACGAGCTCAACGGCCTGTACGAGTGCATCCTGTGCGCGAGCTGCTCCACGAGCTGCCCCAGCTTCTGGTGGAACCCCGACAAGTTCGTGGGTCCCGCCGGCCTGCTGCAGGCCTACCGCTTCATCGCGGACAGCCGCGACCAGGCCACGGGCGACCGGCTGGACAACCTGGAAGACCCGTACCGCCTCTTCCGCTGCCACACGATCATGAACTGCGTGGATGTGTGCCCCAAGGGCCTCAACCCGACCATGGCGATCGGCAAGATCAAGGAATTGATGGTCCGCCGCGCGGTCTGATCTGGAGAGAAAATGGCCGAAGCGCTGCTCGACGAGAGGTCCCTCAGCAAGCTGCGGTGGCGCTGCCGCCGCGGGCTGCTGGAGAACGACCTCTTCATCGAGCGGTTCTTCGACCGCTACGCCACGAGCCTGACCGTCGGCCAGGCCGAGGCGCTCGGGGAGCTGATGGACCTGGCCGACAACGACCTGCTGGACCTGCTGCTGCGGCGCAAGGATCCGGAAGGCGCACTGGATCGGCCGGACGTGAGAGAAGTGCTGGGGATGCTGCGCATGCCGATGGGCGCGTCGCCGGCGACTGGGCATTGAAACCTGTACAGGAACACCTATGAAACTCGCTGACAACAAGGCCATGCTGTCGTTCAGCAACGGCGCCCCCAGCGTCGAGATGCCGGTCTACAACGGGACCATCGGCCCCGACGTGATCGACATCCGCAAGCTCTACGCCCAGACCGGCATGTTCACGTACGACCCGGGCTTCATGTCCACGGCGTCGTGCCAGTCCACGATCACCTACATCGACGGCGACAAGGGCGAGCTGCTGTACCGCGGCTACCCCATCGAGCAGCTCGCGACGCAGTGCGACTACCTCGAGACCTGCTACCTGCTGCTGTACGGCGAGCTGCCCAACCCGGCGCAGAAGGAGAACTTCGTCGCGCGCGTGACCAACCACACCATGGTCAACGAGCAGATGCAGTTCTTCCTGCGCGGCTTCCGCCGCGACGCGCACCCGATGGCCGTGATGACCGGCCTGGTCGGCGCGCTGTCGGCCTTCTATCACGACAGCACGGACATCAACAATCCCGAGCACCGCGAGATCTCCGCGATCCGCCTGATCGCGAAGATGCCCACGCTGGTGGCCATGGCGTACAAGTACACCGTCGGCCAGCCGTACGTCTACCCGAAGAACTCGCTGTCGTACACCGCGAACTTCATGCGCATGATGTTCGCGACGCCGTGCGAGGAGTACGAGCCCAACGACGTGCTGGTGCGCGCGATGGACCGCATCTTCATCCTGCACGCCGACCACGAGCAGAACGCCTCCACCTCCACGGTGCGCCTGTGCGGCTCCTCCGGCACCAACCCGTTCGCGGCGATCGCGGCCGGCGTGGCCTGCCTCTGGGGTCCGGCGCACGGCGGCGCCAACGAGGCGGCGCTCAACATGCTGGAAGACATCCAGAAGATGGGCGGCGTGGCGAAGATCGGCGAGTTCGTGTCCAAGGTGAAGGACAAGAACAGCGGCATCAAGCTGATGGGCTTCGGCCACCGCGTGTACAAGAACTACGACCCGCGCGCCAAGCTGATGCGCGAGACCTGCCACGAGGTGCTGTCCGAGCTGGGCCTGGAGAACGACCCGCTGTTCAAGCTGGCCATGGCCCTGGAGAAGGTGGCGCTGGAAGACGAGTACTTCGTCTCTCGCAAGCTCTACCCGAACGTGGACTTCTACTCCGGCATCGTGCAGCGCGCCATCGGCATCCCGGTGAGCCTGTTCACCGCGATCTTCGCGCTGGCCCGCACGGTCGGCTGGATCGCGCAGCTCAACGAGATGATCGGCGACCCCGAGTACAAGATCGGCCGCCCGCGCCAGCTGTACGTCGGCGCGACCAAGCGCGACGTGGCGGCGATCGGCAAGCGCTGAGAGCACACCACGCGTCAGAGGAAAGGCCCGCTCGCGCGGGCCTTTTTCTTTCAGGGTTTCGCGGGCAGGTAGTTCGGCCTGCCCTTCGTTCCCACCATCAATTGGTTCACCACCCCCATCACGTCGTCCACCAGCAGCACCGCCTTCTCCATCTGCGCGGCCTGCTCCTGCGTCCGCACGCACCCCATCAGCGTGACGATGCGCCGCTCGCCCAGCACCCACACGCTGGTGTCGTCGAAGCGCCCGTCCATGCGGATGGCCTGCTGCACGCGCGGGATGATCTCCTTGTCGTAGAGGTACGAGTTCGGCAGCCGGCAGCGGCCCGCGCGGTAGCAGCTGCCGCCGTGCTGCGCGCGCACGTGCGCCTCCCGGCGGATTTCCTCCTCGGTGAAGCCCGGCGGCCGCGGCGCGGGACAGGCCGCGAGCGCGGAGGTCACGCGCAGGAACGGATCGTCGAAGGCGTTGCGGCGCTCCTGCGCGCCCAGCCCCGCGGCCGCCAGGCATCCGATCACGAAGGCGGCGCGGCCCTTGCTCATTTGACCCGCTGCTTCTCCAGCTTGCGCGCCAGCGTGCGCCGGTGCATGCCCAGCCGCCGTGCGGTCTCGGAGATGTTGAAACCGGTCTCGGCGAGCGTCTGGTGGATCCGCTCCCACTCCAGGGTCTTGATGGAGGTCTGGCGCTCCGTGAGCTCCACCTCCGCGTCGCCCCCGGCGCGCGCGAACGCGGCCTCGATGTCGTCGGTGTTCGCCGGCTTCGCGAGGTAGTGGCGTGCGCCGAGCTTGATGGCCTCGACGGCGGTGGCGATGCTCGCGTAGCCCGTGAGCACCACGATCAGCATCTGCGGGTCGTGCTCGTGCAGCAGCTGCACGCAGGCCAGCCCGGAGGCGCCACCGGCGAGCTTGAGGTCCACGACGGCATAGCCGGGCGCGTGCGCGGCCAGCAGCGCCTTCGCGCCTTCGAGGTCCGACGCGCGCAGCACGCGGTAGCCGCGCCGCTCGAAGGAACGCTGCAGCGTGCGCGCGAACGCGTCGTCGTCCTCGACGACCAGCAGCTCGCGTTCAACGTCCATCGTCGCGTTCCTCCTGCGGCACCAGGGCGGCCAGCGGCAGCGTGATCGTGACTTCGGCGCCCCCGCTCACATTGTGCGCCGCGATCTCACCCCCCAGCGTCCGTGCGACATTGACGGCCAGGAACAGCCCCAGCCCGCGGCCCGGCGCCCCCTTGCTCGATTGGTATGGCGTGCCCAGGCGTTCCAGCATGGCCGCCGCGAAGCCCGGCCCGCGGTCACGCACGCTCAGGGTCAGCGTGTCCTCGTCCCACTCGGCCCGCACGCGCAGGGGCGCGCCGGGCGCCGCCTCCAGCGCGTTATCGAGCACGTTGGCGATCATCTGCTGCAGCGCCGTGTCGGAAATGATGGGCAGGTCCAGCCCCTCCCGCCGGTAATCGAGCGCCGCGCCGCGGCTGGCCTGCCACTCGGCCAGCATGCCGTCCAGGAAGGCATGCAGCGTGGTCTCCTCCGGCGCCTCGCCGCGGGTCTCGCCGGCGGAGCTGAGGATGCCCGAGACGATGGACTTGCAGCGGGCGATCTGGCGCTGCATCTCCTCGATCTCCTCGCGCAGCTCGGGCTCGCCGGCGAAGGGCGCCATGCGCGACCAGTCCCCCAGGATCACCGCGAGGGTGGCGAGCGGCGTCCCGAGCTCGTGCGCCGCGCCCGAAGCGAGCAGGCCCATGCGCACGATGTGCTCCTCCTCCGCGGCGCGCTGGCGCAGCCTGGCGAGGGCTTCGTCGCGCTGGCGCAGGTTGCGCGAGATGCGGCCGATGTAGACCACCAGCAGCGCCGCGTTGAGCACGAAGCACAGCAGGAGTCCGCCCACGTAGTGCACCGGCAGGTCGGAGGTGGGCAGGCCCGACAGGGCCAGCGGCCGGTGCCACATGGTCAGCGCGGCGAACGCGAGAACGCTGGCGAGCACCGTGATCCAGACGTAGGGGCGGCGCAGCAGGACGGACGCCACCGCCACCTGCAGCAGGAACAGGAAGATGAAGGGATTGGTGACGCCGCCGGAGTAATAAAGCTGTCCCGCGAGCACCGCGACGTCCACCAGCAGGCCGCCCAGCAGCTCCACGTTGACCACCGGCAGCGCCAGGCGCGCGCGCAGCCCGCTGGCCACGTTGAACAGGACCAGCACCGCCAGCAGCGTGAGCATCTCGCGCAGCGGCAGCGGCACGCCCAGCAGGAACTGCACCGCCAGGATGGTCAGCAACTGTCCCGCCACGGCGATCCAGCGCAGTTCCACCAGGTGCATCAGGTTGCGCCGGTGGGCCAGGCGCTCCGGGGCCTTGCCCGCCTCGGCGAGCATGAGATTGGATTCGGGGGCCTGGGTCAGCAACGGGTCGCGTCCCTCGCCAGCCGGCGACCGCGCCGGGCATCCAGCAGCAGGTAGGCGATGGCGGCGGCCATTATGGCGGCCAGCGCGAACCAGGTGAGGGCATACACGAGGTGGTGGTTGCGGAACTGCAGGACGGTGAGGCCGGCGCGCGGCCAGCCGCGGGCGCCCTGCTCCGCCCGCGCGTCGAGGAAGAAGGGCGCCACCGGGCCCTGCAGGCCCTGCTTCGCCGCGATCGCCGCGACGTCGCGCGAATACCAGCGCCCCGAGGCCGGATCGTTGTCCTGCAGCAGCCGGCCGCCCGGCTCCGTGAAGCGCAGCAGGCCCGTGACCGCTTGCTGCGGCTCGCCGCGCGGCACCTGCGTGCGCAGGTCGGGCGGCACGAATCCCCGGTTGACCAGCACCCACGCACCGCCGGCGGTCAGCAGCGGGGTGAGAACCCAGTAGCCGGAACCGAGTTCCGTGGTGGCGGCGACGAGGACCTCGCGCTCGAAGGCGTAGCGCCCGCGGGCCTGGAGTCCCCGGTATTCGTCCGCGCGCGTGAAGACGTGCCATTGCGAGGGCGCGGGCAAGGGCAGCGGCGCGGCGTTCACGTTGCGCTCCACGCGCGCGATCAGCGCCTGCTTCCAGCCCAGGCGCTCAAGCTGCCAGGCGCCCAGCGCGACGAAGCCCGCGCAGGCGACGATGAAGGCGGTGAGCATCACCGCCAGCACCCCTCGCCGCCGCGGGCCGCGCGCCGAAGCCTCCATGGTCACGGCATGTTGCGCATCTGGTGGGCGTCCACCGGCATCATGTTGGCGTTCATGTGGTACATGACCCAGATCGAACCGGCCAGCATGATGATGACCAGCGCCGCCGTGAACACCAGCGCCAGCAGCGACCAGCCGCCTTCCACCTTGGCGTTGAGGTGGAGGAAATAGACCATGTGCACGACCATCTGCACGGCGGCAAAGGCCACGATGATGAAGGTGGTGGCCTGCTTGGGCAACACGTTCGCCATCACCAGCCAGAACGGGATGGCCGTCAGCACGACCGAGAGCAGGAAGCCGACCACGTAGCCCTTGACGGTGGCGTGGTAGCCGATGTCGTCGTGGTGGGCGTCGGCGTGGGATTCGTGGGCGCTCATCGCAAGGTCCCGATCAGGTAGACGAAGGTGAAGACGCCGATCCACACGACGTCCAGGAAGTGCCAGAACATGGACAGGCACACCAGCCGCCGCTTGTTCTCGTGGGTGAGGCCCAGCTTGCGCACCTGCAGCATCAGCACCACCAGCCATACGCTGCCGAAAGCCACGTGCAGGCCGTGCGTGCCGACCAGCGCGAAGAACGCCGACAGGAAGGCGCTGCGCTGCGGGCCGGCGCCCTGGTGGACCAGGTGGCTGAACTCGTACAGCTCGATGCCCAGGAAGCCCAGGCCCAGCAGGCCCGTGACCGCCAGCCAGGCGAGCACATGCGTCTTGCGCCCGTGCTGCATGCCGATCATGGCCATGCCGTAGGTGATGGACGAGAACAGCAGCAGCGCCGTGTTCACGGCCACCAGCTCCAGGTCGAACAGGTCAGCGCCGGACGGGCCGGCGGCATAGCTGCCGCCCAGCACGGCGTAGGTGGCGAACAGCACCGCGAACAGCAGGCAGTCGCTCATGAGGTACAGCCAGAAGCCCAGCAGCGTGCCCTGCTGCGGATGGTGGCTGCCGTCGTCGTAGAAGACCGGCGCGGCGCCGGTCGCGGTCATCGTGGAAGCGGACATCTCTCGTTGTTCCTCAGGCCGCGGCCAGGGCGCGGGTGCGCGCGTCCTCGCTGCGCGTCACGTCGTCGGCCGGGATGTGGAAGTCGCGGTCGTAGTTGAAGGTGTGGATGATGGAAGCAGCCACCATCACCGCGAACGTGATGCCGGCGACCAGCCACATGTGCCAGACCAGCGCGAAGCCCAGCGCCGTGGCGAGCATCGCGATCACGAAGCCGGCCGCCGTGTTCTTCGGCATGTGGATCGCCTTGAAGCCGGCGACGGGGCGCTGCGCGCCGCGCTGCTTCATGTCGTGCCAGGCATCGGTGTCGTGCACGACCGGCGTGAAGGCGAAGTTGTAGTCGGGCGGCGGCGAAGCGGTGGACCACTCCAGCGTGCGGGCGCCCCAGGGGTCGCCGGTCACGTCGCGCAACTGCTCGCGCCGCAGGTAGCTCACGACCAGCTGGATCAGGAACGCGGCGATGCCGAGCGCGACCAGCACGGCGCCGAAGGCGGCGATCTGGAACCAGATCTGCAGCGACGGGTCCTCGAACTGGCTCACGCGGCGCGTCACGCCCATCAGGCCCAGCACGTACAGCGGCGTGAACGCGACCCAGAAGCCGACCAGCCAGAACCAGAACGAGACCCGGCCCCAGAAGTCGTCGAGCTTGTAGCCGAAGGCCTTGGGGAACCAGTAGTTGATGCCGGCGAAGATGCCGAACACCACGCCGCCGATGATCACGTTGTGGAAGTGCGCGATCAGGAACAGGCTGTTGTGCAGCACGAAGTCCGCCGCCGGCACGGCCAGCAGCACGCCGGTCATGCCGCCGATCACG
Organism: Comamonadaceae bacterium; assembly: GCA_004144865.1. Classification (GTDB taxonomy): domain Bacteria; phylum Pseudomonadota; class Gammaproteobacteria; order Burkholderiales; family Burkholderiaceae_C; genus Ramlibacter. The sequence goes on from SEAY01000124.1 coordinate 8,114, forward strand.
AAAGTGACCATGAAGCCCACCGTCCACAGCATCGGCACCTCGAAGCGGATGCGGCCGCGGTACATGGTGAACAGCCAGTTGAAGATCTTCGCGCCGGTCGGGATCGAGATGATCATGGTCGTGATCCCGAAGAAGGAGTTCACGCTGGCGCCCGAGCCCATGGTGAAGAAGTGGTGCAGCCACACCAGGTAGGACAGGATCGTGATCACCACCGTGGCGTAGACCATGGAGGCGTAGCCGAACAGGCGCTTGCGGCTGAAGGTGGCGACCACCTCCGAGAACACGCCGAACACCGGCAGCACCAGGATGTAGACCTCGGGGTGGCCCCAGATCCAGATCAGGTTCACGTACAGCATCGGGTTGCCCCCGAGCTCGTTGGTGAAGAAGTTGGTGCCGACGTAGCGGTCCAGCGAGAGCAGCACCAGCGTCAGCGTGAGGATCGGGAAGGTGGCCACGATCAGCGCGTTGGTGCACAGCGACGTCCAGGTGAACACCGGCATCTTCATCATCTTCATGCCCGGCGCGCGCATCTTCACGATGGTCACGATCAGGTTGATGCCTGACAGCGTGGTGCCGACACCGGCCACCTGCAGGGCCCAGATGTAGTAGTCCACCCCCACGCCCGGGCTCGAGAGGATTCCCGAGAGCGGCGGATAGGCCAGCCAGCCGGTGGTGGCGAACTCGCCGATGAACAGCGACACCATCACGAGGATCGCGCCGCCGGTGGTCATCCAGAAGCTGAAGTTGTTCAGGAAGGGGAAGGCCACGTCGCGCGCTCCGATCTGCAGCGGCACGAGGTAGTTCATGAGGCCCGTCACCAGAGGCATGGCCACGAAGAAGATCATGATGACGCCGTGCGCCGTGAAGATCTGGTCGTAGTGGTGCGGCGGCAGGAAGCCGGCGTTCTCGCCGAAGGCCATGGCCTGGTGCGCCCGCATCATGATCGCGTCGGCGAAGCCGCGCAGCAGCATCACGATGCCCAGCACCATGTACATGATGCCGATCTTCTTGTGGTCGATGCTGCAGATCCAGTCGCGCCACAGCGGCGTCCACAGGCGGTATTTCGTGAGGCCGAAGAGGACGGCCAGGCCGCCCAGCACCACGCCGGCGAAGGTCGCGATGAGGATGGGCTCGTGGAGGGGGATGGCCGCCCAGCCCAGGCGGCCGAAGATCAGTTCGGTCATGTTCTTACTGCTGCGAAGCGGCGGGGGAAGGCAGGCCCAGGGGGTTGTCGGGCGTGCAGAGGGCGGCCACGACGGTGCGTTCGCCGCGGGCGGTGGACTCGCGGTGCACGCCGCCCACGTTGCCCTTGCCGCCGCCGCCGGCGGCATCGATGGCCATCATGTCGTGCATGCACATCTTCTTGCCGTCGACGCAGCGGTTGAGGATGGCTTCGTAGAGGCCGTCGTCCACGCTGGCGTAACGGCGCACGGGGTCCTTCTGCGAAGGCTTTTCCAGCTCCAGGTAGCGGGCGCGGGTCAGCGCCTCCCCGCCCTTGCGGCCGGCTTCCACCCAGGCGCCGAAATCAGCCTCGCTGAGGCTCCGCGTCTTGAAGCGCATGCCCGAGAAGCCTTCGCCGCTGTAGTTGGCGGACAGGCCCTCGTAGTCGCCGATGCGGTTCATGACAGCGTTCAGCTTGGTCTGCATGCCCGGCATCGCGTACACCATGCCCGCCATCGCCGGTACGTAGAACGTGTTCATCACGGTCGACGCCGTCATGCGGAACTCCACCGGGCGGTCCACCGGCACGGCCAGTTCGTTGACGGTGGCGATTCCCTGCTCCGGGTAGAGGAACAGCCACTTCCAGTCCATGGCGACCACGTTCACCACGAGGGGCTTCACGTCGGCCGGAACGGGGCGTCCGGCGGCGATGCGGTCCAGGGGCCGGTAGGGGTCCAGCTTGTGGGTGGAGATCCAGGTGATCGCGCCCAGGGCGATGATGATCAGCAGCGGCGCGCCCCAGATCACCAGTTCCAGCCGGGTGGAATGGTCCCAGTCCGGCGTGTAGGTCGCCTCGGTGTTGGACTGGCGGTACTTCCAGGCGAAGAACAGCGTCAGCGCGATCACCGGCACGATGATCAGCAGCATCAGCAGGGTGGAGGTGACGATCAGGTCGGCCTGCTGCACGGCGATGTCGCCGTGGGGCTTCATGACGATCCAGTCGCAGCCGGAAAGCGGCAGGGCCAGGACCGCGAGTGCCGAAAGGCGGGCGAGCGGGTGGCGAAGGGCAGGGTATGGCATCAGGATGACAAAACGCTGGGGAAAACGCGGATTGCGTTTCGGGCGCGAATGTATCTTGATTGATGCAGATCAAACATTGGACATTTTGTCCCACCCGCATTCCACGTCCCCCGCAGTCCCGATGTCCCACGCCGCTACC
>SEAY01000125.1 GCA_004144865.1 Comamonadaceae bacterium
GGCCAGGGGTGAAATGGCTCCGGCCGCCCCCGCCCCTATCGAGCTTGCGCCAACGAAAAACCGCCCCGAAGGGCGGTTCTTGCGGCGGGTGCGAGCCTCAGCCCGGCACTTTCTTCAGCATCTCCAGCCCGATCTTGCCTTCGGCGATCTCGCGCAGCGCGGTCACGCCGGGCTTGTTCTTGCTCTCGATCTTGGGCGCGTGGCCCTGGCTCAGCATGCGGGCGCGGTAGGTCGCGGCCAGCACCAGCTGGAAGCGGTTCGGGATCTTCTCGAGGCAGTCTTCGACGGTGATACGGGCCATGGCTCTCTCCGGGGGGTGTGGGGCTTCAGATCCCGAGGGCCTGGAAGGTCCCGGCGCGCAGGCGGCGCTGGGAGAGGTATTTCAGGCGCTGGGCGTGCACGATCGCTTTCAGGTCGAAGAGCGCGCGCTCGAATAGCTCGTTGATTATAACGAAGTCGAATTCCCGCGCCTGCGCAAGCTCGGTCTTGGCATTTTCCAGCCGGACCTCGATCACCTCCGGCGCGTCTTCCCCGCGCCGCTCCAGCCGCGAGCGCAGTTCGTCCCAGCTTGGCGGCAGGATGAAGATCAGCACCGCGTTGGCGAAGATGCGCTTGATCTGCAGGGCGCCCTGCCAGTCGATCTCCAGGATCACGTCGGCGCCGTGGGCGATGCGGTCCTCGATCGCCTTCTTGGAGGTGCCGTAGCGGCGGCTGTGCACGTTGGCCCATTCGACGAAGGCGTCGGCCAGCACCATCTGGTCGAACTCGGCGTCCGACACGAAGAAGTAGTCGCGGCCGTGCTTTTCCTGCCCGCGCGGGGCGCGGGTGGTGTGCGACACCGACAGCTGCACGTGGGAATCGAGTTCCAGCAAGGCCTTCACCAGGCTGGACTTGCCGGCGCCGCTGGGCGCGGCGACGACGAAGAGGTTGCCGGGGTAGTCCATGCGGGATTGTAGGGGACGGCCCCCGGCTACTCGATGTTCTGGACCTGCTCGCGCATCTGTTCGACCAGGACCTTCATGTCGATCGAAATCTTCGTGAGTTCCAGTGCCGCGGACTTGGAGCCCAGCGTGTTGGCCTCGCGGTGCAATTCCTGGATCAGGAAGTCCAGCCGCTTGCCGACCTCGCCGCCCTTCTTCACCAGCCGTTCGATCTCGTCGAGGTGCGCGGCCAGGCGCGTCAGCTCCTCGGCCACGTCGATGCGGATCGCGAAGGCCGTCGCCTCGGTCAGGGCACGGTCCTGCGCCGCCTCCGGGGTGGCCGCGCCCTCCGTGAGCGCCATGGCTTCCTTCCAGCGTTCCAGGAAGCGCTGGCGCTGCTGCTCCACCAGCTGCGGCACCAGCGGCCGGGCCTGGTCGGCCAGGGCGCGCAGCTGCTCCAGGTGGCCCTGCAGCATCTGCGCCAGCCGGGCGCCCTCGCGTTCGCGGGCGGCCAGCAGGTCGGCCAGGGTCCGGGCGGCCAGCTGCTGCAGCGGCTCGCCCCAGTCCACGCCGCCGCCGCTCTCGGCGGAGGACAGGCGCAGGACTTCGGCCACCGACAGCGCGCCGGCCGTGGGCATCCACGTCTTCACCGTGTCCTGCACCGCCGCCAGCCGCTGCAGGGTGGCCATGGAAGGCTCGCGCAGGCCCTCGGCGGCCGTGCCCTCCACGTTCGCCCGCACTTCCACCTTGCCGCGCTTGATGCGGGAGGCGATCAGTTCGCGCAGGGCGGGTTCATGGGCGCGCAGCTCCTCGCCCAGGCGGAAGGACAGGTCCAGGAAGCGGCTGTTGACGGACCGGATTTCCAGCCCGAGGCGGGCAGGTGTTGCAGGTTTGCCGCCATCGTGGCCGGCCAGTGCCGTCCCCGGGCTGTGTTGTGCCGAGGCGTAACCGGTCATGCTGTAAACTGGCATGCAGAGGGGTCTTTGAAGTTCGTAACCGGATTTCAGGGGTTCGGGGCCCAGGGCAGGGCTCCCACAATCATCAAATTATGTCAAAGCTGAAACCGGCGCCCTTGCCGCCGGATACCGTGATCGGCGGATACCGGGTAGTGCGGAAGCTCTCCGCCGGCGGCTTTGGCGTCGTTTACCTCGCGGTGGACAACGAGGGACAGCAGATCGCGATCAAGGAATACCTGCCTTCGTCGCTTGCCACGCGCCCGCCCGGCGAGCTCCTGCCCCAGGTCGCCCCCGAGAAGCTTTCCCTCTACCGCCTCGGCCTCAAGAGCTTCTTCGAGGAAGGCCGCTCGCTCGCCCAGATCTCGCACAGCTCCGTGGTGAGCGTGCTGAACTTCTTCCGCGAGAACGAGACCGTCTACATGGTGATGAACTACCTGGAGGGCGCGACCCTGCAGGATTTCATCATCACCGCGCGCGAGCTGAAGAAGCAGAAGGTCTTCCGCGAATCGACCATCCGCTCGCTGTTCGACGAGATCCTGCGCGGGCTGCGCATCGTGCACCAGCACAAGATGTTGCACCTGGACATCAAGCCTGCCAACATCTTCATCACCGACGACAATCGCGCCGTGATGATCGACTTCGGCGCGGCGCGCGAAGTGCTGTCCAAGGAAGGCAACTTCATCCGTCCCATGTACACCCCCGGTTTCGCGGCCCCCGAGATGTATCGGCGCGACTCCTCCATGGGCCCCTGGACGGACATCTACGCCATCGGCGCGTGCATCTACGCCTGCATGCAGGGCTACCCGCCCAACGACGCGCCGCAGCGACTCGAGAAGGACCGCCTGTCGCTCGCCCTGTCCCGCCTGCGCGGCGTGTATTCCGACAACCTGATCGAGGTGGTGGAATGGTGCATGTCGCTCGATCCGCTGTCCCGCCCGCAGTCGGTGTTCGCGCTCCAGAAGGAGCTCAGCCGCGAGGGCGAGCGCCGCTACACCAAGCTGTCCGTGGGTGAGAAGATGCGCCTGCAGTTCGACAACATGGTCACGGACACCAAGAAGAGCATGAAGAAGACCGGGTTCGGGGCCAAGGCAAAGTGAAGTTCTCGGTCTTCCAGGTCAGCCGCAAGGGCGGCCGAGAAAAGAACGAAGACCGGATGGGCTATTGCTACACCCGGGAGTCGGGGCTGTTCCTGCTCGCCGACGGCATGGGCGGCCACCCGGAGGGCGAGGTCGCGGCGCAGCTCGCGCTGCAGACCGTCAGCGCCCTGTACCAGAAGGAAGCCCGCCCCATCGTGCGCGACGTCACCGAGTTCCTCTCGGTGGCGCTCATGGCGGCGCACCACCAGATCATTCGCTACGCCAGCGAGAAGGGCATGCTCGACACGCCCCGCACCACGCTGGTTGCGGCCATCGTGCAGGGCACGCATGCCACCTGGGTGCACTGCGGCGACTCGCGCCTGTACGTCGTGCGCGAGGGCGAGCTGCTCACGCGCACGCGCGACCATTCGTACATCGAGCAGCAGAACGCCGGCGTGATCCGCATGGACCGGATCAACCGCAACATCCTGTTCACCTGCCTGGGCTCGCCCACCAAGCCCGTGTTCGACGTGACCGGCCCGGTGCAGATGCAGCAGGGGGACAAGATCCTGCTGTGCTCCGACGGCCTGTGGAGCAGCCTGGGCGACGACGACATCGTGCGCGAGCTGGCCCTGAAGCCGGTCGCCGAGGCGGTGCCGGACCTCGTGGAGGGCGCCCTGCGCAACGGCGGCGAGCATTCGGACAACGTCACGGTGATCGCTCTGGAGTGGGAAACGCCGGACACCTTCGAGTCCACGCGCGGCATTTCCACGGACAGCATCTCCGACGGCGTGTTCGCCTCCACCATCCAGGCGGGCGTGCTCGACACGCTGGTGGACGACCTCGACGATGCCGCGATCGAACGCTCGATCGCCGAGATCAACGAGGCCATCAAGCGCTCGGCCTCCAAGAAGGCCTGACCTCGCCCCGGCAGGCCCTTTGCGGCTTGCCTATGATCCCGGGATGACGACTTTCCTCCGCAGCGGCGGGCGCGCGCCCGACCAGCTTCGTCCCGTGCGCATCGTGCGCGGCTTCACCATGCATGCCGAAGGCTCGGTGCTCATCCAGTTCGGCAACACGCACGTGCTGTGCACCGCTTCCGTCGAGGAAAAGGTCCCGCCGCACAAGCGCGGCAGCGGCGAGGGCTGGGTGACGGCGGAGTACGGCATGCTGCCGCGTGCCACGCACACCCGCGGCGACCGCGAGGCCGCGCGCGGCAAGCAGAGCGGCCGCACGCAGGAGATCCAGCGCCTGATCGGCCGTTCGCTGCGCGCGGTGTTCGACCTGAAGAAGCTCGGCGAGCGCACCATCACGCTGGACTGCGACGTGCTGCAGGCCGACGGCGGCACGCGCACGGCGGCCATCACAGGCGCGTTCGTCGCGGCGCAGGACGCGGTGAACAAGCTGCTCGCCGCGGGCAAGCTCGCGGAGTCGCCTGTCACCGGCCACGTGGCTGCCATCTCGGTGGGCATCGTCGAAGGCACCGAACTGCTGGACCTGGAATACGTGGAGGACGTTGCCTGCGACACCGACATGAACGTCGTGATGACCGGCGCCGGCCACTACGTGGAAGTGCAGGGCACGGCCGAAGGCGCGGCCTTCACGCGCGCCGAGATGGATGAACTGCTGCGCCTGGCCGAGAAGGGCATCGGCGAGCTCGTGATGCTGCAGAAGCAGGCCCTCGCCTCGTGATCGACCGGCTCGTCCTGGCGTCCAACAACAAGGGCAAGCTCGCGGAGCTGCAGGCGATGTTCGCGCCGCTGGGCATCGCGCTCGTGCGGCAGGGCGCGCTGGGCGTGCCCGAAGCCGAGGAGCCGCACCGCACGTTCGTCGAGAACGCGCTGGCGAAGGCGCGCAATGCCGCCGCGCACACCGGGCTGCCGGCCATCGCCGACGACGCCGGCCTCTGCGTGGACGCATTCGGCGGCCTCCCCGGCGTGGATACGGCCTACTACGCCACGCAGTTCGGCTATCCCAAGGGCGACGACAACAACGTCAAGGCGCTGCTGGAGCAGATGCGCGAAGTAGCCAACCGCCGCGCCGCCCTGGTGAGCACGCTGGTCGCCGTGCGTGCGCCCCAGGACCCCGAGCCGTTGATCGCGGTAGGCCGCGCCGTGGGTGAGATCACGCGCGAGCCGCGCGGCGAACACGGCTTCGGCTTCGATCCGGTGATGTTCATCCCCTCCTTCGGCAAGACCTTCGCCGAGCTGCCGCCCGAGGTGAAGAACGCGCACAGCCATCGCGGCCAGGCAGCGCGCCAGATGGTGGACCTGATCCGGGAGAGATGGCTGTGACCCCGGACGTCCAGCATTACCTGCGCCCGGGCACGCTGCAGCTGCCGGCGCTGCCGCCGCTGTCGCTTTACGTGCACCTGCCGTGGTGCCTGAAGAAGTGCCCCTACTGCGACTTCAATTCCCACGAGATGCAGCAATCGCAGATGCCCGAGGCGCGCTACCTCGACGCGCTGCGCGCCGACCTCGAAGCCGCGCTGCCGCTGGTGTGGGGCCGCGAGGTGCACAGCATCTTCATCGGCGGCGGCACGCCCAGCCTGTTCTCTCCCGCGGGCATCGACCGCCTGGTTTCGGACGTGCGCGCGCGGCTGAAGCTCACGCCCGACTGCGAAGTCACGCTCGAAGCCAATCCGGGCACCTTCGAGAAGGACCGCTTCAAGGCTTTTCGCCAGGCCGGCGTCACGCGGCTGTCGGTCGGCGTGCAGAGCTTCAATGACGACCACCTGCGCGCGCTGGGCCGCGTGCACGACCGCCGCCAGGCCATCGCCGCGCTCGAGGAGGCCGCGGCGAGCTTCGAGACCTTCAACCTCGACCTGATGTACGCGTTGCCCGGGCAGACGCTGGAGCAGCTCGAGGCCGATGTCACGCAGGCGATGGCGCTGCTGCCGCCGCACCTGTCGATCTACCACCTCACGATCGAGCCCAACACCTACTTCGCGAAGTTTCCGCCCGTCACGCCGCCGGACGACCTGGCGTACGCGATGCTGGATCGCATCACGGAAATGACCGCGGCCACGGGCCTGGAGCGCTACGAGGTTTCGGCTTATGCCAAGCCCGGACACCGTTGCTGGCACAACTTCAACTACTGGAGCTTCGGCGACTACCTCGGCATAGGCGCCGGGGCGCACGGCAAGCTGAGCTTCCCGCATCGCGTCGTGCGCCAGGTGCGCAACCGCGAGCCGCGCCTGTACATGGAGAACGCGCTGGCGGGCAACGCGGTGGCGCAGGAAGAGGAAGTCACGCGCAAGGACTTGCCGTTCGAGTTCATGCTCAACGCGCTGCGGCTGAAGGACGGCTTCCTGCTACAGGACTTTCTGGACCGCACGGGCCTGCCGCTCAGCGCCATCGAGCGGCCGCTGCAGGAGGCGCAGGCGAAGGGGCTCGTCGAGCGCGACCTCGTGCGCGTGAAGCCCACAGAGCGGGGGTTCGACTTCCTCTCCGACCTGCAGGGACTCTTCCTGGGCTAGGAATGCTGCCGCGGATCGCGGTCGCCCAGCGCCGACTTCAGCGGATCGATCGGCGGGGCCGGCTTCACGTTCTGGAAGGTTTCCACCACCCGGCGCACGATCTGCTTCTGTTCGTCGGTCCACTTCGCCAGCCGCTCCGATCCGAGCACGCCTTCGAGCGCGGAGATCAGGTGCAGCTGGAAGTGCTCCGGATGCGGATGCGTCGCCACCAGCGAAGTGAGGGTCACGTACGACGCGGTGTGCATCGCGATCAGGTGCTGGATTTCGCGCCTCAGCGCCTCGATGTCCTCGTCCATGGCTGCTCCGTCTGTGTCCTCTGGCCTTTTCCCCATGCTAGTGGCGATGCCTGCCCGGCCGTGTCGGACGCAGCCTATGGCAGACTGGCGCCGTGAACCTCTCCGACCCGCGCCTGCTGCAGGCTGTGCTGGACGGCCTGCCCGATGCGTTCGTGCTGGCCGACGTGCAAGGCGTCATCCACGCCTGGAACCCGGCGGCGCAGCGCCTGTTCGGCTTCACGCGCGAGGAAGCCGTGGGTGAGAACCTCAACCTCATCGTGCCGGAGCGCTTTCGCGCCGCACACGACGCGGGATTCGCGCGGGCGATCGCCACCGGCGAACTGCGGGTCGCTGGCCGCGTGATGCGCACGCGCGCCAACCACAAGGACGGCCGCAAGCTCTACGTCGATTTCGCCTTCGCCCTGCTGAAGGATGCGCAGGGTTCCGTGGTCGGCGTGTATTCCACCGCGCGCGATGCGACCGAGGCGCACCTGAAGGCCCAGGGCGCCGCAGCCTCCTAGGCCAGCTCGATCCACACCGGCGCGTGGTCGCTCGGCTTCACGCGCCCGCGGTGCTCCGCGTCCACGCCGGTCGCGCGCAGCCGCGGCACCAGCGAAGGCGTGAGCAGCAGGAAATCCATGCGGAAGCCCGCGTTGCGCCGGAAGGCGGCTTCGTTGACCCAGAAGGTGTAGATGCGCTCGTCGGGGTGCAGGTGGCGCGTGGCATCCACCCAGCCCTGCTCCAGCACGCGCGCCCACTTCTCGCGCGTCTGCGGCTGCAGCACGGCGTCGAAGCGCCAGCTGCCCGCGTTGTAGATGTCGAAGTTCGTCGGCACCACGTTGAAGTCGCCGGCCAGCACCATGGGCTGGCCCGACGCCATCAGCGTTTCCGCGTGCCGGATGAAGCGCTCCATCCAGGCCTGCTTGTAGTCGAAGTTGGGGCTGGGCACGGGATTGCCGTTGGGCAGGTAGACCGAGGCGATGCGCAGCCCCTTCGCTTCGGCCTCCAGGTAGCGCGAGGCCACGTCGCCGTCGTCTCCGGGCAGGCCGCGCCGCAGTTCGCGCGGGACCTCGCCGCGCGCGAGGATCGCCACCCCGTGGTGGGAGCGCTGGCCGTGCCAGATCGCGCCGTAGCCTGCCTTCTCCAGGGGCGCGGCCGGAAACGTGGCGTCGCCGGTCTTGATCTCCTGCAGGCACACGACGTCGGGACGCGTTTCCTCCAGCCACTCCAGCAGGCGCGGCATGCGCCCCTTCACGCCGTTGACGTTGAAGGTGGCGACCTTCACAGCACGAAGGGCTGTCCCGTCACGGGGGTGGAGGGCACCGCCATCTCCTGGCGCGCCATGATGCCGGCTTCGTAGGCGAGGCGGCCCGCTTCCACCGCGAGGCGGAAGCCCTGCGCCATCTTCACCGGATCGTGCGACTGCGAGACGGCCGAATTCACCAGCACCGCGTCGTAGCCCAGCTCCATCGCCTGCACGGCGTCCTTCGGCGAGCCGATGCCGGCGTCCACCACCAGCGGCACGCCGGGCAGGCGCGCGCGCAGCGTGCGCAGCGCGGTGGGATTGAGCAGGCCCTGGCCCGAGCCGATCGGCGCGCCCCAGGGCATTAGGATGCGGCAGCCGGCGTCCAGCAGCCGCTGGCAGCTCACCAGGTCGTCGGTGCAATAGGGGAACACCTCGAAGCCCTCCTGCGCCAGCGTGCGCGCGGCTTCGACCAGTTCGAACGGATCCGGCTGCAGCGTGTAGTCGTCGCCTATGACTTCCAGCTTGATCCAGTGGGTGTCGAACATCTCCCGCGCCATGCGCGCGAGCGTCACCGCCTCGCGTGCGGTGCGGCAGCCCGCCGTGTTGGGCAGCAGGCGGGCGCCGCTGGCGCGGATGATCGAATAGAAGTCATTGGGCGTGCCCGCCGCGGCGAGCTGGCGCTTGAGCGAGAGCGTGACCACCTGCGTGCCCGAGGAAGCGATCGCCTGCTGCAGCACCTGCGGCGAAGGATAGCCGGCCGTCCCGAGGAAGAAGCGGCTTTGCAGTTCGACGCCGCCGATGTGGAATGCCATGGTGCTCAACCTCCTGTGATGGGCTGGAAAGTGAAGACGGCGTCGCCGTCCTTCAGGCGCACGCCGGCGCGCGCGTCGCGCGGCACGAACTCGCCGTTCACCGCGGTGGCGAGCGCCTGCGGTGCCTGGCCGAGCGCCGCGACCAGGTCGGCCAGGGTGGTTCCTTCCGCGATCGCGCGCGCTTCTCCGTTGACGGTGATGTTGCTGCTCATGGCTTCGGTTCCTGCAAGGCCCGCTCCACCAGCGCCGGGGCGATGAGCCAGCCGTGGCGGAACAGGCCGTTGATGCGCGTGAGGCCGGCCTGTGTTTCCAGGCGCGGCAGGTTGTCGGGCAAGGCGGGCCGCAGGTTGGACTCGCTGTGCACGATGCGCGCCTCGGCGAGTTCCGGCACCACGCTGTGCGCCGCTGCGAGCAGCTCCACCGTGCTGCGCAGCGAGACGGGGGAGCGGTCCTCGCTTTCGATCTCGCTGGCGCCCACCACCACGAGGTCCGGCGCGCGTGGCACCAGGTAGACGCGATGGCGCGGGTGCAGCAGCCGCAGCGGCCGCGTGAGCTGCAGGCCGGGCGCCTGCAGCCAGAAGATCTCGCCGCGCACGCCGCGCACCGGCAGCTCGGGGCGCGCGCCCGTGCCGCGCACGTCGAAGACATGATCGAAGCGGTGCTCGCCGTCCTCGCAGCGCAGCACGCCGGGATCCGCCTGCACGACGCTGCGGCCCCAGTGCCACTGCACGCCTCGCGCCGCCGCGGCGAGCGCCTGCATGGCCTGCACGGCATGGATGCGTCCCTCGTGCGGCAGCATCCACGCATGCGCCGGGCCGCGCACGGACGGCTCCAGTTCGCGCAGCGCAGCGGCGGTGACGGGTTGCGGCGCAAGGGCGGGGTCGTGCACCTTGTGCGCCAGCAGGTCGAGCACCCGCCGCGCCGCGCCTTCGTCGCCCCGGTGGGCCAGCAGCAGGCTGCCGTCGCGGCGGAACTCCACGGGCACGGCGAGCTGCTGCAGCAGGCGCGGCCAGAGCTCCAGGCTGCGCAGTCCCAGCTGGAAGACATCCGCATCGGCGCACTCGAGTTCCGCCACGGGGCTCAGCATGCCCGCGGCCGTCCAGCCGGCGGCGCCGCGCGCTTCGGCGTGCGGTGCGGGATCGAAGACGTGGACGTGGTGCCCGGCCCGCTCGAGCTGCAGGGCGAGCAGGCGCCCCAGCAGGCCGGCGCCTGCGATGCCGATGGTGGAGCGGGAGGGGAACAGCGGGGAAGGCATGGGCTCTTCTTACGCCGGTGCGAACCGGATCAAGTTCACGGGTTTGGGTGATTCCATCTCAGCTCGCGGCCTGCACGCCGCTCGCACCCCGGAGCGATGCGCAGTATAGACTGCCCGCGCGCACGGCGCGTGCGAGGAGGCTTTCCGATGGGGACTTCGGTTTTCCGCCTGCAGGTCAATGGCCGCGAGCACGAGGTGGCGGCCCGCGAGGGCCAGCCGCTGCTGGATGTGCTGCGCCACGCCTGCGGCCTGAAGGGCTCGCGCTTCGGCTGCGGCGCGGGCGAGTGCGGCGCGTGCCACGTGCTGGTGGACGGCCGGTCCGTCCCGGCCTGCGACACGCCCGTCGAGACCGTGGAGGGCAAGGCCATCGTCACGGTGGAAGGCCTCGCGCCGGACGGTCGGCTGGGCACGCTGCAGCGGGCGTTCATCGCGGAGCAGGCCGGTCAATGCGGCTACTGCCTCTCCGG
>SEAY01000196.1 GCA_004144865.1 Comamonadaceae bacterium
ACGATCGCCGGCTGCAGGTTGGCCCAGGCGCCGAGTTTCACGTTCTCCGCGCTCTGGACGACCTGCGCCACCTCGTGCAGGCGCACCGGCGCCCCGTTGCGGAAGCTGATGATCAGGTTGCCGTATTCCTCCGCGGTCAGCAGCTGGTCGTTGGAATTGATGGTGTACGAGCGCGAGGCGCCGTCGATGCTGCCCTTGGCCGCATTCGCGTTGGCGCTGGCGATGGTGGTGCGGATGGTGTCCAGGGTGAGGCCCATGGACGCCAGCGCGCGGTTGTCGGCCTGGATGCGCACGGCGGGCCGCTGGCCGCCGGACAGCGTGACGAGGCCGACCCCGCTGACCTGGCTGATCTTCAGCGCCAGGCGCGTGTCGGCGATGTTGCGCACTTCCGTGAGCGGCAGCGTGCTGGACGTCAGCGCCAGCGTGAGCACCGGCGCGTCCGCCGGGTTCACCTTGGCATACACCGGAGGGGCCGGCAAGTCGGCGGGCAGCAGCGAACCGCCCGCGTTGATGGCCGCCTGCACCTGCTGCTCGGCGACGTCCAGCGCGAGGCCCAGGCCGAACTGCAGCGTGATGATGGACACGCCGGCCGCACTGGTGGAACTCATGCGCTCCAGCCCGGGCATCTGGCCGAACTGCCGCTCCAGCGGCGCCGTGACGGTCTGCGCCATCACCTCGGGACTGGCGCCCGGGTACAGCGTCTGCACCTGGATGGTGGGGTAGTCCACCTGCGGCAGCGCCGACAGGGGCAGGAACTTCAGGCCGACCAGGCCGGCCAGCACGATCGCCACCATCAGCAGCGAGGTGGCGACCGGCCGCAGGATGAAGGGACTGGACGGGCTCATGGCGTGGCCGGGCCACCCGCCTGCTGCCGCTGCTGCCGGCGCGCCTCGCGCTGCTCGGGCGTCAGCCCGGCGCCGCGGCCGTTGCTGGCGGCGCCCATGCTCGCGGAGGCCGGGCCCCAGGGCTGCGTCGCCTCGCGCGGTGGCGCCGAAGCCGCGCGGGCCGGAGCGCCTGCGGCCTCGGACGCGGCGCCGCGCCGGCGCCCTGCCCCACCGTTGCGCGGCGCGTCGCCCGGCAGCGTGACCCGCGCGCCGTCGCGCAGGCGGTCGGCGCCCTCGGTGATCACCCGCTCGCCGAGCTGCAGGCCGCTCACGACCTGCACCCGCTCGCCCAGGGGCTGCCCGCGCACCACGGGTCGGATCTTCACGGTGCGGTCCTGCTGCAGCACGAACACGAAGTCGCCCTGCCCGCCCTGGCGCACCGCCGTCACGGGCACGACCACGGCGCCCTCGATGGTGCGCACCTGCAGTTGCACGTTGACGAACTGGCTCGGGAAGAGCTGCTGCCGCGCGTTGTTGAACCGCGCCTTGGCCCGCACCGTGCCGGTCTGCGTATCGATCTGGTTGTCCAGCGACGCGAAGGTGCCGGTGTCCAGCAGCGTGGTGCGCGTGCGGTCGAAGGCCTTCACTTCCATGAAGGCGCCCGCGTTGTGCTGCAGCCAGGCGGCGTGGTCCTGCGGGATCGCGAACTCCACGTCGATCGGGCTCAGCTTGGTGATGAGCACGATGCCGTTGGTGTCGCTGGTGCCCACCTGGTTGCCCACGTCCACCGTGCGCAGGCCGGTGCGGCCGGCGATCGGAGCGACGATGCGCGTGTACGAAAGGTTCAGGCGCGCGGTGCCTTCGGCCGCCTTGGACGAGACGACCGCCGCTTCCAGCTGGTTGACGGTGGCGCGCTGCGTGTCCACTTCCTGGCGCGCGATGGAGTCCTGCCGCAGCAGCGTCTCGAAGCGGGTGAGCGTCACGCGCGCGGCGGCGAGCTGCGCCTCGTCGCGCATGCGCTGCCCGAGCGCCTGCTGCAGGGCCATCTCGAACGGGCGCGGATCGATGGTGGCCAGCAGCTGGCCCTTGGTCACGTTCTGCCCTTCGCGGAACAGCACCTGCGTGAGCACGCCCGAGACTTGCGGGCGCACGCGCACCGTGGCCTGCGGCACCACCGTCCCCAGCGCCTCGAGGTTCACCGGGATGTCGGCGCTCTCGGCCACGGCGAAGCCCACGGTGACCGCGCCCATGCGGCCACCCGGGCCGCCGGGTCCTCCGGGCGCGCCGCCGCCGGCGCTTCCCGCCGCTCCCGGGCGCCCGCCCCCTGCCCCTGTTTCCGCCGGCCGCGTGAGATCCCAGGCCAGCCAGGCCAGGCCCGCCGCCACCAGCAGGGCGATGACGGTTCCGAAGAGGGAGGCGCGGCGGCTCAGCTTGCGCGGTCCCGCGGCGGGGCGCAGGGGTCTGGCGGGGGATTCGGTGGGC
>SEAY01000197.1 GCA_004144865.1 Comamonadaceae bacterium
TCGAGTCCTTTCAGTGGAAGAAAGGTCGCCGTGCTAACCGAGCCTGCGAGGCAATGCGGTGGCGATCTCCGGCAACCAGAAGACCGCCGCCAGCAACAACAGGCTCATGATGACGTAGGGCACCACTGCGCGGAAGATGTGCCCCATGGTGACCGAAGGCGGCGCCACGCCGCGCATCGTCATGAGCAACAGGCCGTGCGGGGGCAGCAGCAACCCGAGCTGCATGCAGATCAGGAACATCACGCCGAACCAGATCGGGTCGATCCCGAGGCCCTGCACGATGGGCATGAAGATCGGCAGCGTGATCATCATCATGCTCACCTGGTCGACGAAGATGCCCAGGAAGATCAGCACCAGCATCATGCCGGCCACGATCGCGCCCGTGGACCAGCCTTGCCCGGTGATCAGCTGCACGATCCCGTTGCTCGCGCCGGAGAACGACAGGATCTGCGCGAACGTCGTCGCGCCCAGGATGATGAACAGGATCATCCCGGAGATGGAGGCCGTGCCCTTGAGCGCCTGCAGGAGCGCGTCGAAGGTGAGCGAGCGGTAGAGGACGGCGAGCACCAGGGTCGCGAAGGCTCCGATGGCCGCGCATTCGGTCGGCGTGGCCCAACCCCAGGCGAGCGCGCCCACCACCACGCCGAAGATCGAGAGCGTCGGCAGCACGTAGGCGACGAAGGGTTGCCAGCGGTCCCAGCCCCGGTGCACCGCTTCCTCCTCGTGGGCCGGCGCCAGGTGCGGGCGCATGCGCACGCTCAGCACGATCCACAGTACGAAGGCCACGGACAGCACGACGCCCGGCACCACGCCGCCGATCAGCAGCTTGGAAATCGAGATGCCGGAGAGCGACCCGAGCAGCACGGTCAGCGCCGAAGGCGGGATCAGCATGTCCACGGCGCCGATGGCCATGATGGGCCCCGTCGCCAGCGTCGGGTGGTAGCCCTTGGACAGCATCACGGGCAGCATCAGCGAGCCGAGCATGGCGGTGGTGGCGATGGTGGAGCCCGAGATGGCGGAGAACACCGTTCCGGCGACGACGGCCACCACGGCCAGCCGGCCCGGCAAGCGCCGGATCAGCCGTTCTATGCCTCCGATGACTTTCAGCGCGATGCCGGTGTGGAACAGGATCTCGCCCATCAGCACGAACAGCGGGATCGGCGTGAGCGAGAAGGCGGTCACCGAGCTCACGCTGCTGCGCGCGAGCTGCGCGAGGCCGGCCTCGCCGCCCATGTACAGCCACGCGCCGACGATGTTGACCGTGATGAACGTCAGCGCCACCGGCATGCCGATGAACAGCAGCACGGTGGAGCCGCCCAGCATCAGGGCTGCCGCAAGGATCCAGCCGGTCATGCGGCGCTCACCGCGTCCTGCCGCGGCCCGCGCTCCGCCGCGTGCAGGCGGCCCATGCGGAACAGCATCTCGATGGCCAGCAGCACGAAGACCACCGGCAGCGGCGCCAGCGACCACCATTCCGGCGTGACCAGCGTCTTGATGTTCACGGCGCCCTCGGTGTAGCTGGCCCATGCCGCCTTCGCGCCGTACCAGGCGATGAACACGCAGCAGGCGAAGCCGATGATGTCGCCCACCCACTCCAGCGCCCACGCCAGCTTCTTCGGCAGGACCTGGAGCAGGATGTCCACCCGGATGTGCTGGCCCTGGCGCAGCAGCCAGGGCGCGACGCACATGGTGAGCAGGTACAGCATCAGCTCCGACACCTCGTTGCTCCACGCCAGCCCGCGCGGGAGGCCGGGGACCGGGATGTTGCGCAGCGCGACGTCGGCCACGATGACGGCCATCATGGCGAAGAGGATCGCGCAACCCAGGAGCGCGAGGGCCGCCAGCAGGCGGCCGTATGCGTGCGAGACCGCGCCGGTCACTTGCGCGTGAACAGCGGCTTGAAGCGCGCCGCGATCTCCGGGCTCTGCTTCTCGGCGCTGGCCCAGCCGACCTGGTAGGCCTTGTCGACGAAGGCCTTCGAGGTGGCGGCGTCGAACTTGATGGTCTGGATGCCGGCCTTCTCCTGGCGCGCCACTTCATCGGCCGTGTACTTGGCCCAGAAGACGTTCTCCGCTTCCAGCGCCAGCAGTTGCTTTTGCAGGTAGTCGCGCTGCGCCGGCGTGAGCTTGCGGTAGGCCGGCAGGTTCATGATGAGCGACACCTCGGCGTCGTAGAAGCCGGGGTCGATGCGGAACTTGGTCTTCTCGTGCCAGTTCAGGTCGAAGATGCCGCCGATGGGCCAGCCGTAGCCGTCGACCACGCCGCGCTCGAG
>SEAY01000018.1 GCA_004144865.1 Comamonadaceae bacterium
GCCATCAGCTTCGGGCTGGTGCACATTCCGGTGACCCTGCACTCCGCCACGGCGGAGAACCGCATGAAATTCAACCTGCTGGACAAGTCCACGATGACACGCGTGGGCAACCAGCAGGTCAACAAGTCCACCGGCGAATCGATGCAGCGCGAGGAGATCGTCAAGGGCTTTGAGGTCGAGAAGGACCAGTTCGTCGTGCTCACTCCCGAGGAGATCAAGACCGCCCTGCCGCGCTCGACGCAGACCATCGACATCGAGGCCTTCGTGGATCGGGAGCAGATCCCCAGCGTGTACTTCAACAAGCCCTATTACGTGAGCCCGGCCGGCAAGGGCGGGCAGAAGCCCTTCGCGCTGCTGCGCGAAACGCTGGTGCGCACGGGCAAGGTGGGGATCGCGAAGGTGGTCATCTCCACCAAGCAGCACCTCGCGATGCTGCTGCCACAGGACAAGGGCCTGGTGCTGAACCTGCTGCGCTGGTCCGACGAAGTGCGCGACACCGCGGGCCTGGCCTGGCCGGGCGAGGACATCACCGTGAGCGCGGGCGAGCTGAAGATGGCCGAACAGCTGGTGGACGCCATGGCGGGTGACTGGCAGCCCGACCTGTTCCACGACGAGTTCCGCGAGAAGCTGATGGCACTGGTCGAGGAAAAGGCGAAGGCAGGCGGGCTGCGCACCGTGGCGCCGCTGCCGGGCGAGGACGTGCCCGCGAGCGCCGAAATCATCGACCTCACGGAGCTGCTGCGCCGCAGCCTCAAGGGCAATGCGGCCGCCGCCCCCGCGCCCGCCGCGAAGAAGGCAGCGCCGCGACGCGAGACCGCGGCCAACGACGAGGCCGTTCCCTTGAAGAAGGCGGCGGCGCGCAAGACCCCTGGAACCGCCCGCGCCAGCGCGCCCGCCAAGGCGCCCGCGCGGCGCAAGAGTGGCTGACGGGGCCACCGCGGCGATGCGGGCTGCGGCAGCCGTCTCCTTCGCGCTGGCGCTCGGCCTCGCCGGTTGCGGCCAGGAATTGCCGCAGACGGCCACCCTGGGCGCCGGCGGCGGCAGCCCATCGCTTGCAGACGGCGCGCAGGCCGGCGGCTCGCTGGTGGACGCGCGCGGCCGCCCGCTGTCGCCCCCGCCCGTTCCTGCAAACGTGCCCGCGCAGGCCGTCCGTGCCGGCGAAGAAAGCGCCCTCGCGCTGTGGGTCCACGAAGGCCGCGTCGTGACGTCGGCCTGGACGCGCGAGGCCGGCTGGAGCGCCGCGCAGCCCCTGGAGGAAATCTACGGCGCGGCCAGCGACGCCCAGCTGGCGAGCAACGGGCGCGGGGTGGCCATGGCGGTGTGGCGCCACACGGTGGGCAGCATCCAGAGCCTGCGCTTCAGCCGCTTCGAGCAAGGCGCGGGCTGGACCCGGCCCGACGTCATGCCGGGCGCGCTGCCCCAGGCCGATGCCGCCGGCACCGCCGACGACGGCCCCCGGCTGCAGATGGATGCGGACGGCAACGCCACGGCGCGATGGCCCAGCGGCTTCCACGCCGGCGAGGTGCAGACCGCGCGCTATGTCGCCGGGCAGGGCTGGACCCAGGCTGCCGGCGAACCCGTGGCCACCGCGGGCCCGGCCGCCGCACCCACCGGCGTGCGCTAGGCGCGCCGCGACACGCCGCGCGGGGCAGCACGTTCCGCCTCGGCCAGCAGCCATTCGGCGAAAGCCACCGCGCTCGGGTTGTGCTCGCCTTGCGGCGCGAGCGTCACGAAGTAGCCGCGCCGCGACGCGGCCGGCGCGCGGAAAGGCGCGACGAGCTTCTTGGCGCGCACGAGGTCGGCCAGCAGCGGCAGCCGTCCGATCACCACGCCCTGCCCCGCCACGGCGGCGGCCACGGCCTCGCCGTAGCGCGTGAAGCGCAGCGTGTGCGCCATCTCCACCGAAGCCAGTCCCATCAGCTGCAGCCAGGGCTCCCAGTCCACCGTGAGGGAGCCGTCGTGCATCTCGATCGTCAGCAGCGTGTGGCGGCCCAGGTCGGCCGGCGTCTTCAGCGGGCGCGCCCGGTCGCGCAGCAGCTGCGGCGCGCACATGGGCTGCACCTCCTCCTCGAACAGCACCGGTCCGCGCCCTTCGGAACTGGGCACGAACCGCACCGCGACGTCCACGTTGCCGCGCTGCAGGTCCACCAGGTCGAGCGTGGCGGAAATGCGCACCTCCACGTCCGGGTGGGCGGCGGTGAAGCGGGTGAGGCGCGGGATCAGCCAGAAGGACGCGAACCCCGGCGTGCAGGTCACGGTGAGCTGGCGCTGCGCGCGGCCGGCGCGCACGCGGGCGGCCGCATCGCGCAGGCGCTCCAGGCTGTCTTCCACGGCGCGGCGCAGGATGCGCCCGGCCTCGGTGAGCGCGAGCGCGCGGTGGCGCCGCTCGAACAGCGGCGCGCCCACGCTGTCCTCGAGCTGCTGGATCTGCCGGCTCACCGCCGACTGGGACAGGAAGAGTTCCGCCCCCGCCCGCGTGAAGCTCAGGTGCCGCGCCGCCGCCTCGAAAGTGTGGAGCAGGTCCAGCCGCAGCTGGTGCGAGCGCGGCTGCGCGTTCGCATTCCCGTCACGCATGCTGGCCATGCAAAACCGCCGTTTCTCTCGCAGGGGAGCGACCAGTATATTGATTCGCGTGATGCATCCCAAGGAGCCCACCATGCGCGAAGGACCGACCATCGCCCTGCCCGCCCGCCAGCTGTTCGCGATCCCGGACGCCGGGGCCGTGCAGATCCTGTGCACGGCCGGGTGCCTGTGGCTCACGCTCGACGAGGACGGGCGCGACGTCGTGCTCTACCCGGGCGACAGTTTCGAGGACGCGTCCGGACGCCGCGCGCTGGTCTACGCCTTCGAAGCGTCGGCGTTCACCTTGCTGGCGCAGCGCCGCAGCGCCGGGCGGCCCGCGTCGGCGAAGGGCGGCCGCTTCCCGATCGTCTGGGCCGCGACCCGCACGGCCGGTTCCGGCTGAGACCGCGCGCCGTGCGAAGGAGCGCGACGCCGCGCCCGCATGCTGCCGAATGTCCAGCCAACACGCAGTTCATGCGCATTCGACGCACATGCCTCTGCGCGACGTGAGGCGGCGTCCTACACCGGGGATGGCGTGGCGATGACAGGATGCATGCATTCGCACGCACGAAGCCGTTCCCGAGGTCTCCCGCAAGTTGTTTTCCGCCGTACGTTCCTGCCCCCCGGCCGATCGCGCCGGGCCCCTTGCGCAGCTGCGCGCCGCCACGCGCGCCCATCACCAGCGCATCGACCGCCTGATGGACCTGCGCCGCATGCGCGACCCCGGGCACTACGCCGGCGTGCTGCGGGTCTTCGACGCCTTCCTCGCCGCCTGGGAGCCGGCTGTCGCTGCGGCGCTGCCGCCACAGTGGCACGCCTGGCTGGATGCCCGTTCACGCCGGCCTTTCCTGGAGCGGGACCTCGCCGTCCTCGGCATCGCGCCGGCGGACGCTGACGCGCGCGTGCCCAGCCTCTCCAGTGCCGCCGCGGCCTGGGGCTCGGTCTACGTGATGGAAGGCTCCGCGCTGGGCGGGCAGTTCATCACCCGCAGCCTCGCCGAGGCCGGGCTTTTCCCGCACCGGGGCGCCGCCTACTTTCACGGCTGGGGCGAGCGGACCGCATCCATGTGGCGCGATTGCCGCACCACCCTGGAAGAACAGCTCGCCGACCCGCGCGCCCTGGCCGACGCCTGCGACGCCGCATGCCGGACCTTCGACACCCTGTCCAACCTGCTGGAATCCGCCCTGCATGAGCGCACTGCCGTTGCCTGACCTGGCGCAGTGCGCCATCGAACCCATCCGGGTGCCGGGCGCCATTCAGCCGCATGGCCGCCTGGCCGTGCTGGCCGCCGGCAGCGGCAAGCTGCTGGCGTTCAGCGCCAACTGGGCCTCGGAGGACGCCGTCCGCGCGGCGCTGTCCACGCTGCCGGTCGATAGCGGCCGGCTCCAGCCCGGCGCCGGGCCCGCATGGATAGGCAGCCTGCCGATGGAAGGGCGCAGCTTCGACGCCGGCGCGCACCTGCAGGGCGAGCGCGTCATCGTCGAATACGAGCCGGCCGGGCCCGGCACCGGCATGCGCGCGCCCATCTACACCGTGGCGCGCGACCTCCTGCCGATGCTGCAGCAGGCCGACTCCGTCACGGCGCTCTGCCAGGTGGTGGCGCGGGAGATGAAGCGCCTCACCGGCTTCGGCCGCTGCCTGGTGTACCGGTTCGACTCCGACGGCCACGGCGAGGTGCTCGCCGAGCGGCTCGACGAGGGGTACCACTCCTATGCAGGCCATCGTTTCCCGGCGAGCGACGTGCCGGCGCAGGCGCGCGAGCTGTACCGCACGAACCACATCCGGGTGATCCCGGACGCCTCCTACACACCCGTGCCGCTGCTGCCGGCCGCGGGTGCACCCGACCCTTCCGGCCTGGACCTGAGCTTTGCCGCGCTGCGCAGCGTGTCGCCGGTGCACCTGGAGTACATGCGCAACATGGGGACGGCCGCGTCGATGTCGGTGTCGATCGTCGTCGGGGGCCGGCTCTGGGGGCTGATCTCCTGCCACGACCGGGCCGCAAGGCACCTCAGTTTCCAGACCCGCGTGGCCTGCGAACACCTGGGACGGCTGCTCTCGCTGCAGATCCAGGCCCAGGAGGACAACGCCGAGGTCGCGCAGCGGCTCGCACTGCACCAGCGCGTGCTGACGCTCGTCGCGCTCATGGCCGAATCCGACGGCACGCTGCAGCGCCTGGTGGAGCCCCAGCTCGCGCTGCCGGAGCTGACCGGAGCGACCGGCGCGGCGGTGGTCCTGAACGACAGCTGCTGGACGATCGGCCAGACACCGCCGGCCGACGCGGTGCGCGAACTCGCGCACTGGATCGTCGGCCGCGGCGAGGACCTGTTCTCGACGGACCGCCTGCCGGAGGTCTATCCCGGCGGCGAGGCGCTGCTGCCCGCGTGCGCGGGCGTGCTGGCGGTGTCGATCTCGCAGGTGCACAAGCACGTGGTGCTGTGGTTCCGGCCCGAGCTGGTGCAGACCATCCAGTGGGCGGGCGACCCGCGCAAGACGCTGCCGGCGCAGGGGCGCATCCATCCGCGCCAGAGCTTCGAGAGCTGGCAGGAACGGGTGCGTGGGCGCTCGGCGCCCTGGCTGCCGGCCCAGCGCGCCGCGCTCGGCGAATTGCGCCAGGCCCTGATCGCGCTGGTGCTGCGCCGCGCGGAGGAGATGGCCGGGCACGCGGTCGAACTCGGGCGCGTGAACAAGGAACTGGAGGCCTTCAGCTACACCGTGTCGCACGACCTGCGCGCCCCGATGCGCCATATCGCCGGCTACGTGGACCTGGTGATGGAGGACAACGCCGGCCGGCTGGACGAACGCGCCTTGCGCTACCTGCACCACGTCAAGGACGCCGCTTCCTATGCCGGCCGATTGGTCGACGCGCTCCTGGACTTCTCGCGCCTCGGGCGCTCCGGCCTGCGCCCCGCGATGATCGACGCGACCGCGCTGGTCGAGGACCTGGTGGACGAGATGCGCCAGCAGGAGCGGGGCCGCCGCATCGAGTGGGAGCTTGCGGGCCCGCTGCCGCGCCTGTGGGCCGACCCGCTGCTGCTGCAGGGTGCCGTGCGCAACCTGCTCTCCAACGCGGTGAAGTACACGCGCGGGCGCGATCCCGCACGCATCCGCATCACCCCGGTCACGCGGGCGGAAGGCAGCGGCCTGGAGGTCGCGGACAACGGCGTCGGCTTCCCGATGAAGTACGTCGGCAAGCTGTTCGGCGTCTTCCAGCGGCTGCATCGCACCGAGGACTTCGACGGCACCGGCATCGGCCTGGCCAACGTGAAGAGGATCGTCGAGCGCCACGGCGGCAGCGTGTGGGCGCGCGGCGAGCCCGACCGCGGCGCCACCTTCGGCTTCGTGCTGCCGCCGCCCCCCAAGAACAACGACGCGCCCGGCGCACACACCGAGGAGCCTGCCTGATGCTCAAGCCCATCCTGCTGGTCGAAGACGACCCCCGCGATCTCGAACTCACCCTGGTGGCGCTCGAACGCAGCCAGCTCGCCAACGAAGTGATCATCGTGCGCGACGGCGAAGCCGCGCTCGAGTACCTGCTGCGCACCGGCGAATACGCGCAGCGGCCGGAAGGCAACCCCGCCGTGGTCCTGCTGGACCTGAAGCTGCCCAAGGTGAACGGCCTCGAGGTGCTGCAGACCGTGCGCAGCACCGAGCCGCTGCGCAGCGTGCCGGTGGTGATGCTCACCTCCTCGCACGAGGAGACCGACGTGCTGCGCAGCTACCAGCTGGGCGTGAACGCCTACGTGGTGAAGCCGGTCGAGTTCAAGCAGTTCGTCGAGGCGATCGCGGACCTCGGCATCTTCTGGGCCGTCCTGAACGAGCCGCCCCCGGGCTCGCTGCGCACGAGGCGCAGGCATGAGTGAGGCGGCCGGGTCCGTGGAGCGCGGCTTGCGCGCGCTGCTGGTCGAGGACTCGCGCCTCGACGCGGAACTGCTGCGCGTGCACCTGGAGCGCACCTGCCCCGGGGTGGAACTGGAGCTGGTGCGGGAGGAAGCCGCGTTCGACGAAGCGCTGCGCCGCGGCGGCTGGGACGTGATCCTGTCCGACTACGAGCTCCCCGGCTTCACGGGGGCCGACCTGCTGGACCACCGCAACCGCCACGCGCCGGGCGTCCCGTTCATCTTCGTCTCCGGCGTGATCGGCGAGGACAACGCCGTGGAGCTGCTCAGGCGCGGGGCGACGGACTACGTGGGCAAGAGCCGGCTCGAGCGCCTGGCGCCCGTGCTGCAGCGCGCCCTGCGCGAGGTGGACGAGCGCCGCGCGCGCGAGACGGCCGAACGCCAGCTGCGCGAGGCCGACCTGCGCTTCGAGCGCGTGGTCGACGGCCTGCGCGACTACGCGGTGGTGCTGCTCGATGAAGCGGGCACCATCCAGTTCTGGAACCAGGCGGCACGCTCGGTGTTCGGCTACGAGGCGCACGAAGTCCTGGGCCGCCCCGCCGCCCTGCTCTTCCCGCCGGAGGCGCAGCCCGATCGCGCGGTGGCCGAGGAGCTGCGGCAGGCCCGGGCGCACGGCAAGGCGAGCGACAACCGCTGGCTGGTGGCCAAGGGCGGCCGCAGGCTGTGGGCCGAGGGCGTGGTGACGGCCCTCGACGACGACCACTCCCGTCCCGCAGGCTACTGCAAGCTGGTCCACGACGCGACCGAAGGCCACCTCGCGGCCGAGGCGCTGCGCGCGGCCAAGGAGGAAGCCGACCGGGCCAACCAGGCCAAGGACCGCTTCCTCGCGGTGCTGTCGCACGAACTGCGCACGCCGCTCGCGCCGATCACCACCGCCGTGCACGTGCTCGAGAAGTCCGTGCAGCTGGACGACCGGCATCGCGACCTGCTGCCCATGATCCGGCGCAACGTGGCGCTGGAAGCCCGGCTCATCGACGACCTGCTGGACCTCACGGCGATAGGCGCCGGCAAGGTCAGCCTGCAGCGCGAGCACGTGGACATGCACCAGCTCGCGCGGGCAGTGGTCACGATGGTGGCCGACGCGGTGGAGCAGAAATCCATCGCCATCGACCTCGAATTCGGGGCGCAGAACCCGTACGTGGACGGGGACCAGGCGCGCATGCAGCAGGTCCTGTGGAACATGGTCCGCAACGCCATCAAGTTCTCCCCTGCCGGCAGCCGCATCCTGCTGCGCACCGAGAACGCCGGGGACCGGTTGGTCCTCGCCTGCACGGACACGGGCATCGGCATCGCCGCGGAAGCCCTGCCGCGCATCTTCCGCCCCTTCGAGCAGGCCGACGCGGCAGTGTCGCGCAGCTACGGCGGCCTGGGCCTGGGACTCGCCATCGCGCACGGGCTCATGCAGCAGCATGGCGGCGAGATCCGCGCGAGCAGCGAGGGCCGCGACCGCGGCGCCACCTTCACCATCTCGATGCCGTCCGCAGACGCACCGCAGGCACACCTGCCGGCCGTCCCGGCCGGGGCAGTCCATGCCGGCGACCGCAAGCGCGTCCTGCTGGTGGAGCACAACGAGGATGCGGCCGCGGCGCTGTCGCTCTGCCTCGAGGAATACGGCTGGCAGGTGCAGCATGCCGGCACCCTCGCGGAGGCGCTGCGCCTCGCACGGGCGGAGGCGTTCGACGCGGTGCTCACCGACCTCGGCCTGCCCGACGGCAGCGGCATCGAGGTGGGCCGCGCGCTCGCGCGCCGGCTGCCGGTGATCGCGCTCAGCGGTTACGGCCGCGAGCAGGACCGCCTGAGCTCGGCCGACGCCGGCTTCGCCGCGCACCTTGTGAAACCGGCCGATCCGGCCGAAGTGCACGCGAAGCTCACCGACGTGCTGTCGCGCCAAGCCCTCAGCGCGTAGGCGCGCGGCAAGCACGACCGGTGTCCCGTGTCGGACGGTGCAAGCCGTCCGGGTCTTACAGCCGGGCTCTGGGGCGGCACCCATACTTCCTGCATCACAAACCAAGGGAGTCTAGCCATGCGTAAATCCTCTTTCGTCATCGCCGGCCTGGTGTCTGCCGCCTCCATCGCCCTCGTGGGCTGCGACGTGCAGAAGACCCAGGAAGGCAACGTGAGCGTGCCGCAGTACGAAGTGTCCAAGGCCAAGGAGGGTGACGTGACCCTGCCGAAGTACGACGTGGACGCGCCGGAAGTGAACGTCACGACCGAGAAGAAGGAAGTGGAAGTGCCGAAGGTGGGCGTGTACACCGAGAAGGAAACGCTGTCCATTCCGAAGGTGGACGTCACCCCCGCCCAGGACCGCGACGACAAGAAGTAAGAGTAAGCCGAGCGTCGGCCGAGTTTCTCCGAGGGCCGGTTCGCCGGCCCTTTTTCATGCCCGCACGGGCCTGCCGGCCCCTGCGGGCAGGCTCCGCTGTAGGAGGGAAGCCCTTCAGGCTTGGGCCCCAGTCCGGCACGGGGGCAGGACAAAGCCTCCCTATGCTCTGCCTCGCCCCGGTGCGGTGCGCGTGGACTTAGACTCGCGGTGCCCGCTCGCGCTGGGCTGACCCAGACCGTGCCACACACCGCCATCCCCACCAGCATCCTGCTCGTCGATGACCAGCCCGCCAACCTGCTGGCGCTCGAGGCCGCGTTGGACACCCTCGGCGTGGACATGGTGCGCGCCGTATCGGGTCCCCAGGCCCTGGCCGCGCTCGAGAAGCAGGACTTCGCCGCCGTGCTGCTGGACGTGCGCATGCCCGGCATGGACGGCTTCGAAGTGGCCCGCGAGATCCGCTCGCGCCCGCGCACCCGCTTCACCCCCATCCTCTTCGTCACCGCGGGCGACGACCCGGACGAAGCGATGCTGTCCGCCTATGCGCTGGGCGCCGTCGATTTCCTCGCCAAGCCCCTGCGTTCGGAGGTGCTCAAGGCGAAGGTGGGCGTCTTCGTCGAGCTGTACCGGAGCAAGGAGGAGTTGCGCGCGCGCGAGCGCCGCGACTACGAGCAGCGGCTGGAGGCCAAGGAGGAGCGCTACCGCGCGCTCTTCGAGTCGATCGACGAGGGCTTCTGCGTCGTGAAGCTGGTGCGCGACGCCACCGGGCGGGTGCGCGACTACCGTTTCGAAGAGGCGAACGAGGCGTTCGCCATGCACACGGGCCTGGAAGACGTCATCGGCAAGACCATTCGCGACATGGTGCCCGGCCAGGACGCGCACTGGTTCGAGATCTATGGCCGCGTCGCCGACACCGGCGAGGCGACCCGCTTCGTCCAGGAAGCCAAGGCGATGAACCGCTGGTTCGACGTCTATGCCACCCGCCTGGGCGGGCCCGGCAGCGACCTGGTCGCCGTGCTGTTCTCCGACATCACGCAGCGCCTCCTCGCCGAGCAGGACCTGAGGCGGCTCAACGAGGAACTGGCCCAGGCCAACCGCCTCAAGACCGAGTTCCTCGCCACCCTCGCCCACGAGCTGCGCAACCCGCTCGCGCCGCTGTCCAACGGCCTGCACCTCATGCGCATGGCGGGCAACAAGCCCGAGGTGCTGGAGCGCACGCGGCAGATGATGGAGCGGCAGATCCAGCACATGGTCCACCTCGTGGACGACCTGCTGGACGTCGCGCGCATCAGCACGGGGAAGGTGGAACTGCGCCGCCGGCCCATGGACCTGAAGGAAGTCGTCGCCACGGCGGTGGAGACCAGCGCCTCGCTGATCGACAACGCCGGGCATCGACTCACCGTGGAGATGCCTTCCCAGCCGCTGCCCATGCACGCCGATCCCACCCGCATCGCGCAGGTGGTGAGCAACCTCCTCAACAACGCCGCCAAGTACACTCCCGAAGGCGGGCGCATCGCCCTGAAGGGCCGGGTGGAAGGCCGCGAGGCGGTGATCTCGGTCACGGACACCGGCGTGGGCCTCGAGCCCGATGCGCTCGCGAAGGTGTTCGAGATGTTCGCGCAGGTGCCGGGCGCAGGTAAGCCGCAGGGCGGCCTGGGCATCGGCCTGTCGCTGGTGAAGAGCCTCGTCGGCCTCCACGGCGGCACTGTTTCGGCCACCAGTCCCGGTCCCGGCCAGGGCAGCACCTTCACGGTGCGCCTCCCCCTCACGGAGGGCAATGACATGTCCACTGATTCTTCTCCCGCCTCCACCTCCTCCACCCCCGGCCAGCTGCAGGTGCTGGTGGTCGACGACAACACCGACGCCGCCGAGAGCCTGGGCGTCCTGCTAGACATCGAAGGCCATGCCGCCCACATCGCGCACACCGGCGCCGAGGCGCTGCAGGTCGCGCAGTCGCAGGCGCTCGACGTCGTCTTCCTCGACATCGGCTTGCCCGACATGACCGGGTACGACGTGGCCAAGCGCATGCGGATGCTGCCCGGCATGCAGAAGACGCTGCTGGTCGCCCTCACCGGCTGGGGCACGCAGGACGACCGGCAGCGCACGCGCGACGCGGGCTTCGACCGCCATCTCACCAAGCCGGCGGAACTGCCCGCGGTGGAGGAACTGCTGCGGGCGGCGGCCGCCGCGAAGAACGCCGCCACCGCGTGAAAACCTAGACGCGCGCGAGCAGCCCGCGCGCGATGGCCTCCAGCTCGCTCGCCAGCGGCGCGATGGCCACGGCCGCTTCCTGCGCCGTGCGGGCCTGCTGCCAGCGCGCGGCGAGTTCAGCGCGCCGGGCTTCCACCGCGGCCACCACCTCGCTGCGCCACGCCGCCGGCGGGCCGTCCCGTTCTTCGCGCAGGCCGCGGTGGGCCACGGCGAGATAGGCGAGCAGGAGGCCCTCGGTGAACGTCTGCAGCAGGTCGTCGCCCAGCTGCACCTGCGGATGCCCGGACGGTGAAGCGCGGTTGCGCCACGCGGCCGCCAGGTAGCCCGCGCCGCCGCCCAGCATCGCCCCGAGCGCGGCGGCCGCGCCGAGCGTGAGCCCGCCCGTGAGCAGGTCGACGCCCGCGCCCATCGCGGCTCCCGTCGCGGCGCCGGCCACGCCCGCCTGCGGCCGATCGACGGCGTGCTGCTCCAGGAAGCCGCTGTCCACGCGCGCGGTCGGCACCGCCGCGACCGGGGTGCCGCTGCGGTGCAGCTGCACCAGTTCGGCAAACAGCGCGGACTCGCCGGCGCGCAGCCGCTGCAGCAACGCGATGCGCGCGCCCTCGCGGGCCCGCTGCGTTGCATCGCGTTCCGCGGCGTTCACGAGCTGGCGCAGGCCCACCGGGCCGCTGCCCACCTCCTCGACGTCGCGCGCCGCGCGCACCAGCTCCGCGGCCACCAGCCGCATGGCGTCGGCGAAGCGCGCCGCGTTGCGGTCGTTCCAGGCGGCGGCGAGCCGCTCGAAGCCCGCGCGCTTGCCGGACGCGACCCGGGCGATGGCCGCATCCAGCAGCCGCTTGTCGCGCATCCAGTGTGCCGTGCAATCCGCGAGCGGCAGCACGTCGGCGGCGAGACCCAGTCGCTGCACCACGGCGCGGTACTCCGCGTCCGCACCATCGGGAGCGAGCACGATGGCGGGTTGCGCCACCCAGTGCAGCAGGCGCGTGATCTCCTGCAGCTCGCCGGGACGGGCAGGTGCCACCAGCATCAGGTCGGTGTCGGCAAGGGTGGCCTGCAGGGCATCCCGCTCCTGCCCCCGCGCCGGCGCACGGAAGCGCCCGAGCAGGTCCTGCAGCCACACCTGGGCCGCGCTGCCGTTGCCCGCCCCGGCGGTCACCCGCGGCGCGGGCGGGCTGAAGCCCGGCGGGACGTCGACCACGCGCAGCACGTCGCCGCGCGCGGTGCCCAGCACCGTCCAGGGCCCGGCCTCCCGCGGGGGCCCGTGATCCGCCACCTGCCGCAGCATGCGCAGCAAGGCTTCGCGCCCCGGGCCTTCGCCGGCGACGATGCCCAGCGTCACGCGCGCAGGGCTCACGCGGGCGAGCACCTGCACGAAATAGGGATCTCGCAGGTCGATGGCGACGGCGCGGCCCAGCCGCCTGCGCCGCCAGGCGGCCCACGCGGCGAGCACGAGGCGCGGCGCGACCACCAGCACGAGCAGCAGCGCCACGTACATCCACACCCAGCGCCGCGCCTCGTCCACGCCCACCGCGGCGCCGGAGCGGAAGGCCATGCGCTGGAGGTCGGCCACGCTGAACCCGTCGAAGGGCAGCAGCGCCACGACCGGGGCGAAGAGCGCGCTGAGGAAGGCGTGGACCTGGTGCACGTCGAGCAGCGTGCTCTCCCAGCCCACGCGGTACTCGCGCACCACTCCGCCGAGCACGATGGAGAAGGCGAGGCCCAGCGCCCAGCCGGCGGCCGCCAGGTGCAGCAGCTGCCTCCACCACCAGCCCTGCTGCGCACCGGCGGCGCGCAGCCAATGCTCATGGAAGCGCGCCAGGACATCCCGCCGCAGGCGCCCGGTGCCGCGCGCGCCCGCCGCGGCGACCCAGCGTTGCAGCGGCCCGGCCGGCGCGCGCTGCGCCCACGAGCGCGGCAGCAGCAGCGAGATGGCAAGGAACAGGTACACGGCCAGGTTCCACGCGAGCACGCCGAGCAGCGGCGGGGAGAGCATGTTGACCTGCTGGGGGTTATCGATGCGATCGATGGCGGCGCCGAGCACGCAGGCGGTGATCGGCAGGCCCGCCATGAGCCACGCGTGCCACGGCTCCCCTTGCTGCAAGGCGGCCAGGCGCGGATTGCGATTATCGACCGTCGCCAGCACGCGCTGCGCGCGCTGCTGCAGGTAGTGGCCGGAGTCGACGCCGCCACCCGGCGTCCTGCGGCTGGCCGCGAGCGCTTCGCGTTCGACTTCCTCGCGTTCGACCGCGCTCAGCAGGCGGCCCTGCGTATCGACCTCCTCGATAGCGCGCGCCACGAGCAGTTGCCGGGCGCCGGACTCGTCGAGGTGCAGGATGCCGTCTTCCACTGTGTCCCGAGTCTAGTGCCGGGCGCACGGCGCGGGTGGCGCCCGCAACCGGCGCTGGCCCCCGGCACCGCGGCGCGTCAGCGCGCCTGGCGGAGGAAGCGGCGCACGTTGTCGGGATCGTGGCCCACGTAGGTGATGGCGTGCTCGAGCTCGGCCTCGCTGCATCCCAGCCACTTGCACCAGTTGCGCCTTTCCCATTCGGGCTCCAGGTGGATCAGGAGCTGGTCGGCGCTCATCTTGTTCAGGTCTTCGGACATGGATCGTTCCCCCTTTCCGATGCCTTCAGGTTAGGCGAGCCGTGGTGCGGGCGCGGCAAGACAAGCCAGCGCCGTCCAGTCCGCCCACGGTTGTGGCAGCTGTAGGACTTGCGACGGGTAAAGCGCCATCCGTCCTGCCCGCGGGATCGCCCCGCGACTACACGGTCCCGGCAGCGCGCGGCCGACGATCGGGACACCAAGGAGGCACCCCATGCTGCTGCGCAAGCTGTTCGTCTTCGCCGTCACGTCCGGCCTCGCCAAGAAGGCCTGGGACCACTACCGGGAACCGAAGCGGCACCTGCCGGTGGACATCACCGACGTCATCGCAAGGCCCGTCGCATCGGCCGATCCCGCGCAGCGGCGGGGCACCCGCCGGCTGGGCGCGCGCCGCCGCAAGGAGGGGCCGAGCGCGTAACGTTCGCGTTACTTGCGGGCATTACACTGGCCCGATGTACCGCAAATCACTGCTGATCCTAGCGATCGCCGCCGCCTGCGCCACCACCACCGCGCAGGCCCAATCGACCCCGGCCAAGAAGGAAGCCGTCGCCCGCATCCTCAAGCTGCAGCAGCCCGGCATCGAGAAGATGGCCCGTGCCCTGGTGCAGGACTCGGTGCTGCCCCTGATGGATGCGGCCGGCAACGCCCTCCAGCAGCGCGTCGCCGCGGACAAGCGCGAAGCGCTCGCCAAGGAAATGCAGGCCGACGCGCGCAAGTACGTCGACGACACCACCATCATGGTCCGCGACCGAGCGCTCAAGCTGGCTCCCACCACCGTGGGCCCGATGCTGGAGGAGAAGTTCACCGAGGACGAACTGAAGCAGCTGGTGACGCTGCTGGAATCGCCGGTGCTCGCCAAGTTCAACTCGGTCGGCGGCGACATGCAGCGCGGCCTGCTGGAGAAGGTGGTCGCCGACACGCGCCCGCAGGTGGAGCCGCGCCTGCGCGCGCTGGAGGACAACTTCGCCAAGAAGCTGGGCCTCCCGGCCAACGGCGGGACCGCCGGCGCGGGCAAGCCGGCCGCCGCCCCGAAGAAGTAAAAGAAGAGGGCGCCCGCTGGGGCGCCCTTCCCGACTCCTCTTTTCCCCGTCTCAGGCCGCGGCGTCCGGCGCCGGTTGCGCGCTGGCCGCGCCGTTGAGGCCCACCTTCGCATCGAAGCTGAAGCACGCCGCCTCGAAGGCGCGGATTTCGTGCAGGGCCTCCTTCAGGCTCATCTCCCCCGCATCCATCAGCTTGCCGGCCAGGTGCTCGGTGAGCGGCTTCAGCCGCGCCAGCGTCGCCTTGGTCTCGCCGTACAGGCGCTCGCTCTGCATCTCCATGATGGAGCGCGTCTCTTCATCGACCGTGCGGTTGTTGCCGTCGTTCAGCGCGCCGAAGTTCAGGCGCGTCTTGCGGTACATGCCCATCTCGGCCACCGCGTGGTGCAGCAGCTTGGTGACCCGCGTGATGTCGTTGTGGGCGCCATTGGTGGTGCCCTCCTCGCCGAAGAACAGTTCCTCGTTGGCCATGCCGCCCAGCAGCACGCGCACGTCGTGCTCGATGTCCGCCTTGGTCTTGAGCAGGTTGGAGCCCTGCTTGTGGAACACGAAGCCCAGCGCGTTGTTGCGGGGGTTGGCCTTGAGCGAGATCTTGATGGTCTTCATCTCCGCCTGCAGCTTCTCCCAGTCGCTGCCGGCGCGCTTGCGTTCCAGCTCGAAATCCACCAGGAAGTGGCCCCACTCGTGGATGGCGATGATGCGCCGGTCGCGCTCGCGCTCCTTCGTCGTGTTGGCGTTGACGTTGCCCACCATCACGCGCTCGGCCGCCTGCATCAGGGTCTCGGCGTCGATCAGCTCGCCGCCCTGCACCGCGGTGATGCCGGCCTGGTTGACGATGGTCTCCAGGTCCGCCGGGCTGCGGCCCTCGGTGATTTCCACGAAGTGGCGCAGGTCCAGCCCGCCCGCCACCTTTTCGGAGCGCTGCGCGAGGTAGTGCTCGATGATGGCGCGGCGCTCTTCCTTGTTCGGCAGGCGGAAGTCCACCTTCATCTGGAAGCGGCGCAGCATCGCCTCGTCCATCGGCATGGACTCGCTGTTGAAGTTGGAGGCCACGATCCAGATGATCTCGGCCTCGCTCTTGGTGCGCACGCCGTCCAGGATCGCCAGCAGGGAGTTCTGGGTGTCGTCGTCGAACTTGCGGTGGCCGCCGCGCTTCATGAACAGGTCCTGCGCCTCGTCCAGGAACACGATGCAGCGCTTGCGGCGCTTGGCCATCGAGGCGATGCGCGCCAGCGTGTTGGAGCCACCCGCCACGTAGCCGGTTTCCAGGTTCGCCGCCGAATGGAACAGGATCGGCAGGCCCAGTTCCTTGGCCAGGTAGCTCGCCAGCTTGGTCTTGCCGGTGCCCGCGGGCCCGCTGAACATCACGTTGAACGGCTTGTTGATGCCGTACTCCGCGTACTCGGCGCGGCGCTCGTACTGGTCCTTGATCTGCCGCACCTCGGCCTTGATGTCGTCCATGCCCACCAGTTCGTCGATGGAGCCGTGCACCTGCCCCGGCTCGATGAAGCGCAGCGACTTGAACTGGCCCTTCAGGTGGAAGGCCAGGAAGCCCAGCAGGCCGATGGTCAGCGCCGCGGAGAGCACGCCGCTCACCCCGGCCTTCCAGCCGTCCTTCTCGGATTGCGGACGGGCGCCGGCGAAGCGCTCGTCCAGGCGCTCCAGCATCTGCGTGCTGCTCGGCGAGAGCTCGCCGCGCGGGATGAAGACCATCTTGCCGCCCCAGGGCGCGTTCACGGCCTTGTCCGAGAAGATCTTGGTCTCCATGTCGCTCGGGTAGTACGCGTACTGCTTGCCCGCGGACTCGATCAGCACGATGCGCTCGGACACGTTCCACATCAGCGGCTTGTAGATGACCGTGATGCGCTCGACCGGGTTGCTTTCCAGGAAGCCGAGGACCGACCCGGAGCCGAAAACCACCGGCAGCTTCTCGTCCAGGGTCCACAGCGCGTCGGCGCCGGACTGGCCGGCCATCGCCTTCAGCTCTTCCGCGACGGCCGCCTGGCGCTGCCAGACGACGAACGAGTACGTGGCCGTGACCGGGATCAGGATGGCAACAGCGATCACCATCAGCTTGACCGCGGTGGCCTGGATGGTGAAC
Source organism: Comamonadaceae bacterium (assembly GCA_004144865.1). Classification (GTDB taxonomy): domain Bacteria; phylum Pseudomonadota; class Gammaproteobacteria; order Burkholderiales; family Burkholderiaceae_C; genus Ramlibacter. The sequence goes on from SEAY01000018.1 coordinate 16,729, forward strand.
CAGTCCGACAGGCGCGCACCCAGCTTCTTCAGGCTGAGCCACGGGCTGGCGGCCGGTGCACCCCCTTCGGGCGCTTCCACGGTTTCTTTGCTGGCGGAAAGGTCGGACATGGTGTTCCTGGTGGCGGATCGCGCACGCGCGAACCTCAAGAGTCGTTCAAGGAAGGCCGGACTGGGGAGGCCTCTGTTGTCAGAGTCATCCTACAGAAAGGGTTCCGCTGAGGCGAGTTGAAAACCCGGCCTGCACGGTCTCCGCAACACTGCCACGTGACAAATTCACGAAGGCACCTGTTGGCATTTCGCCGCAGTCGCACGCGATGCGGCGGCGGGGGGAACCCAGGCACGGCTCGTGCAATCTGAGTCAGGGAGCCGGGTTCTTTTTCAAGTTTCTTTCCCGGCTACTTATCCCTCGGAGCCGCGTGGCCCCGGGGGATTTTTTATTGTCCTTGCCTGGCCGCCGGCCCGGCGCGGCGCGCGAAGGTTGCCCTACGCGGCGGGCGGGCATGCACCGCGCCCGTGCAAGCCGCGGCCGCGCGTGCATCGACGCGCAGGCACGACACCGCAGCCGAAACCGCTGGGCTGCAATGGCCGCCTCCGTATACTTCCGGGAGTTACAGGATGTAGAACATCCGGGGGATGGGAATGCGAAAGAGCAACGCGGGGCTGCGTGGGGGCGGGCTCCTGCGCGCCGTGCTGGCCACCGCGCTGCTCGCCGTCGCCGGCACCGCCAGCGCCGGCGAGCTGTTCAAGTGCGGCAAGACCTTCCAGGACCGCCCCTGCGAGTCCGCGGATGTGCAGCAACGCTTCTCCCGCACCCAGGGCACCTTCGCCATCCAGCAGGTCAATCCCACCACCGACCGCGACTGCGCCAAGGCAGCGGCCGAGGCCATGACGTGGTGGGAGCGCCTGGCCCGCGGCGAAAGCATGGACCAGCTGCAAGGCGAGATCCAGGCGCAGAAGATCAGCCGCTACGACAAGAGCATGCTGCGCGACACCCTCACGATCGTCGGCTCCTACCGCGGCACCCCCACCGAGGTGCGCTCGCAGTTCGAGGTGCAGTGCATGGCCTACAAGCGCAAGCATGGCTACCCGACGGAGCGCGAGCTGGCGGGCGGCGCGGCTTCCGGCTCGTATACCCCCCGTTCCCCGGCGTCCGACGCGGCCACGCGCCGCGCCGAGATCGCCGCGCAGCGGGCGGCCGTCGCGCGGGCGCGCGCCGAAGCGGCCCGGGATCGCCTGCGCTGAGCCGGCACCCTCGACGAAAACAACGACAAGCGATTGCATCGGAGGAAGAAGAAATGCGTTCGGCCTACCTCGTCCTGGGCGTGCCCGGGAACGCCAGCCAGGAAGAAATCGAGACGGCGTTCCGCAAGTCGGAGGCCCTGTTCCCCCGCGAGCGCCTGGCGGAGGAGGAAGGCGCCCTCGCCCGCCTGGGCGAGCTGAAGTCGGCCTACCAGGTCCTGCGCGACCCGGAGTCGCGTGCCGCGCACGACCGCAAGCTGCAGGATGCGGCGCGTCCGCCGCGTGCGCGCCCGCGGACGGTGGTGGTGGAACCCGAGGAGTCGCCCTACCGCAAGCTGATGATCGCCGGCTTCGTGCTCGTGGCCCTGGTGTTCGGAACGGGCGCGGCAGTCAGCTATCGCAACGCGCAGATCCGCAAGGAACAGGCCGCCATCGAACTTGCGACGCAGAAGGCCGCGGCCGAGGACGCCGAGCGCAAGCGCATGGAGGAAGAGCGCAAGGCGGCCGAGCGCGTGCGGCAGGCCTCGCAGCAGCGGATCGACGAGCGCCGGCTGGCGGTGGAAGCCCAGTACTCGGCGGCGCGTGCCAACGCCAACCTGCAGGCGGCGGAAGCCCAGGCGGCGTCGGCGCGGCGGGCCGAGACCGCCGAACAGCAGCGGCGCGAGTACGCCCAGCGCGAAGAAGAGCGCCGCGCCGCGTACGAGGCCCGCCAGCGGGTGGAGGCGGACAAGCGCCGCGTGCGCGAACTCTGCTACCAGCAGTACCGGCGCTGGGACTGCTGATCCCCGGGTGCCGATCGTCGGGGTTCGGCTGCGCCGCCCGAACCCGACGTCAGCCCGCCAGCACCCCCGCCGCCTGCCAGAACGCCTCCGCATGCGCCCCGAGCGGCGCCGCGTCGCGGTAGAGCCGGATCTCCACCGGGATGCGCCAGTGCGCCGGCCCCGCGACCTCCAGCCTCCCCTGCACCAGTTCGTCGCGCACCAGCGACTGCGGCAGCCACGCCAGGCCGCGCGCCTCCAGCGCCATGTGCTTCAGCACCGACGCCAGGTGCGCCGTGAAGACCGGCAGCAAGCCCGCCGCGGCGAGTTCCGGCCCCAGCGCCTGGCGCACGATGCGCCCCAGGCCCGATTCGTCGCTGAACCCCAGCAGTGCCCGATCCGGCGCGCCGGGCGCGCGCACGGGCAACAGCGTGTCGCCGCCGATCGCGATGGAAGGAACGCCCTGCGCATCCAGCGCACCCCGCGCCGCGGCCGGTGCGTGCGCGATCACGAACTGCACCTGGCGCTGCGCGAGCAACGCCTCGCAGCGCTCCAGCACGTCGGAGACCAGGCGCACCGGGCCGCGCGCCGTCTGCGCCTCCAGGGCCTGCAGCCAGCCCGGCACGAAAGTGAAGGACAGCGCGTGCGTCGCCGCCAGCCGCAGCGTCGTGGAATGCGCCTCCGCCACCGCGCGCGCCTCGCCCGGCAGGCGCGCCACGCGGGCCAGCATCTCCTCGGCCAGCGGGCGCAGCCACTCCCCCGCCGGCGTGAGCCGCGCCGGCTGGCTGCTGCGGTCGAACAGTTCGGCGCCCAGCCACTCCTCCAGCGCGCGGATGCGCCGGCTGAAGGCGGGCTGCGTCATGTGCCGCTCCTCGGCGGCGCGCGAAAAGTTGCCGCTGGCGGCCAGGGCCAGGAAATCCTCGAGCCAGGACAGGTTCATGGGCGGTGCCTTGGCGGCATCAAACGAGACGGAAAGGGCATTGGCGGCGGCGCGCGGCTTCCCCGATGATCAGGCCGAACAAGGAGTGACCATGAAGATCGTCGAGATCCGCGAGAAGACCGTTCCCATCAGTTCCCCGATCCGCAACGCCTACATCGACTTTAGCAAGATGACCCTGAGCCTCGTGGCCGTGGTCACGGACGTCGTGCGCGACGGCCGCCGCGTGGTGGGCTACGGCTTCAACTCCAACGGCCGCTACGGCCAGGGCCAGCTGATGCGCGAACGCTTCCTTCCCCGCATCATGGAGGCGAAGCCGGAATCCCTGCTGGACGACCGCGGCGTCCTCGATGCGCACAAGGTGTGGGACGCGATGTTCCGCAACGAGAAGCCGGGCGGCCACGGCGAGCGTTCGGTGGCGATCGGCACCATCGACATGGCCGTGTGGGACGCGGTGGCGAAGATCGAGGGCAAGCCGCTGTTCCAGCTGCTGGCCGACCGCTACGGCGACGGCAAGGCGAACCGCAAGGTGTTCGTCTATGCGGCCGGCGGCTACTACTACCCGGGCAAGGACGACGCGCAGCTGAAGGACGAGATGCGCAGCTACCTCGATCGCGGCTACTCCGTGGTGAAGATGAAGATCGGCGGCGCCACGCTCGCGGAGGACCAGCGCCGCATCGAATCCGTGCTCTCCATCCTGGGCGACGGCCAGCGCCTGTGCGTGGACGCCAACGGGCGCTTCGACATGGACACGGCCATCGCCTATGCCAAGGCGCTGCAGCAGTACAACCTGTTCTGGTACGAGGAAGCCGGCGACCCGCTGGACTACGAGCTGCAATCCATCCTGCGCAACTACTACACCAACCCCATGGCCACGGGCGAGAACCTGTTCTCGATGCAGGACGCGCGCAACCTGATCCGCTACGGCGGCATGCGGCCCGATCGCGACTGGCTGCAGTTCGACTGCGCGCTGTCGTACGGCCTCGTCGAATACCTCCGCACCCTCGAGATGCTGAAGCAGCACGGCTGGTCGGCCAGCCGTTGCGTGCCGCACGGCGGCCACCAGATGTCGCTGGCCATCGCGGCGGGCCTCGGCCTGGGCGGCAACGAGTCCTACCCCGACCTGTTCCAGCCCTATGGCGGCTTCCCCGATGGCGTGAAGGTGCAGGACAGCTACGTCACGCTGCCCGAGCTGCCGGGCATCGGCTTCGAAGGCAAGGGCGACCTGATCCGCGAGATGCGGGCGCTGGCGGAATAGCCCTCCCGCCCGGGAAGCGCCGGGTTCCCGCCTGCGCGGGAACGACGGGATTCATTCGTGCCGCAGCGCCTCGATGGGGTCGAGGCGGGCGGCGCGGCGGGCGGGGAAGAACCCGAACACGATCCCGATCGCCGCCGAGAAACCGAAGGACAGCAGGTTGATCGACGGATCGAACAGGAACGGGACGGCCATGAGGTTCGCCAGCAGCACCGAGGCGCCGAAGGCGAGCACCACGCCCACCATGCCGCCCACGCAGGCCAGCACCACCGCCTCGATCAGGAACTGCAGCAGCACCTCCCGCTCCAGCGCGCCTATGGCCAGGCGCACGCCGATCTCGCGCGTGCGCTCGGTCACGCTCACCAGCATGATGTTCATGATGCCGATGCCGCCCACCAGCAGGCTCACGGCGGCCACCGCGCCCAGCAGCATGGTCATCACCCGCGTCGTCCCGGACAGCGTGTCGGCGATCTGCCGCGTGTCCATGATGTTGAAGTTGTCCTCGTCGGTCTCGGCCAGCTTGCGCCGCTCGCGCAGCAGCTCGCGGATGGCGCGCTTCACCCCCTCGCCGTCCGCGCCGTCTTCCAGCGACACCAGCAGCGTGCCCACGTTCTGGTTGCCCGAAAGGCGCCGCTGCACCGTGTGGAGGGGCATCACGATGGTGTCGTCCTGGTCCTGGCCCATCGCGGCCTGCCCCTTGGAAGCCAGCAGGCCGATCACCTGGCAGGTGAAGTTGCGCACCCGCAGCTGTGCGTCGAGCGCGTCCTGCGTTCCGAACAGCTCGCGCCGCACCGTCTCGCCGACCAGGCACACGGAGGCGCCGGCCCGCTCCTCCGCCTCCGTGAAGGCGCGGCCGGCGGCCAGCTTCCAGTTGCTGGTTTCGAAATAGGCATTGGTCGTGCCGGTCACGCGCGTCGACCAGTTGCGCGCGCCGTGGACCGCGAGCACGGCCGCCACCTGCGACGGCGCCACGGCGCGGATGCCCGTGAGCTGCGTGGCGAGCGCCTGCGCGTCCGCTTCCTTGAAGGGGCCGGCCCCGGCCGCATCGCTGGCGGGGCCCATGCGCTGGCCGGGACGGATCATCAGCAGGTTGCTGCCGAGGCTGGAGATCTGGTCGGACACCGCGCGCGTGGCGCCGTTGCCCAGCGTCACCATGGTGATCACGGCCGCCACGCCGATCACGATGCCGAGCACGGTCAGAGAGGACCGCAACAGGTTGCGCCGGATCTCCCGAAGCGACAGCAGCAGCGTGTTCCACCACATGTCAGGCCGCCTGCGCCTCGCTCGCCGGCGTCGCCGCCGTGTCGCTGGCGATGCTCCCGTCGACGAAGCGCACGACGCGCCGCGCGTACGCCGCCATGTCCTGCTCGTGCGTGACCATCACGATCGTGATGCCCCGCTGCTCGTTGAGCACCTTCAGCAGCTCCATGATCTCGCGGCTGCGCTGGGTGTCGAGGTTGCCGGTCGGCTCGTCCGCCAGCAGCACGGTGGGGTTGGTGACCAGCGCGCGGGCGATCGCCACCCGCTGCTGCTGCCCGCCGGACAGTTCCGATGGGGTGTGCTTCTCGCGCCCCGCCAGGCCCACGAGCGCGAGCGCCTCGCCCGCCAGCCGCGCGCGCGTCGCGGCATCGGCGCCGCGATACAGCAAGGGGAGCTCCACATTCTCCTGCGCCGAGGTGCGCGGCAGCAGGTTGAAGCCCTGGAACACGAAGCCGAGCTGGTGGCGCCGCAGCAGCGCCCGCTCGTTGCGGCTCATGCGGTGCACCGGGACGCCATCGAACAGGTATTCGCCCTCGGTGGGCGTGTCGAGGCAGCCGATGACGTTCATCGCCGTGGACTTGCCGGAGCCGCTGGGACCCATGATGGCCACGAACTCGCCGCGGCGGATGTCGAGGTTCACGTCGACCAGGGCACGGACCTCCGCCTGCCCCTGGCCGTACCGGCGCCCCACCCCGCGCAGGCGCACCAGCGGCGGCGCGCCCGCGTCGGTCACGACGCGCTCCGCGCCGCCTGGCCGGTGATCACCGCCATGCCGGCCTTCAGCGGCGAGGCCGTCACTTCGGTCATGCGGCCGTCGCTGACGCCCGGCACCACCGGCACCGCGACCGGCTGGCCGCCCTCCAGCACCCAGACCTGGCGCGCGGCCGCCGTGTTGGCGCCGGCCTGGCGCGGTTGCCCGGAACGCGGCACCCGCGGCACGAGGCGCGCCACCACGCCGCCGCCCGCCGGCGCTCCCGCCCCCTGCGTGCCGGGCGAGAAGCGCAGCGCGGCGTTCGGCACCAGCAGGACGTCGATGCGTTCGGTGGCCAGGATGGATGCGGTGGCGCTCATGCCCGGCCGCAGGCTCAGGTCCTCGTTGTCCACCGACAGCTCGGCGACGTAGCTCACCACGTTGTCCTTGGTGGTGGAGCCATAGCTCACGCGGCGGATCGTGGCCGGGTAGCTGCGCGTGGGGTACGCGCTGACGGTGAAGGTGGCCTTCTGGCCCTCGCGCACCAGGCCCACGTCGGCCTCGTCCACGTTCACTTCCAGCTTCATGCGCGCGAGGTCCTCGGCCAGCGTGAAGAGGGTGACGGCCTGCAGCGATGCCGCCACCGCGTTGCCCGGATCCACGGCACGCGACAGCACCACGCCGTCCATCGGCGAGCGGATCGCCGCCTTGCGCAGGTTGGTCTCGTCGGCGCTGAGGGCGGCGCGCGCATCCGTCACGCCCGCCTCCCCGCTCGCCACGGCGGACTGCGCCCGCTGCAGAGTGGCCTGGCCCGTCGCCAGCTCGGCTTCGGAGGGCACCTTGCCGCCGCTCAGGCGCCAGACTTCCTGCAGCCGCCGCAGGTTGCCCTGCGCTTCCGCGGCCGTGGCCTGGGCCTGGCGCAGGTTGGCGCGCGCGACTTCCAGCGATGCGCGCGAACGCGCCACCTGGTCGCCCAGGCGGCCCGTATCGAGTTCGGCGAGCACCTGGCCCTTGCGCACACGGTCGTTCACGTCCACGTGGACGCGGGCGACGGTGCCCGAGAGTTCGCTGCCGATGTTGGCCTTGTTGGTGGGCTGCACGGTGCCGTTGGCGGTGACCCTCACCACGAGATGCCCGCGCGAGACGGTTTCGGTCACGTACGCCGGCTGCGTGCCGGAGCCGGCGCGGTCCAGCCACAGCCACGCCGCCAGGCCCGCGACCAGCAGGAGCACGGCGGCCGTGCCCCACACCCCCGGGCGGCGCCAGGCGGGAAGCCCGCGCGCGCGGCCCAGCAGGGACTGCAAGGAAGGATCGGGGGCGTTCAAGACAAGGGCTCCGGGTTGCGCCAGCCGCCGCCGATCGCCTTGTACAGGCGCACGTGGTCGGCGGCGAGGCCCGTCTCGAGGACGACGACGCCGTCCTGCACGGACAGCAGCGTGCGCTGCGTATCGAGCACCGTCTGGAAATCGACGAGGCCGCTGGCGTGGCGCTGGCTCGCCAGCAGCGAGGCATTGCGCGCGGCGGCCAGCGCGCGCTGCAGCGAGGCGAGGCGCTCGCGGTCGGCGGACAGGGCCGCGAGTGCGTCCTCCACCTCCTGCAGCGCCGCCAGCACGCGCGCACGGTACTGTTCCTGCGCGGCGTCGAAGGCGGCCCGGCGGGCCGCGAGTTGCGCATCGAGGCGGCCGCCGTCGAGGACCGGCTGGACGATGGCCGCCAGCAGCGAACGGGCCGCCCCCGCACTGCCCAGCGCGCCCAGCGTGACGCCGCTCCAGGCCAGGGACGCGCCCAACTGCACGGAGGGCTTGCGCAGCGCGTCGGCAGCGCCCACGTCCTCGGCCGCGGCGCGCAGCTGCTCCTCCGCCGCGAGCACGTCCGGCCGCTGGCGCAGCGCCTGCGCGGGGATGGCCACCGCAACGCCCTCGCGCGGCTGGGGCACCGGCGCGGCGGCGGACAGACGCTGCAGCAGCGCGGCGGGCGGCTGGCCTGTCAGCACCGCGAGCGCGTGCGCCGACCGGGCCGCCGCGGACTGCAGCGCCGGCAACTGCGCGCGCGTCTGCTCGACCGCGCTCGTGCCCTGCTCGACCTCGAGCGAGCTGGCGAGCCCGGCCTGCTGGCGCCAGCGGCTGATCTGCAGTGTTTCCTCCTGGATCCCCAGGTTCTCGCGGGCGACGGCGAGACGCACCTGCGCGCCGCGCAGGTCCAGGTAGGCCAGCGCCGCTTCCGCCGCGATGCTCACGTGGGCATCGGCGAGGTCCGCGGCACCCGCCCGCACCCGGGCGTCGTCCGCCGCCACGGCATGGCGGGTGGCGCCGAACAGGTCCAGCTCCCAGCCGGCGTCGAACGCCGCCTCGAAGTTGTTGCGCGACGCGCCCGCGGCGCCCCGGCTGCGTTGCGCGCCCGCGCTCGCCGTGAGGGACGGGGCCAATGCTGCGGCCGCTTGGGCCCGCAGCGCCCGCGCCAGCCTCAGGTTGGCCTGCGCCTGCGCGATGGCCGTGTTGCCGCGCTGGGCGGCCTCCACGAGTTCGACGAGCGTGCCGTCCCCGAAGACCTGCCACCAGTCCGCAGCCGCCCGGGTGCCGGCGGGCACCGGCTGCGCCCATTGCGATGGCGCAGGCAGGCCCCCGAGCGGCAGCACTTGCGGCGCGCGGGTGGCGCAACCGCCCAGGACGAGCAGCGCTGCCGCCACGGCAAGACGAGGAAGCAAAGCCGGAACCATGGAAGCCATCCTAGGAGCGCGCCCCCGGGGCTTCTTGACCCCGCTCAACCGCCCCGTGCGCTGGCCGTAAAGAAGCGCAAAGTTCCGCTCCCGGCCGCGGCGTGTGTAGGACCTCGCCGCGACTTCGTTTTCCGCTGCCACAGCCGTGCACCGGCTGAAGCACACTCCCCGCCACGCAAGCAGTAGAGGGAGCAGCACATGGAACGGATCTGGGGCCCGGTCAACGGCTTCTATCTCGCGGCCTACGCCGCGCCGGTGGGCGACGGCGACCGCTTCGCCAGCTACGCCAAGGTGTGCTGGGAGAAGCCGGACAGCTATTGGGACGCCGACTGCGCGTTCAAGATCTTCGGCGGCGAGAACCACCGCAGCGAGGAAGCCGCGCTGGCCCTCGTGGCGCTCGACGCGAGCAACGAGATCTCCTACCTGCCCTCGCACGCGCGGCGCCTCGCCGAGCAGCGCCAGCGCGACCACGTGCCGATCCCGCGCCTGTTCGTCACGTCCTTCTTCCGGCACCGCATCGCCTGAAGCCGCTGCTCTTTTTGTAGCAGCGAACCGACACCACCGCAGCCGGATGGAAGCTTTTTCTGGACGGCCCGACGCCGAAGCTATGAAAATCGTAGCGATGGTCGAGCGCATGCCCACCTATTACGACGTGCTCCAGGTCGAGCGGGACGCCTCCCCCGAGCGCGTCCGCGCCGCCTACCGCAAGCTGGCGCAGAAGTACCACCCGGACAAGATGCCGGACAACGCCAACGCCGTGCGCGCCATGGCCGCCATCAACGCCGCCTACGAAGTGCTGTCGGATGCGCACCGCCGCGCGGAACACGACCTCTGGATCCGCCGCGCCGAGCGCGCGAGCCGTCCCGTCCGGCCGGCTCCCGCCGTGCCGCAGAACCTCTGGGCCATTCTGCATCCGTCGACCAGCTGGCCCTGGTACCTGCTGTTCGGCACCACGGTGTTCGCCATCGGCACCGTGGGCACGGCCGTTTACCTGACCATCATGCCCGCCCGCGCGGCGACGTTGCCTTCGGCGCAATGCCAGGCCGTCGCCGTGGCCGCGGCGCAGCCCGCCACCGCGCGGGCCTGCCCGTCCCGTACCTGATCCGTCGCCGCCGGGTGCCGTTCGCCAGACGGCGCTGACGAGCAAACCCGACCCGCGCCGATGCCGCGGGAGCCAGCCCGGCCGCACCTTGTCGGTATTGGACAAGGAGCATCCTCATGCAACGCAAATCCCTCATTGCCGCGGCGCTCGCCGGCGGCGCCCTGATGGGCATTTCCTCGCTGGCGCAGGCCGTGCCGGCCGTGGTGGCGAGCAGCCCCCAACACATCATCGTGCAGTCGGCGCCGCCGCCGCCGGTGTATGAAAGCACCCCTGCGCCCCGCGAAGGCTGGGCCTGGACGCCGGGCCATTACGAGTGGCGCGACGGCCGCTACGTGTGGAACACCGGCCGCTGGATCCAGGACCGCCCGGGCTGGCAGTGGCAGGAGTCGCGCTGGCTGCAGCGCCCCGACGGGTCCTGGTACCTGGTGGGCGGCCAGTGGGTGCGCAGCGACCGCTATGCCTATGACGACGACGACCGCCGCGGCCGCAACTGGAACCGGGGTCCCGACGGCGACATGGACCGCGACGGCGTGCGCAACGCCGACGACCGCGACCGGGACGGCGACGGCGTGGCGAACCGCGACGACGACTTCCCGAACAACGCGAACCGCAGCTAAGGACGAGGCCCGCGCCCGGCGCGCGGGCCCGCCTACCGTGGCCCGGCCGGCGTGACCGGCTGCAGCATGCTGAGGCGATTGCCCTCGGTATCGCGGAAGGCCACGTACTGCCCGACGCCCGGGATCTGCATCGGCGTGCCCAGGACCTCGCCACCCGCCTCGCCGACGGCGCGCATCGAAGCGCCGAGGTCGCGCACGCCGATCACCACCGAGGGATGCTGCCCCGGCATCTGCGGGTCGCGCGGGAAGAAGCCGCCGTTGATCGCGCCGCGCGGGGCATCCGGCACCGCGTCCTCCTCGACCGTCGTCGCCAACACGTAGCTGCCCGCCTCGCCCCCGAACGTCTGCAGCTTCCAGCCGAACACGCCCTCGTAGAACCGGGCGATGCGCGCCCGGTCGTCGTACGGCATCTCGAAGTGCACCACGGGGTTCATGAGCGTCTCCTACTTGGACTTGCCGTCGAAATGGTGGACGGGCACGCTTTCGAGGTCGAAGTCCTCCAGCGTGCGCAGGTTGATCGCGGCCATCTGCGCGCCGCCGGGACCGGCGCCTTCCCCGTACGGATGGATGCCGCACACGGGACAGAAGCGATGCTGGATGACGTGCTGGTTGAACGTGTACGTGGATGCGGCATCCTCCGGCGTCAGCAGCTTCAGCTTCTCGCGCGGCACGAACCACAGCAGCGAGCCCTTGCGCGAACAGATGGAGCAGTTGCACGCCATGCCGCCGTCGACCTGGCCTTCCACTTCGAAACGGATGCGGCCGCAATGGCAGCTGCCGGTGTAGAGCATCGGTGCCTCCTGCGATGTGGCTTGGTTTGGCCGCGCGACCGCTAGGGCGCGCCGAGACCAGCCGCCTGGCGGGCGTGCAGCTTGGCCGCGATGTACTCGCCGTGGGTGACGTGCAGCAGGCCCGCCACCTTGGAGATCAGGTGGTTCTCGTTCTCGTCGATCGCGCCGTCCGCATAGGCCACCTGCCACATGTACTCGACGATGCGCACCTTCTGCTCCTGGCCGAAGCGGTCATTGAGCGTCGAGGTGAACCCGAAGAAATCGTTGGCGGTGCGCGCCTTCTCGTCGGCCAGCTCGACCAGCCGTTCCACCTCGTCGGGGGACAGCGTGAACTTGCGACGCAGCGCGGCCATGACGGCCTGGTGCTCGTCCTCCCGCAGGTCCGGCTCGGCCCGCATCACCTCCATCAGCAGTACCGCGCAGGCGAGCTGCAGCTGGTGCTCCTCGTCGGCGGGAGAAGGCGCGGGGCGCGGGGACAGGGAGTCGAAGAGGTCCTTGAGGGTGCGAAGCATCGCCCTATTTTGCGCCCAGCCCCATCGCGCGTGTGATCACCTCTTTCATGATCTCGTTGGTGCCGCCGTAGATGCGCTGCACGCGGGCATCGGCATAGGCGCGCGTGATCGGGTACTCCCACATGAAGCCGTAGCCGCCGTGCAGCTGCACGCATTCGTCCATCACCTTGCACTGCAGGTCCGTCGTCCAATACTTGGCCATGCTCGCCGTGGCGGTGTCGAGCTTGTCCTGCAATACCAGCTCGAGGCAGCGGTCGACGAAAACGCGCGCGACCTGCACTTCGGTCTGCAGCTCCGCGAGCTTGTAGCGCGTGTTCTGGAACGCCGCCACCGGCTGGCCGAACACCTTGCGGTCCTTCACGTACTGCACGGTCCACTCGATCGCCGCCTGCGCGGATGCCACGGCCGTCACGGCGATCTGGATGCGCTCCCAGGGCAGCTGCTCCATCAGGCACGCGAAGCCGCGGTTCTCCAGCGCGGCGCCGCCCAGCAGGTTCCCGGCCGGCACGCGCACGTTGTCGAAGAACAGCTCGGAGGTGTCCTGCGCCTTCAAGCCCAGCTTCTTCAGGCGCTTGCCCGTCTCGAAGCCGGGCATGCCGCGCTCGACCAGCAGCAGGCTGGTGCCCTTGGCGCCCGCGGCCGGGTCCGTCTTCGCCACCACCACCACCAGGTCGGCATGCCAGCCGTTGGTGATGAAGGTCTTGCTGCCATTGAGCAGGTAGCTGCCGTCCGCCTGCCGGATCGCGGTGCTGCGGATGCCCTGCAGGTCGCTGCCGGCAGCGGGCTCGCTCATCGCGATGGCGCCGACCATGTCGCCGCTCGCCAGCCTGGGGAGGTAGCGACGCTTCTGGTCTTCCGTGCCGTAGTGCAGGACGTACGGCGCGACGATCTCGCTGTGCAGCCCGAAGCCCACGCCGCTGAACCCGCCGCGCGCGAGCTCCTCCATCTGGATCACCGAATAGAGCTTGTCCACGCCGGCACCGCCGTACTCCTCCGGCATCGTGGGACACAGGTAGCCGTTGGCGCCCGCCTTGCGCCACAGCTCGCGGTCCACGTAGCCGTCCTCCTCCCACTGTTCGTGGAAAGGCGCGACTTCCTTGTCGACGAACCTGCGGAAGGCATCGCGGAAGGCTTCGTGCTCGGGAGTGAAGAGGGTGCGCTCGATCATGGTTGGCCTTGCATCGGGGAGGGATTGGCGTAGATTCTATGAAGCGCGGCTGCTGCCGCCGGGGAGCAATCATGGAAGCCTCCAGGAAGGCACTCGTGACCGGCGCCAACGGCCACATCGGGAACAACCTGGTGCAAGCCCTGCTGCAACGCGGCTACCAGGTTCGCGCGTCCGTGCGCGATGCGGGCGACCCCGCCAGGACGCGCTCGCTGCCGGAGGGCATCGAGATCGTGAGCCTGGACGTGCGGGACGAAGAGCAGTTCGTGCGGGTGAGCCAGGGCATCGACGTGCTGTTCCACCTGGCCGCCACCTACAAGAACTACACCGCGTCGCGCGCCGAGGCGGAGGACATGGTGCGTGACAGCATCGAGGGCGCGCGTGCGGCCGTGATGGCCGCCGCTCGCAACCGCATCCGCCGCCTGGTGCTCACGTCCTCCGTGGTGACGATTCCGCTGGTCCCGCGTGGCGGCCCGGCGACCACCGAGGCGGATTGGCGCACGGACTTCGTCGTGCCGTATCACCGCGGCAAGACGCTCGCCGAGCAGGAGGCCTGGAAGCTGGCGAAGGAGCATGGCGTCGACATGGTCACGGTGCTGCCGGGGGCGATCCTCGGCCCCGGCTTCACGCGGGGCACTTCCAGCACCGACGTGATCGAGTCCATCCGGCTGGGCGGCATGAAGAACGGCGCGCCGAACGCCAACTTCCCGGCCGTCGACATCCGCGACGTCGTCGAGGGCCACATCCTGGCCGCGGAGAGCAGTGCCGGCGGCCGCTTCATCCTGTGCAACGACCGGCTGCCGCAACTGGCGGAGCTTGCGCGCCTGGCGCACGAGGTGGACCCCGCGATCCCCCTGCCGGGCAAGCTGCTGCCCGATTTCGCGCTGGCGCTCGGCCCGTTGTTCGACTGGATCAACCACAAGACCCGCGGCGCGCCGCGCACGCTGGGACCGGAGTTCATCGCGGCCGTCCGCGGCAAGGAATGGACGATGTCCAACCAGCGCGCCCGCCGGGAACTGGGATGGCGTCCCACCATCCCGCTGGAGCAGAGCGTGGCCGATACGCTGGCCACGCTGAAGTCCCTGCATCATTGAGCGCGCGGTTTCCCCCGTCGCGCGCGCGATCGCCGCGCGGCGGTCGCCTGCGTGACAGGCTGCGCAGGCCTCCCTGAATTTCACGAAGCGGGCGCTTGGCGGCGAGTGCCTATACTGCTGCGCAACCCAGGAGAACGCACCCATGGAAGCATTCGTCTACGACGCGGTCCGCACGCCGCGCGGCAAGGGCAAGAAGGACGGCAGCCTGCACGAGGTCAAGCCCGTGAACCTGCTGGCGGGCGTGCTGTCCGAGCTGCAGCGCCGCAACGACTTCGACACGGGCCAGGTCGACGACGTGGTGATGGGGGTCGTCTCGCCCATCGGCGAACAGGGCTCCGTCATCGCGAAGGTGGCGGCGCTCAAGGCGGGCTGGGACTGGCGCTGCTCCGGCGTGCAGCTCAACCGTTTCTGCGCTTCGGGCCTCGAAGCGGTGAACATGGCCGCGCAGAAGGTGCGCTCCGGCTGGGAGGACCTCGTGGTGGCCGGCGGCGTGGAGAGCATGAGCCGCGTGCCCATCGGCTCGGACGGCGGCGCCTGGGCGCAGGATCCGGAAACCAATTCGGCCACGGCCTTCGTGCCGCAGGGCATTGGCGCGGACCTGATCGCGACGCTGGACGGCTTCACGCGCGAGGACGTCGATGCCTTCGCGCTCGAGTCGCAGAAGCGCGCCGCCCGCGCCCGCGAAGGGGGCTACTTCGCCGGCTCGCTGGTGGCCGTGAAGGATCCGCTGGAGCAGGTGATCCTGGACCACGACGAATTCATCAAGCCGCACACCACGATGGAAGGCCTCGCGTCGCTCAAGCCCGCCTTCGAGCAACTCGGGGCGATGGGCTTCGACCAGGTGGCGATCGAGCGCTACCCGCAGGTGGAACGCATCCACCACGTGCACCATGCCGGCAATTCCTCCGGCATCGTCGACGGCGCGGCGGCCGTGCTGATTGGCAGCGAAGCCGCCGGCAAAGCGCATGGCTTCAAGCCGCGCGCGCGCATCGTCGCCGCGGCGCTGTCCGGCGCCGACCCCACCATCATGCTCACCGGCCCGATGCCGGCCGCGCGCAAGGCGCTGGCCAAGGCCGGCCTGACCGTGGACCAGATCGACCTGTTCGAGGTGAACGAGGCGTTTGCCGCCGTGCCCATGCGCTTCATGCGCGAAATGGGCGTACCGCACGAGAAGGTCAACGTCAACGGCGGCGCCATCGCCATGGGCCACCCGCTGGGCGCCACGGGCGCGATGATCCTCAACACGCTGGTGGACGAACTGCACCGGCGCAAGCTGCGCTATGGCCTGGCCACGCTCTGCGTTGGCGGCGGCATGGGCATCGCGACCATCGTCGAACGGATCTGAGGCTGCCCGCATGAAGACCATCCGCTACGAACTCGCCGACGGAATCGCCACCCTCACCTTCGACGAGCCCGGCTCGCCGGTGAACACCATGTGCCTGCAGTGGCAGGAGGACCTCTCCGCCGCCGTGCAACGGGTGCTCGCGGACCGCGACGCCATCCGCGGCATCGTGCTCGCCTCCGCCAAGACCACCTTCTTCGCCGGCGCGGACCTGAAGGCGACCCTGCGGCTGAAGCCGGAGGACGGCCCCGCGGTCTTCCGCGAGATCGAACTGGTGAAGAAGAACTTCCGCACGCTGGAGACGCTGGGCAAGCCGGTGGTCGCCTGCCTCAACGGCGCGGCGCTGGGCGGCGGCTGGGAAGTGGCGCTCGTCGCGCACCACCGCGTCGCGGTCGACAATCCGAAGATCCAGCTCGGCCTGCCCGAGATCACGCTGGGCCTCATCCCCGGCGCCTCCGGCATCACGAAGATGACGCGCCTGCTCGGCCTCATGGGCGCGCAGCCCTACATCCTCGAGAGCAAGCTGTTCGCCCCGCGCGAGGCGTTCGAGCTGGGCCTCGTGCACGAACTGGTGCCCGACGCCGCGGCACTGCGCCCCGCGGCGCTGGCCTGGATCGCGGCGAACCCGCAGGCGCAGCAGCCCTGGGACGCCAAGGACTACCGCATGCCCGGCGGCACCCCGGCCAACCCCAAGGTGGCCGGCATGCTGTCGGTGGCGCCCGCGGTGCTGAAGCAGAAGACCCGCGGCCTGTACCCGGCGCCCGAATACGCGCTGGCGGCGATGGTCGAGGGCGCGCAGGTGGACTTCGACACCGCGCTGCGCATCGAAAGCCGCTACCTCGCACGGTTGATCGTGTCGCCCGTGGCGAAGAACATGATCAACACGTTCTTCTTCAACCTCAACGCGATCAAGGCGGGCCAGTCGCGCCCGAAGTGGGAAGGCCGCTTCCAGCCGCGCAAGGTGGGCATCCTCGGCGCCGGCATGATGGGCGCGGGCATCGCCTACGCGCAGGCCAGCCGCGGCATCGCCACGGTGCTGAAGGACGTGTCGCTCGACAAGGCCGAGGCCGGGCGCGCCTACAGCCTGAAGCTCACGCAGCCGCGGGTGGAGAAGGGCCGCATGAGCCCGCACGACCAGGCCGCCCTGCTCGCGCGCATCACGGCCACGGAATCGGTGAAGGACCTGCAGGGCTGCGACCTGATCATCGAGGCCGTGTTCGAGAACCGCGAGCTGAAGGCCAAGGTCACGCAGGAGGCCCAGGCGCAGCTGGCGCCGGACGGCTTCTTCGCCAGCAACACCTCCACGCTGCCGATCACCGGCCTCGCCAAGGCGAGCGCGCGGCCCGGCAAGTTCGTCGGCATCCATTTCTTCAGCCCCGTCGACAAGATGAAGCTGGTGGAGATCATCCGCGGCAAGGAGACCGACGACGAGACCGTGGCGCGCGCCTACGACTACGTGCAGGCGCTCGGCAAGATCCCCATCGTGGTGAACGACGCGCGTGGCTTCTTCACCAGCCGCGTGTTCGGCACCTTCGTGATGGAAGGCGCGGCGATGCTGGGCGAAGGCATTCCCGCCGCGGTGGTGGAACAGGCCGGGCTGCAGGCCGGCATGCCGGTGGGCCCGCTCGCCGTGCTGGACGAAACCGCCCTCTCGCTGTCCGTCCACGTGCTGGACCAGACGCGGGCCGACTTCCGCGCGGAAGGACAAACCTACATCGCCACGCCCGGCGAACTGCTGGTGGAGCGCATGGTCAAGGAGTACGACCGCAACGGCCGCGCCGCCGGCGGCGGCTTCTACGAGTACCCCTCGGAAAAAGGCGCGAAGAAGTTCCTGTGGCCGAAGCTGAAGGAGCTGTTCGAGAAGCCGAACGCCACGTGGGACATGCAGGAGCTGAAGGACCGCCTGCTGTACCGCCAGGCCGTCGAGACGGCGCGCTGCCTCGCCGAGGGCGTGCTCACGAGCGTGCACGACGCCAACGTGGGCTCCATCTTCGGCATCGGCTTCCCCGGCTGGACTGGCGGGGCCATGCAGTTCATCTACGGCACGGGCATCGATGCGTTCCTGCACCGCGCCGAGGTCCTGGCGGCGAAATTCGGCCCCGGCTTCGTGGTGGCGCCGCAGGTGAAGGACGCGATCCGCCGTCACCAGCCGCAGTACTGAACGCCATGGACGCAAGCTGCATTGCCGCCCTGCTCGCCCGGCAACGCGAGGCGTTCGCGCACGAGCCCTACCCCTCGCTGGAGACGCGGCTCGCGCGCCTGCGCCGCCTGCAGGACCTGCTGGAGCGGGACGGCGACCGCCTGGCGCAGGCGATCTCGGCGGATTTCGGCAACCGCTCGCTGCACGAGACCGCGATCGCCGAGACCTTCTTCGTGCTCGCGGGCATCGCCCACACGCGCAGGCATCTCAAGCGGTGGATGAAAGCCCGCCGCGTGGCCACGTCCTTCCATTCGCTGCCGGGCACGAGCCGCATCCTTGCGCAACCGGTGGGCGCGGTTGGCATCGTGAGCCCCTGGAACTACCCGCTGCAGCTCGCGCTCGCCCCCGCGGTCGCCGCATTGGCCGCCGGCAACCGCGTGATGATCAAGCCCAGCGAGCTCACGCCCGGCTTCTCGGCCCTGCTGGCCGAACGCATCGCGCAATCCTTCGCGTTGGAGGAATGCGTCGTGGTGCAAGGCGGCGCCGACGTGGGCCGCACCTTCGCCAGCCAGCCCTTCGACCACCTGTTCTTCACCGGCTCGACCGCCGTGGGCCGCCAGGTCGCCCTCGCCGCGGCCGCGAACCTCACGCCGGTGACGCTGGAACTCGGAGGCAAGTCGCCCGCGATCCTCGATCCCAGCGCGGACGTGGGACAGGCCGCCGCGCGCATCGCCGCCGGCAAGCTGTTCAACGCGGGGCAGACCTGCATCGCGCCGGACTACGTGCTGCTGCCGCGCGCGCAGCGCGACGCGTTCACCGACGCCTACCGGCAGGCCGTGCTGCGCATGTATCCACGGCTGGACGACAACCCCGACTACACCAGCATCGTCAACGAGCGCCACTACCAGCGGCTGCAGAACCTCGCGAGCGAAGCGGAGGCGGGCGGCGCGCGGGCGCTGCGCATCTCGCCCGCCGGCGAGATGGAACGGCCGCAGTTGCGCAAGCTGCGCCCCACCTTGCTGCTGGACGTGCAGCCCGGCATGGCGGTGATGCGCGAGGAGATCTTCGGCCCGCTGCTGCCGGTGATCCCCTACGACACCCCGGACGAGGCCATAGCCTTCGTCAACGCGCGGCCGCGGCCGCTGGCGCTCTACTGGTTCGGCAAGGACGCCGCGCGGCAGCGCGAGGTGCTCACGCGCACCGTGGCGGGCGGCATGACCGTCAACGACGTGCTGCTGCACATCGCGCAGGAGAACCTGCCTTTCGGCGGCGTCGGCGAGAGCGGGATCGGGGCGTACCACGGCGAGTACGGCTTCCGCCTGTTCTCCAAGGAGAAGCCCGTCTTCGAGCAGTCGCGCTGGGCCGGCAGCGACATGCTGCGCCCGCCCTACGGGGCGCAGGCGGAGCGCATCCTGCGCGTGCTGCGCAAGCTCGTCTAGGGCGCGGGTCGCGAGATCGTTGACTCCGGCAACCATCTGCCGGACACTCTCCGCATGGCCCCAGCATCGGTCGACCAGTCCCAGGTGCGCGCCGTGCGCGCCTTCAACCGCTTCTACACGCAGCGCGTCGGCGTGCTCAGGCGCTACCTCGGCACCGACTTCACCCTCACCGAAGTGCGCGTGCTGTACGAGCTGGCGCATCGTCCCCCGCTGGCGGCGCGCGACCTGGTGCGCGACCTGGAACTGGACCCCGGCTATCTCAGCCGCATCCTGCGCCGCTTCGAGGACAAGGGCTGGCTGCAGCGCGAGCCGGCGCCGCACGACCTGCGCCAAAGCCTGCTGCGGCTGACCGAGGCGGGGCATGCGACCTTCGCGCCCCTGCAGCAGAAGTCGCGGGAGGAAACGGCCGCCCTGCTCGCTCCCCTGGCACCGGCCGCCCGGCCGCGGCTGATCCAGTCGCTGGAGACCGTGCACCGCCTGCTGGACCCGCCGCCCACGGCGCAGCGCCGAGTCGTCCTGCGCGACCCGCGGCCCGGCGACATGGGCTGGATCGTGCAGATGCACGGCGAGCTCTACGCGCGCGAGTTCGGCTACGACGCGGAGTTCGAGGCGCTCGTGGCGGAGATCACCGCCAGCTTCCTGCGCAAATTCGATGCCTCGCGCGAGAAGGCGTGGATCGCCGAAGTGGACGGCGAGCGCGCGGGATGCGTGCTGCTGGTGCGGCGCACCGAAACCGTCGCCCAGCTGCGCCTTCTGTTGCTGGCGCCCGAGGCGCGCGGACTGGGCCTCGGGGGCCGGCTCACCGACGCCTGCATCGCATTCGCCCGCAAGAAAGGCTATCGCAAGCTGGTGCTGTGGACGCAGAGCCACCTGGAGGCGGCGCGCGCCATCTACCGGTCGCGCGGCTTCGTGATGAAGAAGGCCGAACCCAACGCCGCCTTCGGCAAGAAGCTGGTGAGCGAGACCTGGGAGCTGAAGCTCTGAACCTCGCCCTTCTCGCGGCCGCCGGCGCCGGCGTGCAGGTGGGCGCGGCCATCGTGGCGTCTCGCTTCGTGGTGGCCGAGGTGCCGCCGCTCACCCTGGCCATGCTGCGCTACGCCATCGGCTTCCTGTGCCTGCTGCCGTTCGCGCTGCGGACGCTTCGCACGCTGCGGCCGCAGGTGCGCGGCCGCGACCTCGCCGCCATGGCGGCGCTCGGCACGGGCCAGTTCGGCATCCTCATCGCCCTGTTGAACTGGGGCCTGCAATCCGTGCCGGCCGCGCCGGCGGCGCTCCTCTTCAGCCTGTTTCCGCTGCTCACGCTGCTGCTGGCCGCAGGGCTCGGGCGGGAGCGGGCCAGCGGCCGCCTCCTGCTGGGCGTGCTGCTGTCCATCCTGGGCGTCGGCCTCTCGTTGGTGCCGAAGCTGCAGGCCCCCGCCGGCGGCGGCTGGTGGGGCGAGCTCGCGGTGCTGGCTTCGGCCGCGGTGGGTGCGCTATGCAGCGTGCTGTACCGCCCTTACCTGCAGCGGTATCCGACCGTCCCCGTCTCCGCCTTCGCCATGCTGGCCTCCGTGCTGTTCCTCGCGGTCGCGGCCCTGGCCGAAGCCTGGCCGGCGCGCCTGGCCGCCATCACGCCCGCGGCCTGGGCGGCCGTCGCCTTCATCGGCGTGTCGAGCGGGGTCGGCTACTTCTGGTGGCTCTACGCGCTGAAGCACGAATCGCCGACGCGCGTGACCGTGTTCCTGGCGCTCAACCCGGTGACCGCCGCGGCGCTGGGCTGGGCCTTCCTCGGCGAGCCGCTGCCGGCGCAGATGCTGGCGGCCGTGGTGCTGATAGGCGCCGGCTTGTGGCTCGCCACGCGCGCCCCTGCGTCGGAAAAACGACAGGCGGCGGCCGGATAATCGAACCGATGTCCGCCCCGCCCGACGAGGCCGCGCCGCCGGCCCCCCGCTCCCTCTCCGACCTCTTCGTCTCCTTCACGCTGCTGGCCCTGCAGGGCTTCGGCGGCGTGTTGGCCGTGGTGCAGCGCGAACTGGTCGAGAAGAAGCGCTGGATGACGCGCGAGGAATTCATCGAGGAGTGGTCCGTGGCGCAGATCATGCCCGGCCCCAACGTGATCAACCTCTCCATCATGATCGGGTGGAAGCACTTCGGCTGGCGCGGCGCGCTGGCCGGGCTCGCGGGCATGCTGACCTTTCCGCTGCTGGTGGTGCTGGCCCTTGCGCTGGTCTACGCCGAGTTCGCCTCCAACCCCCAGGTGGCGGGCGCGCTGCGGGGCATGGGCGCCGTGGCCGCCGGCCTGATCACCGCCACCGGCCTCAAGCTGTTGCCGGCGCTGCAGAAGAACGCGATGGGCCCTGCGCTGTGCGCGGCGCTGGGCGTGGCCACCTTCGCCGCCATCGCGCTGCTGAAGCTGCCGCTCTTCTGGGTGCTGCTGGCGCTGGGCGGCGTGGGCTGCGTGCTGGCGTACCGGAGGCTCGCGTGAACCCCATCACGATGCAGCTGGCGGACTGGCTGTCGCTGTTCGGCCATTACCTCGCGCTCTCGTTGCTTTGCGTGGGCGGCGCCATCACCACGGCGCCGGACATGCACCGCTTCCTGGTGCAGGAAAAAGGCTGGCTGACCGACCCGCAGTTCAGCGCGTCCATCGCCATCGCGCAGGCCGCGCCCGGCCCCAACGTGCTGTTCACGGCGCTCATGGGGTGGAACGTCGGACTCAACGCCGGAGGGCTGGGAACCGCCCTGCTCGGCATGGTGCTGTGCCTGGGCGGCATCATGCTGCCCAGCTCGGTGCTGGTGTACCTGAGCGCGCAGTGGAGCCACCGCAATCGCGAGCGCCGCGCCGTGCGGGCCTTCAAGCAGGGCATGGCCCCGATCGTCGTGGCGCTGCTGGTCGCCACGGGCTGGATCCTCGCCACCGGCCAGGGTTACGGGCTGTCCAACTGGCCGGCCTGGACCGTCACGGCGATCACCACCCTCGTGGTGTGGAAGACGCGCCTGCACCTGTTGTGGCTGCTCGGTGCGGGCGCGGCCCTCGGCTGGATGGGGTGGATCTAGCAGCCGCTCAGAGCGGCCGGATCTCCACCTTGCGCCACTTGATGGTGCCGCGGCCCCACTGCAGCGCGATCGGCCCCCGCGCGAACTTCGCGTTGCGCGTGTCCACCGTCTTCACGCCATTGAGCACCAGCACGAGGTGGTCGCGCCGCGCGGTGACCTCGTAGGTGTTCCACTTGCCGCCCGCCTTCGGCATGGGCTGGGCGACCGGCGCCACCTTCACGATCGCGCCCGTGCCATAGGTCGGGTCGGGCCGCTGGTCGAAGATGTTGGCTTCGTAGCAGTTCTCGTCGGTGATGCGCGTGGGCTCCTGGCAGCGCACGAAGATGCCGCTGTTGG
Source organism: Comamonadaceae bacterium (assembly GCA_004144865.1). GTDB lineage: Bacteria > Pseudomonadota > Gammaproteobacteria > Burkholderiales > Burkholderiaceae_C > Ramlibacter. Next base: position 39,161 of record SEAY01000018.1, read on the forward strand.
CGTCGTCGCTGGCCCAGAACTCGGCGCGGATCGTGAAGTCGCCGTAGGACTGGCGCGTCACGAGGTAGGCGGGCTCCCGGCCGCCCGAAGAGGCCTGCACGGCGCCTTCGGCCGCGACCCAGTTGGCCTGCCCCACCTGGTTGAAGTTCTCCAGCCCGCGCGTGCCGGCTATCAGCGGCGTCCAGCCGCCGCCTCCCATCGACTGCAGGCCCGCGCACCCGGCGAGAACCGTCGCCGCCGCCACGGCGGCCGCGGCCGCCGTCACCCTCTTCGTCGTCACCATGTCGTCTCCTCTTGGCGCGCGGCCATCCGCGCGAGCGCATCTTGAGGGCCGCGGGCGCGGCGCGCAAGGAGGCTTACCGCGGGTTCTCGAAGAACAGGTAGGTGCCGAAGCCGCCGACCTCGAAGTACACCTTCTTCTCGCCCGGGTCGGCGGCGAAGTTCAGGTTCTCGTCGAGGATGCCGTAGCCGTAACGGTAGGAACGGGCTTCGCTGTCGCTGGTGCCCAGCGCGGTACTGAGCTTGTCCACGCGCACGAAGCGCCGCACCAGCTTGTCGCCGGCGTAGATCTCCAGCACGCCGTTCGTGCCGGTCCAGTTCTGCACGCCGCGGCCGAACTGGTTCTGCTGCTCCTGCGTGCAGCCGGCCAGGGCAAGGGCGGCGCAGGCGAGCGCCAGGGTGGGCTTGTTCATGGGTTCCTCTCCTCGTCCAGAAGCAGCGGCAACAAGGCGGCGGCGGTGCCGGCCAGCAACGCATCGGCGGCATCGTCCAGGTCCGTGGCGCCTGGGTTGACGATCACCACGCGGCCGCGCGTGCTGCGCGCCAGGCCCGCGGCGGGATACACCAGGCCCGACGTGCCCACCACCAGCATCAATTCGCATCGGGCGGCGGCTTCGCCGGCCGCCTCGAGTTCGGCCGCGGGCAGCATCTCCCCGAACCACACGACGGCGGGGCGCCGCAGGTTGCCGCAGGTGGCGCAGCGCGGCGGCGTTCCCGCTTCGGGCGCCTGCGCATCGCAGCAGGCGCGGGGCGCATCCAGCCAGCGGTCGTCGGCGATGTTGCCGTGCAGCGCCAGAACCCCGGGTGAACCCGCGCGCTGGTGCAAGCCGTCCACGTTCTGCGTGACGACCGCCAGCCGGCCAGGATGCCGCTGCTGGAAGGCGGCGATGGCGAGATGCCCCGCATTCGGCGCGACTTTCGCGATCATCTCCCGGCGCAGCGCGTACCACTCCCACACCATGGAGGGATGGGCGCGGAACGCCTGCTCGGTGGCGAGCTCCTCGGGCCGGAAGTTCGCCCACAGCCCCGACTGCGCGTCGCGGAAGGTCGGCACGCCGGACTCGGCGCTCATGCCGGCGCCCGTGAGCACCACGATGCGGCGCGCCTCGCGCACCCACTCGCGCACCGCCTGCGGCGTCACAGCCGCTGCCGCACGGCCTCGTAGAGGCAGATGCCACTGGCCACCGACACGTTGAGGCTCTCCACCGCGCCCAGCATGGGGATGGAAACCAGGCCGTCGCAGGTCTTGCGCGTGAGCTGGCGCAGCCCGGTGCCTTCGGCCCCCAGCACCAGCGCCGTCGGGCTTCGCAGGTCGGACTGGTACAGCGTCTGGGTGGCTTCATCGCTGAGCCCCAGGCACCAGATGTTGCGTTCCTTCAGCTCGCCCAGCGTGCGCGCCAGGTTGGTGACCATGAAGTAAGGCACGGTCTCGGCCGCACCGCTGGCGACCTTGGCCACGGTGGCATTGATGCCCACGGCGTGGTCCTTGGGCGCGATCACGGCATGGGCGCCGGCGCCGTCCGCCACGCGCAGGCAGGCGCCGAGGTTGTGCGGATCGGTCACGCCGTCCAGCACCAGCAGCAACGGCGGCACCCCGATGCCGTCCAGCAGGTCGTCCAGGGAGTTGGTGACGGGCAGCGGCTCCACCCGCGCGACGACGCCCTGGTGGCCGGCGCTGCCCGCCAGCCGGGACAGCCGCAGGGCATCGGCCTCGATCGGCCGCAGCCCGGCTTCCTGCACCTTCTGCAGGAACTGGCGCATGCGCGCATCCTTGCGGGTGCCTTCCACGTAGATCTCGAGGATGGACTTGGGGGCGGTGCGCAGGCGCACGCCCACCGCGTGGAAGCCGAACAGGACTTTGGGGCTGGACATCCGGGCGATTATCCTCAGGCCGTCTCGGCGACGCGCCCGGCCTCGATGGTGATGCGGCGCTGGCAGCGCTCGGCGATCGCGCGGTCGTGCGTCACCAGCACCAGGGTCGTGCCCAGTTCCTGGTTGAGGTCGAACATCAGCTGCATCACGGTCTCGCCGGTGGCGAAGTCCAGGCTGCCGGTCGGCTCGTCGGCCAGCAGCACGGCCGGCTGCACCACGAAGGCGCGCGCCAGGGCCACCCGCTGCTGCTCGCCGCCGGACAGGACCTTCGGATAGTGGCCCAGCCGTTCGCCCAGTCCCACCC
>SEAY01000126.1 GCA_004144865.1 Comamonadaceae bacterium
CGCCCGCATGAAACCCCGCATCCACGCCGGTGTCGGCGGCTGGACCTTCGAGCCCTGGCGGAACAATTTCTACCCCGCCGGCCTGCCGCACAGCCGCGAGTTGCACTACGCGAGCCGGCAGCTCACGGCGATCGAGGTCAACGGCACCTTCTACAGCACGTTCCAGCCCAAGACCTTCGCCAAGTGGCGCGACGAGACGCCCGAGGGCTTCGTGTTCGCGCTCAAGGCGCACCGCTTCACCACGCACCGGCGCGAACTGGCGGGCGCGCAGGAAGGCATCCAGCGCTTCATCGGCAGCGGCATCGCGGAACTCGGTGACAAGCTGGGGCCGCTCCTGTGGCAGCTGATGCCCACCACGCCTTTCAGGCCCGACGACCTGGAAGCCTTCCTGCGCCTGCTGCCGCGCGAGGCAGGGGGCCTGCCGCTGCGCCACGTGCTGGACGTGCGGCACCCGAGCTTCGCGACCGAGGAATATCTCGAGCTGCTGGCCCGGCATGGGTGCACCACCGTCTACACGGACTCCGAAAAGTTTCCCTCCATCCCGCACGCGCGCAGCCAGCTGGCGTACCTGCGGCTGATGCGCAGCGCGGCGGATTGCGCCACGGGCTATGCGCCGGAGGAACTTGCGAAATGGGTGCAGGGCGCGCGCGACTGGGCGGCGGCGGCCGAGGGCAACGAAGCCTTCGTGTTCTTCATCAACGGCGCGAAGGAGCGGGCGCCGCATGCGGCGATGGAGTTCCTGCGGCAGTTGGGGGCGGCGTGATGCTCGCGTGCGATGGCGGGGTTCGGGCTGCGCCGCTCACCCCGCCCTACAGCCACGCCAGCTGGCCTTGGCCGAGCTCGTTCAGGCGCGCGCGCAGGTCCGCCGCCGCGCCTTCCGTCACGGCGAATTCGATCTCCACCCGCTCCCCGTGCCGCACCTCGCCGAGCACCGCGCCCGCAGCCTGCAATTCGCGCCGCACCATGCCTTCCAGGGCATAGGGCACGCTGCACGCGAGCTGCAGTGTCTTTTGCAGCGGCAGCTTCTCCGCCTGCAGCAAGGCCTGCGCGATCGCATCGGTGTACGCGCGCACCAAACCGCCCGCGCCCAGCTTCACGCCGCCGAAGTAGCGCACCACCGTGGCCAGCACGCCCTCGAGCTGCTGGTGGCGCAGCACTTCCAGCATCGGGCGGCCCGCGGTGCCGCCCGGTTCGCCGTCGTCGTTGGCTGCCGACTGCCCGCCGGCCAGCAGCGCCCAGCACACATGCGCGGCGCCGGGGTGCTGCGCGCGCAGCGCCGCGACCACGGCCACCGCTTCCTCGCGCCCCGCCACCGGCTGCACGGTGCCGAGGAAGCGGCTCTTGCGGATGACCAGCTCGCTGTGGACCGGCCGCGCCAGGGTCAGGCTCATGCGGACACCCCGGCGCGCAGCTGTCCGACAAGGTGCCCGCCGCGGCAGTGCTCCACTGCCGCTCGGCTCATCCGCAAAGAGAAACCCATATGTTCGACCTGTCCCTGCCCTGGTGGGAATTCATCGTCCGCGGCGCCATCGTGTATCTCGTGTTGCTGGTGATGGTGCGCCTGACCGGCAAGCGTACCGTGGGCCAGTTCACGCCCTTCGACCTGATCGTGGTGATGCTGCTGTCCGAAGCCGTCAGCAGCTCCCTGAACGGCGGGGACGAGTCCATCACCGGCGGGCTGATCGCCGCGGCCACGCTGGTCGCGCTGGACGTGGCGATCGCGCTGGCCACCTCCCGTTCGCAGAAGCTGGATGCGGCGATCCAGGGCAGCCCGGTGCTGATCGGGCGCGACGGCGTGATCTACGACGAGGTGCTCAAACGCCAGCGGGTGCCGCGCGCCGACGTCGAGAAGGCGCTGCGCAGCGCCGACTGCGACATCGAGGACATGCGCATGGCCATCCTCGAAGCCGACGGCAACATCAACATCATGAAGAAGCAGGACTGAGGCGGCGCAGCCAGCCGAGGCCCTCGCTCGTTCCGCCCGGCTGCGCGCCGCGCGCCGGCCGGTACTCGCAACCCACCCAGCCCTGCCAGCCGCAGGAGGCGGCCACTTCGTCGATCACGCCGAACAGGTAGGGATAGTTCAGCTCGCCCAGGTCCGGCTCGTGCCGCTGCGGCACACCGGCGATCTGGAAGTGGCCCACGCGCCCCGTCGGCAGGTACTGGCGGATCTTCATCGCCACGTCGCCCTCGACGACCTGGCAGTGGTACAGGTCCATCTGCACCTGCACGTTGGGCTCGCCGATCTCGGCCAGCAGTTCGTGCGCATGGTCCTGGCGGTTGAGGAAGAAGCCGGGGATGTCGCGGGTGTTGATCGGCTCCAGCAGCAGCTTCACGTCCTGCCGCGCCGCCTCGCGCGCGGCCCAGCGCAGGTTGGCCACGTACGTGGGCCGCAGGTCGTCGCGCTCGCGGCCCGCGGGCACGAGCCCCGCCATCACATGCACGCGCGGGCACGCGAGCGCCTGCGCGTACCGCAGCGCCTTGCCGATGCCCGCGCGGAACTCCGCCTCTCGTCCGGGCAGGCAGGCGAGCCCGCGTTCGCCCGCGTTCCAGTCGCCGGGCGGCGCGTTGAACAGCACCTGCTGCAGGCCGTGGCTGCGCAGGCGCGCGGCCAGTTCCTCCGGCGCGTGCTCGTAGGGAAACAGGTATTCGACGCCCGCGAAGCCGTCGCGCGCGGCAGCCTCGAAGCGGGCCAGGAAATCGTGCTCCGGATAGAGCATCGACAGGTTGGCGGCGAAGCGCGGCATCGCGGCGACCTCAGCGCACCGGCAGGCGCACGGCGCCGGCGTTCTCGCCGATGTACTGGCGCACGATGCTCTCGAAGTCCGGGTCGGCCTGCAGGCCCAGGCCCCGCGCGCGGTCCCAGGCCACGTCGCCCGGCCAGCTGCGCACCAGCTTTTCGATCGAGGCGTCGGGCACCCAGTCCAGCAGCGCCGTCGCATCCTTGCCGGCCACGCGTTCCAGCGCCTGCGCCATCTCGCCCACGGTGGTGCGCAGCGAAGGCAGGTTGATCGCGGTGCGCTGGCCCCATTCGGCATCGCCGACTTCCGCGGCGCGCACGAATCCCGCGATCGTGGACGTGGGCGAGGCGAGCGCCACCGGCGTCTCCGCGGGCACCGGCACGCGCGCGCGGACACCCGCCAGGGGCTCGCGGATCATGCCGCTGAAGAAGCCCGACGCGGCCCCGTTGGGCTGCCCGGGCCGCACCACCACCGTCATCGGCCGCACGCTGCGCCCCGCCACGAAGCCCTTGCGCGTGTAGTCGGCCACCAGTTGCTCGCAGATGAACTTTTGGATGCCGTAGCTGCCCTGCGGCGTGGGCAGCGTGTCGTCGCGCATCGTGCCCAGGGCCGACTGGCCGGGCTGCTGCCCGAAGACCGCCAGCGAGCTGGCGAACACGAACACCGGCTGCGTGCCCAGCGCGCGGCAGCCATCGAGCAAGGCCCGCGTGGTGTCGAGGTTGCTGCGCATGCCGAGCTCGAAATCGGATTCGCATTCGGCGCTCACCGCGGCGGCGAGGTGGAACACGGCGTCGGTGCCGGCAGCCGGCAGCTCGCGCCGCTGCAGCAGCTCCATCAGGTCGCCCTGCACGGAGCGAACGCGGGGGTCCGCCAGCAGGTCCGCAGGCGCCGGGCCGCGGTCGGCCAGCACGATGCGCTCTATGGGGCGCGCGGGCGCGCCGCGCAGGGAGAAGCTGCCGCGCGCCAGCAGGGCACGCGCGAGGCGGGCGCCGAGGAAGCCGCCGCCGCCGGTGATGAGGATGTTCATGCGGGCAGGATAGCCCGGTTCGGCCGCGCCGGCCTCAGGCAAATCCCGCCAGCCGCAGCGCCATGCCGACCACGGCGCTGCCCGCGATCACGGGAATGACGCCGGCCTTGAAACGGAACAGCGCGACGGCCGCGCCCGCGGCGATCGCCAGCGACACCAGGTCGACCGGAAAGCCCGGCGTGGGCGTGGCCCGCGCGATGTGCGCCAGGAAGAACAGCGCCAGGCTGCCGATCACGCCGACCACGGCCGCCGTGATCGCCGTCAGCGGCGCGGTGAAGCGCAGCTGCCCGTGCGTGGACTCCACCAGCGGCCCGCCGGCGAGGATGAACAGGAAGGAGGGCAGGAAGGTGAACCAGGTGACCACGGCCGCGGCCAGCGCGGCGCCCAGGAACAGCGCGTCCGGTCCCAGCACGCGGTGCGTCCAGCCGCCGACGAAGCCGACGAAGGCCACCACCATGATCAGCGGGCCGGGCGTGGTCTCGCCCAGCGCGAGGCCGTCGATCATCTGCGGCCCCGTGAGCCACTGGTAGTGCTCCACCGCGCCCTGGTACACATAGGGCAGCACCGCGTAGGCGCCGCCGAAGGTGAGCAGCGCGGCCTTGGTGAAGAACCACCCCATCTGCGCGAGCGTGCCCTGCCAGCCCTGCGTCGCCACCAGCAGCGCCATGGGCAGCAGCCAGAGCAGGGCGCCCACCGCCACGATCGTCGCCAGCCGCGACTTGCGAAAGCGCGCGTGCTCCGGCGTGGGCGTGTCGTCGTCGATCAGGAAGGCCGCGCCGCGCGGCGCGGACGCGGTGGCGGCGTGCGAACCCCCTGGCTCCTCCGCCCCGAACTGCGCCGGCCACAGGCGCCCGCCGAGCACGCCGATCAGCCCCGCGCCCAGGACGATCCCCGGGAACGGCAGCTGCAGCCAGGCGATCGCGAGAAAGCTGCCGATGGCGATCGCCCACAGCGCCGGCACGCGCGCTGGATGCCGCAGGGTTCGCCCGCCGATGCGCCACACCGCGTGCAGCACCAGCGCGGCGACGGCCGGCTTGATGCCGTAGAAGAGCCCCGCCACCCAGTCCACCTGCCCGAAGGCCACGTAGATCCAGCTCAGGCCGATCAGGATCGCGAGCGAGGGCAGCACGAACAGCGCGCCGGCCGCGATGCCGCCCCAGGTGCGGTGCATCAGCCAGCCGATGTAGGTGGCGAGCTGCTGCGCCTCCGGCCCCGGCAGCACCATGCAGTAGTTGAGCGCGTGCAGGAAGCGCCGCTCCGAGATCCAGCGCCGCTGTTCCACCAGCTCGCGGTGCATGATCGCGATCTGCCCGGCCGGCCCGCCGAAGCTGATGAAGCCGAGCTTGAGCCAGAAGCGGAAGGCCTCGGCGAAGGAAACCGCGGCGTGAGCGGTCGCGGGCGGCGCCACCTGCGGCAAGGCGCTCACGGCGCCGCCTCCGCGTGCACTTTCCAGCTGTGCGTTTCGCCCTGCCCGTCGCGGCACCAGGCGAACAGCGCGTCGTACACCGGCAGGCCCGCCAAGAGCATGGCGTGGTCGTCGGCATGCAGGCGCGAGAGGCCCTGCGAGATCGCCAGCAGCCCGGCGCAGGCCGGCGCCACGTCCATGCGGCTGGTGTCAGCGCCGCGCACGATGGCCGCCAGCGCGTCCAGGCCCGGCACCTGCAGCTCGAAGGCGCGCAGCAGGGCGTCGAAGCTGCAGCGCTCCCACTCGTGGGAGATGGGGGCGCCGTCGATGTCGAAGGGCACCGCCTGCAACCGTTCGGCTTCGGTGAACACTTCACCGGCCGGCACGTAGAAGAACTGCGCGCGCGGATCGATGAAGCGGCGGATGAGCCAGGGGCATGCGATGCGATCGATCTTCGGCCGCGCGCGCGTCACCCAGCGCGAGGGCCGTTCGCCGGTGACGCCGAGCTCCGCCCGCTTGCGGATGCCTGGCAGCGGCTGCTCGCGCCAGTGCGCGATGTCCTCCAGCCGGTCCACGCCGGGCTCGCCGCCTTCGATGCCGCCCGCGAGCACGCGCGCATCCCAACTGGCGGCCAGCAGGACGCGGGTGGCATCGTGGCTGACCTCGTGGCCATAGGTGCAGTACACGACGGCGCTGCGCGGCGGCTGGGCGCGAGCGAAAGCGGCGACTTCCTCGGGCGGGCAATGCACGGCGCCGGGCAGCAGCCGGTCGCTGGCGGCGAACTTCTCCGGGCGGCGCACGTCGAGCAGCAACGGCGTGTCGGCGCGGCCGAGCAGCGGGGCGAGGGCGGAGGGGGAGATGCAGGGAAGGGCGGTGTCCACGTTCGATCACTCCATGACGAAGTTGCCAGCGCTTGGACGGGACACCGTCTTTCCGGAAGGATCGGGAGGCTGTGTTCCCGATGTGCGCATCCTAGATCAACCGCGCTCGAATTTGAAGACCGCGGTGCTGGCGGTGAGATTCGGCAGGAAGCGCCGCTCCTTGCCGTCCTGCAGGCCGAAGGCGTCGAGGATGGCCAGGCGGTTGCGGGTGGCCAGCACCTCGAAATCCTTGAAGGTGCCCACGCGGATGTTGGGCGTGTCGTACCACTGGTAGGGCAGGCGCTTGGTGACGGGCATGCGCCCGCGCGCGATCGAAAGGCGGTTGGGCCAGTGGGCGAAGTTGGGGAAGGCCACGATGCCCAGCTTGCCCACGCGGGCGGTCTCGCGCAGCATGGTCTCGGCATTGCGCAGGTGCTGCAGCGTGTCGATCTGCAGCACCACGTCGAAGGTGTCGTCGTCGAACAGGGACAGGCCCTGGTCGAGGTTCAGCTGGATCACGTTCACGCCGCGCTTCACGCAGGCGAGCACGTTGGCGTCGGCGATCTCGATGCCGTAGCCGCTGCAGCCGCGCTCGCGCTGCAGGTGGTCCAGCAGCGCGCCGTCGCCGCAGCCGAGATCGAGCACGCGCGAGCCGGGCGGCACCAGGCGCGCGATGGAGTGCAGGGTCGCGCGGTCGGTCACGGCCTGGCTCCGGCGGCGATGCGCTCGAAGTACGAACGTACGACGGCGAGGTAGCGCGGGTCTTCGAGCAGGAAGGCATCGTGCCCGTGCGGCGCATCGATCTCCGCGTAGCTGACGTCGCGCCGGTTGTCCAGCAACGCCTTGACGATCTCGCGGCTGCGCGCGGGCGAGAAACGCCAGTCGGTGGTGAAGCTCACCAGCAGGAACTTCGCCGTGGCCACCGCCAGCGCCTTGGCGAGGTTGCCGTCGTAGCGCTTGGCCGGATCGAAATAGTCGAGCGCGCGCGTGATCAGCAGGTAGGTGTTGGCGTCGAAGTACTCGCTGAACTTGTCGCCCTGGTAGCGCAGGTAGCTCTCGATCTGGAACTCGATGTCCTGGGTGCTGTACTTCAGGTCCAGGCCCTCGCGCAGCTGGCGGCCGAACTTCTCGTTCATCACGTCGTCCGACAGGTACGTGATGTGGCCGATCATGCGGGCGATGCGCAGGCCGCGCTTGGGCAGCACGCCGTGCTCGTAGAAATGGCCGCCGTGGAAGTCGGGGTCCGTCACGATGGCACGCCGGGCCACCTCGTTGAAGGCGATGTTCTCGGCGTTGAGGTTGGGCGCGCTCGCCACCACCACCGCATGGCGCACGCGCTCCGGGTACTGCAGCGTCCACGACAGGGCCTGCATCCCGCCCAAGCTGCCGCCCATGACGGCCGCCAGCTGCGTGATGCCCAGTCCGTCGAGCAGGCGGGCCTGCGCGTTCACCCAGTCCTCCACCGTCACCACGGGGAAGTCGGCGCCGTAGACGCGGCCGGTGTCGGGATTGACGTGCATCGGGCCGGTGGAGCCGAAGCAGGAGCCGAGGTTGTTGACCCCGATGACGAAGAAGCGATCGGTGTCCACCGGCTTGCCGGGGCCGATCATGGTGTCCCACCAGCCTTCCGACTTCTCCTGCCCCGCATAGACGCCGGCCACGTGGTGCGAGGCGTTGAGCGCGTGGCAGATCAGCACCGCGTTGCTGCGCTCGGCGTCGAGCGTGCCGTAGGTCTCGTAGGCGAGCGAGTAGCCGCGGATCGCCGCGCCGCTTTGCAGGGCAAGCGGGGCGTCGAACTGCATCGAACGTGGCGTGGCGACGAGCGTCATCTGGAAAAGAAAAACCCGGCCCCGCTGAAGCGGGCCGGGTCGGCGTCCGTCTTTAGCGGCATTTATTGAGCGCCCGCAAGCGAGGCAAATCGGCGCTGGAGGGAAGTATAGCCAAGCCTCAGGCGATGAGCGCCAGCACCCCCAGCACCATGAACACCAGTGCGCCTATCGTGTGCACCAGCTGGATCGGCACCTTGCGCGTGATGCGCTCGCCGAACCACACCACCGGCGCGTTGGCGATCATCATGCCAAGCGTCGTGCCGATGACGACGGGGCCCCAGGCCTGGAACTGCGCGGCCAGCATCACGGTGGCCACCTGCGTCTTGTCGCCCATCTCGGCGAGGAAGAAGGCCACCAGGGTGGTGCCGAACACGCCGAGACGCGGGGCGGCACTGGCGCCGTCGTCCTCGTCGAGCTTGTCCGGGATCAGCATCCAGCCGGCCATGGCGATGAAGGACAGGCCCAGCACCCAGCGCAGCACGTCGGGGCCCAGCACCTGCGTCACCCAGCTGCCCAGCGCGCCGGCGAGCGCGTGGTTGGCCAGCGTGGCGGCGAAGATGCCCCAGACGATGGGCCAGGGCTTGCGGAACCGGGCGGCGAGGACCAGCGACAGCAGCTGCGTCTTGTCGCCCATTTCGGCGAGGGCGACGATGCCCGTGGAGACGAGGAAGGCTTCCAAGGAACCGCGGATTGTAGGGAACGCGCAGGACCGCACGCTGCCGGCGCACTTTTTGCTTAGTTTTGGTGCAAAGACCGGGAAACCGGCGCGCACGCACCACGAACAAGCAAATTCGCCAAAGGAAACCGAATGGAAGCACTCAAACAGGGCACCGACGTCCTCTTCATCCTGCTGGGCGCCGTGATGGTCCTGGCCATGCACGCGGGCTTCGCGTTCCTGGAGCTGGGGACCGTGCGCAAGAAGAACCAGGTGAACGCGCTGGTGAAGATCCTGGTGGACTTCTCCGTCTCCACCGTCGCCTATTTCCTGGTCGGCTACGCCGTCGCCTACGGCACCAGCTTCCTCGTCGGCGCCGAGCAGCTGGTGGCACGCAACGGCTACGACCTGGTGAAGTTCTTCTTCCTGCTCACCTTCGCCGCCGCCATCCCGGCCATCATCTCCGGCGGCATCGCCGAGCGCGCGCGCTTCGGCCCGCAACTCGCCGCCACCGCCGTGATCGTCGGCCTCGTCTATCCGCTGTTCGAGGGCGTCGCGTGGAACCAGCGCTTCGGCATCCAGGCCTGGATCAAGGACCTGACCGGCGCGGAGTTCCACGATTTCGCCGGCTCCATCGTCGTGCATGCGGTGGGCGGCTGGCTGGCGCTGCCGGCCGTGCTCCTGCTCGGCGCGCGCAGCAACCGCTACCGCAAGGACGGGGCGATCTCGGCGCACCCGCCGTCCAACATCCCGTTCCTGGCGCTGGGCGCGTGGGTCCTCACCGTCGGCTGGTTCGGCTTCAACGTGATGAGCGCGCAGACCATCGACAAGGTGTCGGGGCTGGTGGCCGTGAACTCCCTGATGGCCATGGTGGGCGGCACGTTGGCGGCCCTGGCCGCGGGCCGCAACGACCCCGGCTTCGTGCACAACGGCCCGCTGGCCGGGCTGGTGGCCGTGTGCGCCGGCAGCGACCTCATGCACCCGCTGGGCGCCCTCGTGGTCGGCGCGGGCGCCGGCGGGATCTTCGTGGTGATGTTCACCCTGACGCAGAACCGCTGGAAGATTGACGACGTGCTGGGCGTGTGGCCCCTGCACGGCCTCTGCGGGCTGTGGGGCGGGGTCGCCGCCGGCATCTTCGGCCTGCAGGCGCTGGGCGGGCTGGGCGGCGTGAACCTCGGCGCCCAGCTCCTGGGCAGCGCTATGGGCGTGCTGTGGGCGCTGGCCGCCGGCTTCGCGACCTATGGGGCGATCAAGGCGATCTCGGGGCTGCGGCTCAGCGCGGAAGAGGAACACGAGGGCGCCGACCTGGCCATCCATCGCATCGGTTCCACCCCGGAGCGCGAGGTCAACTGGTGAGGGAAACGGGGTCGGCTGGCCCGACGGCGCGACTCAGGGGCATCCCTGACAAGACAGGAACGCCGAGACCGAGCATAATGTGCCCCGCGGTTTCCTTTCCGGGGGCCGCAGGTTTGCGGTGTTTGTCGGTTTCGCGTGGTTTTGCTTGCGTCTTGCGGACTCCATCGCTTTGTGCGTTTTCACTCAGGAGTCCTTAGATGGGCAACAAACTCTACGTGGGGAACCTTCCCTACACTTTCCGCGACAGCGACATGGAACAGGCTTTCGCCCAGTTCGGTACTGTCACCAGCGCCAAGGTCATGATGGAACGTGACACCGGCCGCTCCAAGGGCTTCGGCTTCGTCGAGATGGGCAGCCCCGCCGAGGCGCAGGCCGCCATCGCGGGCATGAACGGCCAGCAGCACGGCGGCCGCGCGCTCGTCGTCAACGAAGCCCGCCCGATGGAGCCCCGCTCCGGTGGCGGCGG
>SEAY01000198.1 GCA_004144865.1 Comamonadaceae bacterium
CAGGACCCGGCCCGCGCGGAACAGCGCCGCGCCCGCATGCAGGAACGCATGGCCAAGCGCCTGGGCGAGCTGAAGGCCCAGCTGCGGATCACCCCGGCCCAGGAAGGCGCGTGGACCGCCTGGACGGCCTCGATCCAGCCCGGCGCGCGCAACTTCCAGCGCCCCGACCGCACCGAGTTTGCCCGCATGACCACGCCCGAGCGCATCGATCGCATGCGCGCCCTGCGTGCCGCGCGCAGCGCCGAGATGGACAAGCGCCTGGACGCCACCAAGACCTTCTACGGCGCGCTGAGCTCCGAGCAGAAGGCCGCGTTCGACGCCGTCGGCATGAACCACATGCGCGGCGGCAAGGGCCGCGGCGGCTTCGGCGGACGTGACGGCCACGGCGGCCGCCACCACTTCCGCGGCTGATCGCACAGTCAGCAGGCACGAAAGCAAAGGCCCGGGAATCCCGGGCCTTTTTCTTTATACGCGCGCCGCGCCTCAGTAGGAGAGCACGTAGTAAGGCTGGCCCACCGTGATGGAGCTGTAGGGGATCGCGGTGCTGCCCACCATGAAGCTGTCGTTGCTGGTCACCAGGTTCGGTGCCCCGTTCGTCATGGTGCTGGCTTCACCCGCGCGTGCCGGCACGTTGAAGGTCTTGTCATCGTGCGCCGGGCCGGCGCCCAGCACGCGGGTGTCGCTGGTCATGGCGACCGGCGGATGGTCGATCTGCGCGCGCACGGCGTGGCGGTCGAAGTGGATGTTCGGCTGCACGTACACGTATTCCACGGTCGGCACCGTCGTGACGGTGGTGCTCGTCATGGCAGCGGGGCCGCCCAGGACCGAGGTATCGACCATGCCAGCGGTACGCAGGGTGCCGTCATCGTTCCAGGCCAGGTGGTCGGCGCCGTTCTCGCCCAGTTCGACCATGGTGCCATTCGGGTAGAAGATGGCGTCGGCCTGCGCGGCGCCCGCCAAGGCGACGGCGCCGGCAACGAACAGGGCGCGGGTGAGATGGGTCTTCTTCATGGGATCTGCTCCGTACTTGGATGTTGTGGATGCCCGGCATTGCAACCGGGTGCCTGTGATTCCCAGTTTGGAGCGGCCCGGCGCCGGCCCTATCGGACGTCGATGGCGCCGGCCGTAGGACTTGCCGTGCGCAACGGGAACCGCGCGGCGCGGACATGAAAAAGCCCGGCGGAGCCGGGCCTTTCCATGCCTGCAATACCTTGGAGAAACGCTGCGTCAGTTCACGATCAGGACCGGATGGTCGCTCTGCATGATGACGCGGCTGTTGTCGGTCACCATGTTCGGCGCGCCGCCGGTCATGGTGCTGGCTTCACCCGCGCGAGACGGAACGTTGAAGGTCGCGGCAGAGGAGGTGCGGCTCACCACTTCAGGACGGTCGATGTACGTCACCACCGTGTCCGGCCCGTAGCTCGGGGGCACCGCGCCGTAAACGACCATCGGCCCGGCGCCCATCACGTGCGTCGAATGCTGGTTGTCGGTCACCAGGTTGGGCGCGCCGTGCGTCATGGTGCTGGCCTCGCCGGCTTGCTGGGGCACGTCGTAGGTCTGGGCCTGGGCCACGCCCGCGGCGGCGACGACGCCGGCCAGCAGGAGCGCGCGGGAAAGGGAGATGTGGGTCATGGAGAGCTCCGTACGGTTCAGTTTGTAGTGCCCGGCCTAGTCGCACCGGGGGCTTGCAAACAGTTTGGAGCCTGCGCGGCCTGGACGAATCGGACACGGCGAACGATGTCCGTAGGACCTGCCCGGGCCGGCCGTAGGCGGCCGGGTCAGAACCGCGCCACGTAGCGCAGCTGCAGGAAGTCCTGTCCCGGGTTGGGCTCCTTCAGCCCGGCATTGGAGACGTGGATCCAGCGCAGCGAGACCTCGTGCTCGTGCGCGGCACCGAAGCTGTGGCCGAGGCCCATCATGTCGTAGAAGTTCCAGTGGCTGCCGAAGCGCTTGCGCGGCGTCTCGAACCGCGCGTCCATCCAGCTCGCGCCTATGCCCAGCTCGATGAACCAGGGCGAGGCGCCGCGGGCCAGGCGCATGCGCAACGAGGGCAGCACCACCAGCTGCGTCAGGCCGTCCTTGCCATCGCCGTTGGCAGCGTTGAAGCGCCAGTGGTTCACCATGAGCTCGGTGTGCGCCGTCAGCTCGGCCTTGCGACGCAGGCGCTGGAAATCCCAGTCCCAGACGATGCCCACCCCGGCCATGCGGGTGCCCTTGCCACCCACCCC
>SEAY01000127.1 GCA_004144865.1 Comamonadaceae bacterium
CCTCCGGGCCACGTGTTGCCCGTCGTCGAACCCCGCCAGGCCCCGCCGCGCGCCGCACCCGGTACCCGCGCCACCGGCGACGTGATGGGCGTGCCCGTGCGCGTGCAGCCCGAAACGCGCGAGGCCCCGAACGCCGTCCCGAGCGTCACCCCCACGCCCGAAGGCGACTTCTGGCAATCCGTCGTGCAGCAGCTCGTGGAGCGCGAAGCTGTCACCGCGCTGGTGCGCGAGCTTGCGCTGCAGGCGCAGCTGGTGGCGCAGGACGAAGGCCACTGGATGCTGCGGGTGGAGCGCGAATCGCTCAACCAGCCCGCCAGCCGCGAGCGCCTGCGCGCCGCGCTGCAGGCCGCGGGCCACGCGGTGGACATTTCCGTGGAGGTCGGCCCCATCACCGACAGCCCCGCGCGCCGCAATGCGCAGGCGGCGGCCCAGCGGCAGCAGGCCGCCGAACAGATCATCCTGAACGACCCGTTCGTGCAGCAGATGCAGCGTGACTTTGGGGCGAAAATCGTCCCCGGCAGCATCAAACCGATAGCGAAACACCGAACCTAGGAAGCACCATGTTCAACAAGGGACAGCTGGCCGGCCTGATGAAGCAGGCCCAGGCGATGCAGGACAACCTGAAGAAGGCGCAGGAAGAACTCGCCACCATCGAGGTGAGCGGCGAGTCCGGCGCCGGCCTCGTGAAGGTCGTCATGACCTGCAAGCACGACGTCAAGCGCGTGACCATCGATCCCAGCCTGCTGGGCGAGGACAAGGACATGCTGGAAGACCTGGTGGCCGCCGCCTTCAACGCCGCCGTGCGAAAGGCCGAGGAAACGAGCCAGGAGAAGATGGGCAAGCTCACGGCGGGCCTGCCGCCCGGCATGAAGCTGCCTTTCTGAAGCATTGGCCGAACCTTCCCTCCAGGCCCTGGTCGAGGCGCTGCGGCGCCTTCCCGGCGTGGGCGCCAAGTCCGCCTCGCGCATGGCCTTCCACATGCTGCAGCACGACCGCGAGGGCGCACGCCTGCTCGCGCGTGCGCTCGAGCAGGCGGCCACCAGCGTGCGCCACTGCAGCGAGTGCCACACCTTCACCGAAGACGAGGTGTGTGCCACCTGCCGCAGCCCGCAGCGCGACCGCAGCAAGCTGTGCGTGGTGGAAACGCCCGCCGACCAGGCGGCGCTGGAGCGCACGCAGGCCTTCAACGGCCTGTACTTCGTGCTGATGGGGAAGCTGAGCCCGCTGGACGGGATCGGCCCGAAGGAGATCGGGCTGGCCAAGCTGTTCGAACGCGCCACCAACGGCGAGGTGCAGGAGGTGATCCTCGCCACCAACTTCACCGCGGAGGGTGAAGCCACGGCGCACGTGATCGCGGAGGCGCTCAAGCAGCGCGGGCTGAAGGTGACGCGGCTGGCACGGGGGGTGCCGGCGGGCAGCGAACTCGAATATGTGGATCTGGGGACCATCGCGCACGCGCTGGTGGACAGGAGGACGAAATGACAACGACGATTTACCTGCGATTCACGGTCGCCTACTGGTGCGTGCTGATCGCCGCGCTGCTGCCCATCGTTTGCGCCGGCCTGGCCAAGTACCAGGGCTTCGGCAAGCCGCGCAGCAAGGGCGGCTACGACAACAACGAGCCGCGCGCCTGGCTCGCGCGCCAGGAGGGCTGGGCGGCGCGCGCCAACGCCGCGCAGGCCAACAGCTTCGAGGCGCTGCCGTTCTTCATCGGCGCCGTGATCATCGCGCACCAGCTCGGCGCGCCACAGACGCGCGTGGACATCCTCGCGGTGCTGTTCATCACGCTGCGCATCATCTACATCGCGATGTACGTCGCCGGCCTGGGCACCGTGCGCTCCGCGATCTGGGGCCTTGCCTTCTTCGCCAACCTCGCGATCTTCCTCAGCGCCTGGCGCTGACGCGCGCCGCGGCGCCTTACGAAATCGCGTTACGTGAAAACCCGCACGGGGAACGTCCCGATGCGGCGGCGCAACACGGCCACTAACCTCTCGTCGTCCCCATAAGAACACGACAGAGAGGCCTCCATGACGATCGCATCCCTCAACCGACGGCAGTTCACGGCGCTCGCGGCCGCGGCCGTCGCGTCGCCCGCGTTGCGCGCCCAGGGCAAGCCGGAGAAGAGCAAGGTTGCGATCGCCGTCGGGGGCAAGGCGTCCTTCTACTACCTGCCGCTGACCATCGCCGAGCAGCTCGGCTACTTCAAGGCCGAAGGCCTGGACGTCGAGATTTCCGATTTCGCCGGCGGCTCGCGCGCGCTGCAGGCCGTGGTGGGCGGCTCGGCCGACGTCGTGAGCGGCGCCTACGAGCACACCATCAACCTGCAAAGCAAGAACCAGGTCTTCCAGTCCTTCGTGCTGCAGGGCCGCGCGCCGCAGATAGCGCTGGGCGTGTCGACGCGGGCGATGCCCAACTACCGCACCGTGGCCGACCTGCGCGGCAAGAAGATCGGGGTGACGGCGCCGGGCTCTTCCACCAACATGGTGGCCAACCTGGTGCTCTCGCGCGCCGGCCTCAAGGCCAGCGACGTGAGCTTCATCGGGGTGGGCACGTCAGCGGGTGCGCTTGCCGCCCTGCGCTCCGGCCAGATCGACGCCATGAGCAACATCGACCCGGTGATGACGATGCTGGAGCAGAAGGGCGACGTGAAGATCATCAGCGACACGCGCACGCTCAAGGGCACGCACGAGGTGTTCGGCGGGCCCATGCCGGCCGGCTGCCTCTACGCGCCCATGGAGTTCGTGCAGAAGAACCCGGGCACCTGCCAGGCGCTGGCCAACGCCATGGTGCACGGCCTGAAGTGGCTGCAGACGGCCGGCCCGAGCGACATCGTCAAGACCGTCCCCGAGTCCTACCTGCTCGGCGACCGCGCGCTGTACCTCGCGTCGTTCAACAAGATCCGCGAGGCGATCGCCCTCGACGGCCTGCTGCCGGACGACGGGCCCAAGACGGCGCTGAAGGCGCTGGCGAGCTTCGACGCCGGCGTCAAGGAAGGCCGCATCGACCTGGGCAAGACCTACACCAACGAGTTCGCCCGCCGCGCCAAGGAGAAGTTCAAGGCGTGAGCGTGCAGCACGTGCCGCATGCGCTCGAACTGGACGACATCAGCGTCACCTTCCTCTCGCGCGAGGCGGGTGACCAGCGCTACACCGCCGTCGCCGCCACCACCCTGAAGGTGGCCGCGGGCGAGTTCGTCTCCGTGGTGGGGCCTACGGGCTGCGGCAAGTCCACGCTCCTGAACGTCGGCGCCGGGCTGCTGCAGCCCTCGTCGGGCGAGGTGCGCGTGTTCGGCGAGCCGCTGGCGGGCATCAACCGGCGCGCCGGCTACATGTTCCAGTCCGACGCGCTGATGCCGTGGCGCAGCGCGATCGCCAACGTGATGGTGGGCCTGCAATACCGCGGCCTGCCCGATGCCGACGCGCGCGCGCAGGCGCAGGCCTGGCTGGAGCGCGTGGGCCTCGGGGGCTTCGAGGACCGCTATCCGCACCAGCTCTCCGGTGGCATGCGCAAGCGCACGGCCCTCGCACAGACGCTGGCGCTCGACCCCGACATCATCCTCATGGACGAACCCTTCAGCGCGCTGGACATCCAGACGCGGCAGCTGATGGAGAACGAGGTGCTGGACCTCTGGGCCGCCAAGCGGAAGGCGGTGCTGTTCATCACGCACGACCTCGACGAGGCGATCGCCATGAGCGATCGCGTGGTGGTGTTGTCCGCCGGGCCCGCGACGCATCCCATCGGCGAGTTCGCGATCGACCTGCCGCGCCCGCGCGACGTGGCCGAAGTCCGCAGCGATCCCCGCTTCGTCGAGCTCCACAGCCGGATCTGGGCGGTGCTGCGCGACGAGGTGCTCAAGGGCTATGCGCAGCAGTTGAAGAGGGCTGCATGAGGATCGCGCCACACGAGGGGAATCTGCGTGCCTGGCAGGTCGGCCTGCTGCTGGCCATGTTGCTCCTGTGGCACGCGGTCTCGCGCGACGAGCAATGGGCCTTCTTCCTGGGCGAGCCGATCAAGGTGGCGGGGCGGGTGTGGTCGTGGTTCCTGCCGTTCGCGGTGCCGCCCAACCCGCTGTTCCCGGAAGGCCTGCCGGGGCGCGCCGACATCTACCTGCACCTGGGCGTGACCTTGCTGGAGACCCTGCTGGCCTTCGGCATCGGCACGGTGCTGGGCCTCGCGGTGGGCCTGTGGCTCGCGCTCGCGCCCACGGCCAGCGCGATCCTCGATCCCTACATCAAGGCGGCCAACTCCATGCCGCGCGTGATCCTGGCGCCGATCTTCGCGCTATGGTTCGGCCTTGGCATCTGGAGCAAGGTCGCGCTGGCGGTCACGCTGGTGTTCTTCATCGTGTTCTTCAACGTGTACCAGGGCGTGCGCGAAGTGAGCCCCGTGGTGCTCGCGAACGCCCGCATGCTGGGCGCCAGCCAGAAGCAGCTGCTGCGCACCGTGTACCTGCCCAGCGCGACGAGCTGGGTGTTCTCCAGCCTGCACACCTCCGTGGGCCTGGCCTTCGTGGGCGCCGTCGTGGGCGAGTACCTGGGTTCCGCGCGCGGCGTCGGCTACCTGATCCTGCAGGCCGAAGGCACTTTCGACGTGAACACGGTGTTCGCCGGGATCGTCGTGCTCACCGCTTTCGCGCTGGCGCTGGATGGTTGGGTCGGCCGGATCGAACGGCGGCTGATGAAGTGGCAGCCGCGGCAGGGGGAAACGGAGAAGCTGTGACTCCGTGGCTCCCGCAGGGTGGGCAGCTTCGCCGCCCACCGGGAGATGGTGGGCAGCAAGCTGCCCACCCTACGCTTCATCCGGGTCAGGCCCGGCGGCGGTCGTTCGGATAGTCGTCGCGGGCGTTGGCGATGCCGTCACCGTCGCGGTCGCGGTCCCGGGCGTTGCGGATGCCGTCGCGGTCGAGGTCACCGTTGGGGCCGTTGCGCGCCACGCCGCGGGGCAGGTTCTTGTTGTTCGGATGCGAGTCGCGCGCATTCGCGATGCCGTCGCCGTCGCGATCGCGGTCGCTGCGGTTGGCGATGCCGTCACCGTCCATGTCGTTGCCGCGCACCCAGCGCGTGGAGTTCCACACGTTCGGGTTCGGGTCGCTCCTGTTGGCGAAGCCGTCGCCGTCGCGGTCGTTGTCGTGGCGGTTCTGGATGCCGTCGCGGTCCAGGTCCTGGTAGGGGCCCGTCTGCGCCTGGGCCAAGCCGCCGAATGCCATCAGGGAAGCGGCGACGAGGGCGCCATAAACAGTCTTCTTCTTCATGGAGAAACTCCTTGGATTGAGGATGACTTGAATCTACGGATGGAGCGTTGCGGGCCGCATCGGCCTGCTGCTGTTAAGCAGGTCGGAACCGTCCTAGGTCGCCGGCGCGGGGCCATGAAAAAAGGGGCCGCGAGGCCCCTTCGAATGCATCGCAGCCTCAGCTGCGGCGGCGGTTGTCCGGATGGCGGTCGCGCGCGTTGCGCACGCCGTCGCCGTCACGGTCGCGGTCGTTGCGGTTCGCGACGCCGTCGCCGTCGAGGTCCGCGTTCGGGCTGAGCCGGTTGCGGTTGTTGTCGTAACGGTTGGCGATGCCGTCGCCGTCGCGGTCGTTGTCGTAGCGGTTGGCGATGCCGTCGCCATCGCGGTCACCGCCCGGCCCGCGGCGTTCCCAGTTGTTGCCCACCAGCATCCACTCGCCGTTGGCGCGCTGCACCCAGCGCGGCTCGCGGTACTCGTAGCCTTCGCGGGCGCGCATCCACTGGCCTTCCATCCACACGTACTGGTTGCGCTGCCACTCCCAGTGGCCGGGCGCCCAGACCCAGCCGCTGCGCGCGGCCGGCACGGCCTCGTAGCGCGCCGCAGGCGGGGCGACGGAAACGATGGCGGTGTATTGGGCCTGCGCAGCCGCGCCAAAGCCCATCAGCGAAGCGGCGATGAGGCCGCCGACGAGAGTCTTTTTCATCACAGTACTCCTTTTGGGTTGATGGAGTTGACTGTGTCCTGCCGGCTGGGCTGCGCGCATCGGCCCCTGGCGGCTTCATCCGTGGGAGTTGTCCTGCATGAAGACACTCCGGTTACATCGTGACGCGCCGCCTTCACAGTGCGGCGCGACCCGAAGCTCAGCGGCGGCTTCTTTTCTTGATGGCGGGAGCGCGGCTGGCTCGCACCGGCCCGCGGCTCTTCGCCGATGCCCGCATGACGCTGCGTTTGGCGCGCACCGGCAGGTAAAGCACCACCGATTGGCCGGCGCGGAACGTCGACGAAGCGCCGACCTTGTTCCACTCGGCCACCTGCGAGGCGGACAGCCGGTAGCGGCGGGCGATGCTCGCCACCGAATCGCGCTTGCCGGCGCGGATCACCGCGCGGCGCGTCACCGCCTCGGGCGCCAGGCTCAGCTGGCCGTTCTCCGCCACGTGGCTCGCCACGTCGGTCTGCGATTTGGCGCTGCGCGGCACGATCAGCACCGAGCCGGACTTGATCAACATGCGCGGCGGGATGCTGTTCACGGCCCGCAGCTCGTTCTCGTTCATGCCGACGCGCCGGGCGGCTTCGCCCACCGACATCGTCGAAGGCGCGCTCCAGGCCGTCCAGCTCGCGTACTGGCCATCAGCGTAGGCCTCGAAGTTGCGCTTGAACACCGTGGCGTTGTCCCAGGGCAGCAGGATCTGCGGCGTGCCCGCGGCCAGGATGACCGGGCGATTCAGCTGCGGATTGAGCGCCTTGAAATCGTCGACGGGCACGTCCGCCAGGCGGGCGGCGAGTTCGACGTCCATGTCGCGCGAGAGCGTGACGGACTGGAAGTAGGGGTGGTTCTCGATCAGCGGCAGCTCCGCGCGGAACTGCTCGGGATTCAGCACGATGTTCTTCACCGCCTGCAGCTTCGGGACGTAGTTGCGCGTCTCGTCGGGCATGTTCAGGTCGGTGTAGCCGGCGTCGCGGCCGGCGCGCTGGTTGCGCTGGATGGCGCGGCTCACGTTGCCTTCGCCCCAGTTGTACGCGGCCAGCGCCAGGTGCCAGTCGCCGAACATCCCGTGCAGGCGCTGCAGGTAGTCCAGCGCGGCGCGGGTGGAAGCGAGCACGTTGCGGCGGTCGTCGCGGAAGACGTTCTGCTTCAGGTCGTAGTCCTTGCCGGTGGCCGGCATGAACTGCCACATGCCGGCGGCGCGCGCGCTGGAGACGGCCTGCGGGTTGAAGGCGCTCTCGATGAAGGGCAGCAGCGCCAGCTCCGTCGGCATGTTTCGGCGCTCGAGTTCCTCGACGATGTGGAACAGGTACTTGCGCGAGCGGTCCGTCATGCGCTGCATGTAGTCGGGCCGGGTGGCGTAGTACTGCTCATGGCGGCGTACCAGGTCGTTGTCGAGCTGGGTCATCTTGAAGCCGCCGCGGATGCGGTTCCACAGGTCCGGCGGCGGCTCGAGCGAGGCCACCTTGCGCGAGTTGAGTTCGGAGGACTCGATCGCGCTGAGCGGGCCGGTCGGGATCACCGCGGGCAGCGGCGCTGCAGCTTCCTGGGGTTTGGCGGAATCGACACGCACCTGCGAGCCATCGGGACCCATCGTGGTGGCGCACCCGGCGAGGACCAGGGTGGCGGCGAGGGCGAGCAGCTTGTACTTCTTCATCTGAACTCGTTCTTCCATTGGCGCAGGGCCGCGAACACCGCGACCGCATCTGCTTCGTCTGCACCGGCGTGCCGGTGTGCAGCCTGCGCCACCGCCGGAATGCGGGTGCGCAAGAAAGGATTGACCTGCCGCTCCAGCGCGATGGAGGAGGGGAGGGTCGGCTCGCCGTGCGAGCGCTTCTGTTCGCATTGTTGCCGGTAATGGATCAGCTGGGAGTTGCCGGGTTCCACCGCCGTGGCAAATTTCAGGTTTGAGAGGGTGTATTCGTGCGTGCAGCACACACGGGCGGCGCCGGGCAGGTCCGCCAGCTTGCGCAGCGAATCGAACATCTGCGCCGCGGTGCCTTCGAACAGGCGCCCGCAGCCGCCCGAGAACAGGGTGTCGCCGCAGAAGAGGAGGGGGGCGCCCTGCCAGTCGGCGCAGTAATAGGCGATGTGGCCGGCCGTGTGGCCGGGGACGTCCAGCACCTCGAAGGACAGGCCGAGCGCCTCGATGCGGTCGCCCTCGGCGAGGCGGGTGAAGGGCCCCGGGATGCTCTCGCGGGCCGGGCCCCACACGCGCGCGCCCGTCGCCTCGCGCAACGCGTCGACGCCGCCGGTGTGATCCGCGTGGTGGTGGGTGACTAGAATCGCCTCCAGCCGCAGTCCGTTCGCCTCCAGGTACGACTGCGCCGGACCGGCGTCTCCGGGGTCGACGACCAGCGCCCGCTGTCCGTCGTGCAGCAGCCACAGGTAGTTGTCCTGGAAGGCGGGCAGCGGGATCAAGTTCATGAGCGAGCGGATTATAGGAATGCAGCAGTGGTTCGAAACGCCGCCTGGCAGGTATCTGCTCGAGTGGGAGCGGGCGGAGTTCGACCGCGCGGTGGGCGACATCTTCGGTTACCACGCGCTGCAACTCGGGCTGCCTGAACTCGATACGCTGCAGGCCAATCGCATGCCGCACAAGTGGCTCGCGCTCAGCGAAGCCGAGGCGCTTTCCGGCGCCGTGCGGCCCGACCTCGTCACCGACTACAGCGCATTGCCCTTCGAGGAGAACAGCCTCGACCTGGTGGTGCTGCCGCACTCGCTGGAACTGAACCTGGATCCGCACACCACGCTGCGCGAAGTCGAGCGCGTGCTGGTGCCCGAGGGCAAGGTGGTGATCTGCTGCCTCAACCCGACCAGCCTGTGGGGCCTGCGGCAGCAGCGTGCCCACGTCTATCGCCGCCTCGGCTTCGGCGAACTTTACCTGCCCGATGCCGGCGACTTCATCGGCTACCGGCGCCTGCGCGACTGGCTGCGTCTCCTGAGCTTCGAGGTCGAAGCGAGCAGCTTCGGCTGCTGGCGCCCCGCTTTCGGCAGCGAGAAGTGGCTGGAACGCTTCGACTGGATGGACGGCCTCGGGCGCCGCTGGTGGCCGATCTTCGGCGCCGTCTACTTCATCGTCGCGGTCAAGCGCGTGCGGGGGATCAAGTTGATCGGTGCCACCTGGAAGCGCCCCAAGCGCGTGGCCACCGCGCCGGTGCCCGTCGCGAATCGCAGCCACCGCAAGGCGCGCGAACTCACAAGCATCGAATGAACCAGATCGAGATCTACACGGACGGGGCCTGCAAGGGCAACCCCGGTCCGGGGGGCTGGGGCGTGCTCCTGCGCTCCGGAGCCACGCAGAAGGAGTTGTACGGCGGCGAGCCGAGCACCACCAACAACCGCATGGAACTGATGGCGGTGATCCAGGCGCTGGAGGCGCTCAAGCGCCCGTGCGCCGTCACGCTGTACCTGGACAGCCAGTACGTGCTGAAAGGCATCACCGAATGGATGCCGGGCTGGAAAGCCAAGGGCTGGAAGACGGCCAGCAAGCAGCCCGTGAAGAACGTGGAACTGTGGAAGCGGCTCGATGATCTGTTGAAGCAGGGCGGGCACGTCGTGGACTGGCGCTGGGTGCGCGGCCACAACGGGGACCCCGGCAACGAGCGGGCCGACGCGCTGGCCAACAAGGGTTGCGAGAGCATCCTGCGGCGCTAGCGGACCGAATGTAAAGGGGCGGTAAAAAGGCCCCGACCGAGGCGAATTGGCGGCCGAAGGTACGCAGCCGGGGCTATGCCGGCTCGTGCACCTGCTGTTACATTGTGTCGTTTACCCTGCCACCGGCGGCGTGCTCGCGCGCCCTCTGCACGGATCAGCATTTCATGGCATCGAAGTCCCTCTACACCGCGGTTGCCGTGGTCGGCATCGCGGCGGCCTCGGGCGCAGCCTGGTGGTACCAGCAGCAGCCCCAGGGCCCCAAGGAAATCCAGCCGGCCGGGGAAGGCCGGGCCGCGCGTTCCGGCACCGCGCCTGCCGCGGGGCCGCAGCGGCCGCCGGCGGTGGAGATCGCCCGGGTCGAAAGCCTGCGGATCACCGACGATGCCCAGGCGGTAGGCAGCCTGCGCTCGCGCCAGAGCGTGATTCTGCGCCCCGAGGTTTCGGGCCGTGTGACCCAGATCAACTTCCGTGACGCCGACCGCGTGCGGCGCGGCCAGCTGCTGGTGCAACTGGACGACCAGCTGCCCATGGCGCAGGTGAAGCAGGCCGAGGCCGAGGTTTCCATCGC
>SEAY01000199.1 GCA_004144865.1 Comamonadaceae bacterium
ACTCAACGCAGTCCAAGTCTTGCGCTGAATCGTCCGGCTCGCCCGGCCCGCCCCGGCCTAAGCTGGCGTCTCCATAACAAGACCCGGAGACAGCTTTCATGAACCGCCGAGACCTCTTGATGACCTCTACCGCCACCGTCGGCGGTTCATGAAAGCTGTCTCCGGGTCTTGTTATGGAGACGCCAGCTTAGGCCGGGGCGGGCCGGGCGAGCCGGACGATTCAGCGCAAGACTTGGACTGCGTTGAGTTCGCGCAGCCGCTCGTCGCGCCAGGCGCGCGGGCTCAGCCCGTGCCACTGGCGAAAGCGTCGTGCGAAGTAGGCCTCGTCGGCAAAGCCGCAGCGCCGCGCGATCTCGCCGATGCGCTCGCCGGTGGCCAGCAGCAGCTCTTGCGCCAGCGCCAGGCGCCGCTCGGTGAGCAGGTCGGTGAAGGTCTTGCCGGTTTCCTTCTTGACCAGATGGGCCAGGTAGTTGGGCGACAGGCAGGCGGCCTCGGCCGCGTCGGCCAGCGTGGGCTGCCCGGCTAGTTCGTCGCGCAGGTAGCGCAGCACGCGGGCCATGGCGGCCCGGCGGCTGCCGCGCTGGGCCTGCGATGCGGCCAGCGCGCGCAGCTCGCCCTCCCACTGCTGGCAGGTGATGGCCAGCAGCTGCAGCAGGCAGCCGCGGATACGCGTGAGCGAGGCCAGGCGGCGCTCGGCGTTCTCGCGCTGCAGGGTGGCCAGCAGCGCCAGCACCTCGCTGAAGCCGGCCTCGCCGAAGGTGAAATCGAGGTGCTCCTGGAACTGAAACGGCGCGAGCTCGGGTGCCATCGACAGCGGCACGTCCTCCAGGTCGAGTGGGTCCACATCGAGGTGCGGCCACAGAAAGCGCTGGCTGAAGTTGACCACCAGCCAGCGCGTGCCGGGCGGGTGCGGCACCCAGTGCATGCGGTGCGGCAGCACGAAGCTCAGCGTGCGCGCCGTGAAGGGGCGCGCCACGCCGCCGATCTGGTGCTGCGTGTCGCCGCCCAGGTTCACCTGGATCTGAAAGTACTCGTGCTTGTGCGGCTGGGTCAGCGGCGCGCGGCCGCTCTGGTCGCGGATGTCGAAGTCCAGGTGGCTGGAGCGCTCCACCATCGCGTAGGTGCGCACGGCTGCGGTGCGGCCCGGCGCGTCGTTGCTGGCGGGGCGCGTGCGCGTCATGCTCCGTGGGGCAGGCCGGACCACAGCTGGGCGAGGTCGGGAAACCGCCACTGGTCCGGGTCTTCGCGGGCGATGATCTTCTCGGTGCAGCCGCTGCCCGACAGGTCCACCTCCTCGGGCGGAATGCGCAGGCCGGACTTGGTGGAGAAGAACACCTTCACCTTGGGCGCCGTGAGCGAGCCGCCGCTTTGCTCCATCACCACGCCCAGCCGCCCGGAGGTCAGCCGCACGAGCGAGCCCACCGGGTAGATGCCGATGCTCTTGACGAACGCCTGGAACAGCCGCGTGTCGAAGTGGTCGGGGCTCCATTCGGCCATGCGGCGCAGCGACTCCGACGGGTCCCAGCCGCGCTTGTAAGGCCGGTCGGAAGTGATGGCGTCGTACACGTCGCAGATGGCCGTCATGCGGGCGACCAGGCTGATCTTTTCAGCCGGCAGGCGATGCGGGTAGCCGGTGCCGTCCACCTTTTCATGGTGGTGCAGGCAGGCGTCCATGACGGCGTTTTCCACCCCGCCGCTGGCCTGCAGCATGCGAAAGCCCTCTTCGGGGTGGCCGCGCACCACGGTGAATTCTTCGTCCGTGAGCTTGCCGGGCTTGTTGAGCACCGCCAGCGGGATCGCCGCCTTGCCGATGTCGTGCAGCAGCCCGGCCATACCGGCGGTGCGGGTGCGCGCCTCGTCCAGGCCGATCTGTCGGGCCAGCGCCACCATCAGCGCGCACACGGCCACCGAATGCATGTAGGTGTAGTCGTCCGCCGTTTTCAGGCGCGCCAGGCTGATGAGCGCGCTGGGGTTGCGGGTGACGGAGTCCGAGATCTCCTCCACCAGGCTCTGCACGCCTGCGGCATCCACCGCGCGGCCCATGCGGGCCTCGTTGAACATCGACACCATGGCCTGCTTGGCCTGCTCGCAGATGGAGGCAGCCTCGTGCAGCTCGGCCTGCATGCCGGTGGGGGCCAGGCGGCGCGCGGGCGGCGGTGGGGG
>SEAY01000019.1 GCA_004144865.1 Comamonadaceae bacterium
AGGCCGAACTCGGCCGGATCCTGGAAGGAAAGGGGTTCCGCCATGAGCCAGTCCGCCCATGACAAGGCGTCGCCCGGCCTGCGTTGGCTGTCGCGCGACTACGCCGAACTGCGCCGCCGCCGCGAGACCGTCTTCGACGTCCTGATCGTCGGCAGCGGCTACGGCGGGGCAATGGCCGCCGCGGAACTCGCGGGCCGGGACGTGGCGGAAGCCGACGGCACGCGCCGCCCTGCCCGCATCTGCGTGCTCGAACGCGGCAAGGAGTACGTGCCGGGAATGTTCGCCTCCAGCCTGCAGGAGCTGCCGCCGCACCTGCGCGTGCGCCGTGCCAACCAGGGCGGGACCGTGGGCGCCCTCGACGCGCTGCTCGACGTGCGGCTCGGCCCGGATGTGTGCACGCTCACCGGCAACGGGCTGGGTGGCGGCTCCCTGATCAACGCCGGCGTGATGGCCACGCCGCGGCTGGACGACTGCAAGCGGCTGCCGCCAGCCTTGGCGCAGGACCTCGACGAAGGCTTCTTCCGCGAGGTGCGGGAGCAGCTCGGTGCGACCGACCGCCTGGCGCAGGACCATCCGCACGCCCGCAACCTTGCCAAGACGCGCGCGCTGCGCGAGCTCGCCGAAGGCGCCGGCAAGGGCGCGCAGTTCGGCCCGGCGGCCATCACGGTGCAGGTAAGCGCGGACGCGAACGACCGCGACATGTCGCCCTGCACGCTGTGCGGCGACTGCATGACCGGGTGCAACGCGGGCGCCAAGAAGTCCCTGGACACCACGCTGCTGCGGCAGGCGTGGCTGCGGGGCGTGGACATCTACACGGGCGGCAGCGTGCTCAAGGTGAAGAAGGCGGGCGGCCCGCAGGGCGGTTGGACCGTGCGCACCGTGTACACCGACGAGGGCCTGCGCCGCCGTCACCTGCCGGTGGAGATCAAGGCGCGCCGCGTGATCCTCGCGGCGGGCTCGCTCGGCAGCACCGAGATCCTGATGCGCTCGCGCAACCCGGACCTGCAGTTCTCCCCGCGGCTGGGCGAACAGTTCTCCTGCAACGGCGACAACCTGGTGGCCCTGCACGACGGGCCGGACGTCGCCGACACCACCGCCGAGGAATGGGAGCCGCTGGACGCGCGCCGCGTGGGCCCCACGATCACTTCCACGCTGGACCTGCAGGGGGTGCTGGTGCAGGAGTTCGCGGTGCCGGCGCCGCTCAAGCGCCTGTTCGACGAAACCGTGACCACCTCCCGCCTGCTGCAGGACCTGGCGCAGGAGCCCTCGGCCTCGCGCGGCGGGGCGGACGGCTGCGACTCCTTCGGCGTGGATCCGCAGGCCATGCGCAGGACGCTGCTCGTGGGGCTGATCGGCCACGACGAAGGCAACGGGCAGCTCAGGCTCGATGGCGGCAGGCAGTCGGCCGACGGCATGCACTACGAAGGCACGGCCTCCGTGCATTGGCCGGGCGCAGGCAACTCCTTCCTCATGGAACAACGCTACGCCGAGCTCAAGCGCCTGGTGGAGGGGGTGCGCAAGGACAAGGCGCACGTGCTGCCCAACCCGCTGTGGCGACTGCTGCCCGACGACATGGATTTCCTGGTGAAGGGCCAGCGCGGCCCGCTGCTCACGGTGCATCCGCTGGGCGGCTGCCCCATGGGTGCTTCGGCGCTGGAAGGCGTGGTCGACGATTGCGGGCGCGTGTTCGACGCCGCCCCTGGCAAGCTGGCCCACGAGGGCCTGGTCGTCCTCGATGGCTCCATCATCCCCGGCTCGCTGGGCGCGAACCCGGCGCTCACCATCGCGGCAGTCGCCAAGCGCGCGGCGGGCAGGCTGGCGCTGGAGTGGGCGCTGGAGGCCCCCGCCATCGCGATCGCCGGGCCCGTCCTGGCGAACACCCTGCGCCGCCGCCCGCGCATGCGTCCGCTGGAGGAATGCACGCCGCCCAAGCCGGTGCCGACCGAAGTGCAGCTCACCGAGCGCCTGGCCGGCCGCTGCGGCAAGTACCTGCTCGAACTCACGCTCGCGTACCGCCCGCGCAAGGCCTCGGAGATGATGGCGGGCGACCGGCCGCAGCTGGAGGTCGACCGGGGCCGCTCGTTCCTGCGCGTCTATTCCAGCCGGACCGGACGGCGCGACCTCGCCACGCGCCTGCGCACGGCGTCCGAGGCGCAGCGCGACGAGGCCGCGCTGGTGGTGGCGCGGGTGCACGGCACGCTGGACATGCTGCGGCAGGACCTCGACACCGGCTGGTGGCCCCGCATCAAGGCAATCGGAAGCTGGGTGCGCAACCGCGGCTCGCGCGAATTCTGGGACTGGGCCAAGGCGCGGCTGACGAAGCAGCCGGCCACCGAGCGTCCCGCGCTGGAGCTCGGGCAGCTCTGGCGCTCGGCCGCGCGCGCGGCCGAGGCGCGCTGCTTCGACTACCGGGTCGACGTGTGCGAGGTGGTCAAGGGCGCGGGCAGCACTCCGCTGCGCCCGGGCGACGTGCTCGCCGGGTCCAAGCGCCTCACGTACAGCCGCTTCGCGAATCCGTGGCGCCAGCTGACGGAAGTGCGCCTGCTCACCGCCCCGTGGCGGCTGCTGCCCTGGTGGAGCCTGCCGTTCAAGCTGTTGCCACGCTGGTTCTGGATCCCGCATCCCGATCCCGTCCTGCAGCTCGATGGCCGTTTCCTCGCGCGCCAGGGCTACCCGCTGCTGCGGATCACGCGGCAGGAAAACCAGGTCGTGGCGCTGGCCGAACTCGCGTCGTGGGGCATGGCCTGGGTGCGCATGCTCCTGAGCATCCACCTGTGGTCCTTCCGCGCGCCGGACACCGCGCCCGTGCCGCGCCGCCGCCTCTTGCCGGCCGAGGAGGCCACGCGCCTGCCGGCGCCCGAGGTCCGCGAGATCGAACTCGAGCCGCCCCGCCAAGGCGTGCCCGTGCGGCTGCGGCTGACGCGCTACCGCGGCCAGGGCACCCCCATCGCGCTGGTGCACGGCTACAGCGCGAGCGGCACCACGTTCACGCACGACGCGATCCGCAAGCCCCTGGCCCTCTTCCTGCACGAAAAGGGCTACGACGTGTGGGTGCTGGACCTGCGCACCAGCGCGGGGATGCCCTCGGCCGTCCTGCCCTGGCATTTCGAGGATGCTGCGCTGGCCGACCTGCCCCTGGCCATCGCCACCATCCGCGCGGAAACCGGGCAGAAGGTGGACGTGGTCGCGCACTGCATAGGCGCGGTGATGCTCTCGATGGCGCTGCTCGCGGATGCGGACGACCTGTCGCAGTTCGACGCCATCGACACGGCCGACGGCGGACCGCGCCCGAGGCGCCGGGTGGAGGAGCTGCGTGCCCTCAGGGACAACGTGCACGCCATCGTGCTGTCGCAGAAGGCGCCCATGCTCGCCTACAGCGACGGCAACGTGCTGCGCGCCTACTTCATGCGCGCGATGCGGCGCGTGGTGCTGCCCGAGGACTTCCAGTTCACCGTGCCCGACGGGGCCAAGCTCGCCAGCAGCGTGCTGGACCGCGTGCTCTCGACGATGCCGTACCCGGACGACGAGTTCCGCCGCGAGAACCCGTTCTGGCGGCCCTGGAAGCGCACCCCCTGGGCCGGCTTCCGCCACCGCATGGACGCGCTGTACGCGCGCGACTTCAAGCTCTCCAACATCCCCGGCACGACGCTGCGTTCCATCCACGACCTGTTCGGGACCATGAACCTCGACACGGTCTCGCAGGCCATCCACTTCGCGCGCCTGAACACCATCACTGACGCCGGCGGCCGTGCCATCGACACGCAGGGCCACCGCCTGATCGCCCGCTGGCCGCAGAACGGCACGCTGCACGTGCACGGCATGGAGAACGGACTGGCCGACATCGCCACGCAGGGCCTGTTCCGGCAGCACATGCGGCGCGTGGGCCTGCGCACCGAGTTCCATCCGGTCCGCGGCTACGGCCACCAGGACTGCCTGATCGGCCGCCATGCGGAGCGAGACGTCTTCAAGCGCATCCACCAGTTCCTGGAGAAGAGCCATGCCCAATCCCAAGTACCTGTGGCAGATACCCCTGCACGGGCTCGCCCGGACGATGAAGGGGCCGGGCTGGATGGCCGCCTCGGAGCGGGAGTTTGGCGATACGGCGTGGGGCTTGCTCGCTCCCTTGCGGAAGACGCCGGACGCTGGCTGGGAGGTCGCCGCGCCTGAGGACAGCCAGTTCGACCTGACCCTGCTGGCCATCGACGAACCGCGCACGCTGCAGCCGCCGCCGCAGGCGCTGCAAGCCACGCACTACCTGTGCATGCTGCGCTACGACTACCCGTTCGACCGCCCGGGCGCCACCTTCGGGGTGCGCCGGCGCGTGGAAGGCCCGTCGTCCTGGCCGCTGGCCGCCGATGACGACGCAGTGCCGCACAAGGTGGGCGTAGCCGAACTGCGCAGCGCGCTCGACCTGCTGCGCAGCCATTACGGCCAGGATTTCGAGCGCCAACTGGTCACGCCCGAAGTCCCGCCGGCGCAGGACGGCTATTGCTTCGCCTTCGGCAGTTGCCAGTTCCCGGCCGGCATGATGGACCGCGAGCTGGCCAATGCCTCCTACCGCGCGCTCGGCGAGCGCTTCCCGGGCGGCGCGAAGCTCCCCACCCGGCTCTTGCTGCTGGGCGACCAGGTCTACACCGACGCCACTTACGGCCTGCTCGATCCGGTGCGGCTGGACGACCGCTACCGCGCGCCCTACGAGGCGCTGACGGCGCGCGACGGCCCCCTGGGGCAGCTGCCGCAGGACGTCCTGCGCGTCCTGCGCAGGACGCCCGACGACCACGAGATCCAGGACGACTGGGAACCGGGACGCAGCGGCGCGCTCGACGGCAAGTACCGGCGCGGCGTGGCGGCCTACTGGCGCTACCAGCGCGGGGAGAAGGAAACCTTCCTCGACGAGGCTCCGGCGGCCGCGGGCGGGCCACCGGCCCTCAAGCGGATCTGGTTCACCGAGGAGGAGCGGCCGCAAGCCAGGCCCGGCTGGCGGCTCTTCATGGCGGACAGCCGCACGGCGCGCCAGTTCCGCGACGAGAAGACGGTGCGCAGCGCGCTGATCCTCGGCGAGGATCAGACGGTGGACCTCATGCGGTGGCTGCTGGGCGGCCCGCGCGACGACCTGAAGGTCGTGACTTCCGCCGCCATGCTGCTGCCGCGCACGCGGGAGCACGTGGACGAGCCCCTGCACCTCGACAACTGGCAGGGATATCCGGCCTCCCTCTATTCGCTGCTGGTGCTGTTGTGCGAGAACGAGATGCGCAACGTGGTGTTCCTCTCGGGCGACGCGCACCTCGCGTGCAGCGCCACGATCACCGTCACCCATCCGGCGAGCGGCAAGTCCTGCACCTTCCACTCGCACCACGCGCCGCCGCTCTATGCGCCCTACCCGTTCGCCAACGCGAGCCGGCACGACTTCCTGCGCCAGGACACGTTCGACTTCGAGTGGGAGCACGAGGGCAGCGTGCGCTATTACCGGTGCACGGTGGACGCGCAGTTCCCCGACGCGACGCGGCAAGGCTACGGCCTGCTGCACGCCGCGCCCGGCACGGCGGGCTGGGACCTGCGGTACGAGGTGGCGAGCAGCGCCGGCGACAGCGCCGCCGGAGGCTAGGAAATCCGCACGCCCTGTTCCGCGGCCATGTACACGGCCTCGGTGCGGTTGCGGGTGCCCAGTTCCTGGTAGATGGCGCGCAGGTGCGTCTTGACGGTGCCGTCGCTGATGCCGAGCTGGCGGGCTATCAGCTTGTTCGAATTGCCCCGCAGCGCGGCGCGCAGGACGTCGGCCTGGCGCTCGGTGAGGCTGGGGAAGGCGTCGCGGACGTCGCGCGTGCGGATCGCGGAGATGCCGCCGGCGGACGGCAGGTAGACGCCGCCGTCGGCGATGGTCCTGACGGCCTGCATCAGCTGCGCCGGGGGCGAGTCCTTGGGGATGAAGCCTGCGGCGCCGGCCTCGACGGCAGTGCGCACCAGTTCGGCGTTGCGGTCGCCGGAGAGCACCACCACGCGCGTGAGCGGCGCCGATTCGCGCAGCGCCTCCAGAGCGCGCACGCCGGACAGGCCGTCCATGTGCCAGTCCATCAGGATCAGGTCGAACATGCCCTCGCGGGTGGCGGCCAGCGCCTCCTCGGCGGAGCCGGTGGGGGTGACCTCCATGCTGGCATCGAGCTTCTCGAGGAGGAGGCGCAGCCCTTCGCGGAAAAGGGAATGGTCATCGCATACCAGAACTCGCATCACGGCCTCCTGTTCGCCCGAACTTCCAAGGGATAGCGGCGGCCTATCCATCCAACGACCGCCCGATCTTGCCCTGCCGTTGCGGCCGCCGCCTCTGCCTCTTGGCAGAGAGGCGGCCGTGCTAGCTCTGGACCAGCCGCTTGGATTTCGAGATCGACATCAGGATACCCAGCGCCATGCCCAGAGTCACCATCGCCGTGCCCCCGTAGCTGATGAAAGGCAGCGGGACCCCCACCACCGGGAGGATGCCGCTCACCATGCCCATGTTCACGAAGGCATAGGTGAAGAAGATCATCGTGACCGCCCCCGCCAGCAGGCGCGAGAACAGGGTGGGCGCCTCCAGCGCGATCGCCAGTCCGCGCAGCACCAGAAAGATGAAGGCGAGGATCAGGAACAGGTTGCCCAGCAGGCCGAACTCCTCGGAGTACGCCGCGAAGATGAAGTCGGTGGTGCGCTCGGGGATGAACTCCAGGTGGGTCTGGGTGCCCTGCATGAAGCCCTTGCCGAAGATGCCGCCGGAGCCGATGGCGATCATCCCCTGGATGATGTGGAAGCCCTTGCCGAGGGGATCCTTGGTCGGGTCCAGCAGGGTGCAGATGCGCTGCTGCTGGTAGTCGTGCAGGACCGCCCAGCGGTAGCCCTCGGCGCAGAGCATGGGCTCGAAGGCGATCAGCAGGACGATGCCGACCACGGCGATGACGAAGGGCGGGATGATCAACTTCCAGGACAGGCCGGCGAAGAAGATCACCGCCAGGCCGGCCGCCATCACCAGCAGCGAGGTGCCCAGGTCCGGCTGCTTCATGATCAGTCCCACCGGCACGGCCAGCAGCAGGCCCGCGACGATGAAGTCCAGCGGCCGCAGCTGCCCCTCGCGCTTCTGGAACCACCACGCCAGCATCAGCGGCATGGCGATCTTGAG
Source organism: Comamonadaceae bacterium (assembly GCA_004144865.1). Lineage (GTDB taxonomy): Bacteria > Pseudomonadota > Gammaproteobacteria > Burkholderiales > Burkholderiaceae_C > Ramlibacter. The sequence continues at coordinate 7,145 of SEAY01000019.1, forward strand.
GATCTCGCTGGGCTGGATCACGACGCCCACGTTCACCCAGCGCTTGGCGCCCTTCTTCGTGATGCCGAAGATGGCCACCGCGATCAGCAGGCCGACGCCCAGCAGGTAGACCGGCACGGCGAAGCTCATCAGCCGCTGCGGCGGGATCTGGGCGATCACGAACATGATGCCGCCGGCCAGCAGCATGTTGCGGCCGTGGTCCATGAAGCGCGTGCCGTGGTCGAAGCCGGAGCTGTACATCGTCAGCAGCCCGGCACACGCCAGCAGGAACACCGCGAAGGCCAGCGGGCCGTCGAATCCCCGCACGAGATACGTCGCGCGGTACAGGAGGGAGGGTCTTTCGAGGACGGCGGCCATGGCCAAATTATCCATCCTCCCAATGGCCGTGGCGCGCCATGGCCCGGCTGCTACCATGCCCGCAGCTGAGGTAGGCATGAACATCCTTGTCGTCGACGACCACCCCCTGTACCGAAGCGGCGTCGCCTACACGCTGCAGAACACCGGCATGGCGGTCGAAGTCGTCGAATGCGCCTCCCTCGAGGCGGCCTTCCGGCGCCTGCAGGACGGCCTGCAGGTCGACCTGATGATCCTCGACCTGCAGATGCCCGGCTACCGCGGCGTCGATTCCGTCCGCGCGGTCCGCACCCGATGCCCCGAAGTGCCGGTGCTGGTGCTCTCCGGCCAGGAAGACCCGGCCGTGGTGCGCGAGTGCATAGATCTCGGCGCCTGCGGCTTCGTGCCCAAGTCGGCGCCCAGCGACCAGTTCCATGCCGCGCTCGCCCTGGTGCTCTCCGGCGGCGTCTACCTCCCGCCGGCCAGCCTGAGCGTCGCGCCCCCGGCCAGCACGGGCCTGCAGGACGCGTGGAAGCGCCTCGGCGCCCGCCTCACCGAACGCCAGCGCCAGGTGCTCGTGGGCATCGTGCAGGGCAAGCCGAACAAGGTGATCGCCCGCGACCTCGGCCTCTCGGACACCACGGTCAAGTCGCACGTGGCCCACATCCTGGAGGCGCTGGAGGTCTCCAACCGCACCGAGGCCGTCTACGCATTGGCGCGGGCCGGCGTGAGCATCCGCGACCTCGAACCGGCGCCGCCCTCCGTGCACTGAGACGCGGCGCGCAGCGCCTCCAGCAGCCGGTCCGGCGTCACCGGCTTCTGCAGCACCGGGACGGGCAGTCCCTGCTCCAGGATGTCCGCGTCGCCGGAGACCACCAGCGCGGGCAGCCCCGGGTACTCCGAGCGCAGGGCTTCCACGGCGTCCAGCCCGTTACGTTCGCCCAGGCGCAGGTCCGCGATCAGGAACTGCGGCGCCTCGCCGCGCTCTCGCAGCGCCTGCTGCAGCCGCTCCAGGGAGCTGGCTTCCACCACGCGGGCGCCGGCTTCCTCCAGCCACGCGCACAGGGCTTCCCGGGCGAGGCGATCGTTTTCCAGCACGGCCACCAACCAGCCCCGCAGCGGTGCCTCCCCGGCGTCGCCCGGCTGCGCCGCAGCCGCCGGCTGGGCCTGCTCGGCGAGCCGCAGCCGCACGCTGGCGCGCGTGCCTTCCCCGGCGCGGGAAATGAGGTGCAGCTCCGAATGCATCAGGCTGGCGATGTGCTTGCAGACCGCCAGCCCCAGGCCGATGCCCTCGGCTTCGGCGAGGCTGGCGGAGCGGCCGCGGAAGAAGGCCTTGGCGGCCTGGTCCAGGTCATCGGGCTCCATGCCGACGCCCTGGTCGGTCACGCTCAGCACCGCGTCGCCGCGGTGCCGCTCCACGCGCAGCACGATCTCGCCGCGCAGCGAGTACTTCCAGGCGTTGTCCAGGAAGTTGCGCAGCAGGCGCTCGAGGAGCACCGGGTCGGCTTCCACCGTGCAGGCGGGCTCCAGGTCGATGCGGAAGCGCAGGCCGCGCGACGCGCACTTCTCCGCGAAGCCCGAAGCGGCGGCGGCCACCAGCGGGTCGAGCCGCACCGGCTGCAGCACGGCGCGCATGGTGCCGGCGTCGATCTGCGCGAAATCCACCAGGTGCCGGAACATGCCGTCGATCGATTCGCTGGTGCGCACGATCTGCTGCGCCATGGCGTCGCGCCGCGCGGCGTCGGTGGACTTGCGGAAGATGTCGGAGAGGAACAGCAGCGCCTGCACCGGCTGCCGCAGGTCGTGGCTGGCGGCGCCGAGGAAGCGGGAGCGGGCGCGGTGCGCCTCCTGCTGGCTCTGCAGGGCCAGGCGCAGCTGCTGCACCAGCGACGCATTCTGTTCGGCGGCGGCCACCGTGTCGCGCAGCTGGCCCCAGATCGCCTGCCCCAGCTTCACCATCATGCGGCCGCCCAGCAGCATGCTGATGCCGATCATGAGCAGTTCCGCCGCGCCCGCATGCCGCACCCAGGCCAGGTACACGGTGACGAAGCAGGCCGCGAGGTAGGCCGCGTACACCCGTGGCTGCACCGCCAGCACGGCGACGGCCACCGACGCCCAGCCCACGGTGATGATGGTGAGCACGCCGACGTCGGCGATGTCGAGGAAGCGCGCGAAGAAGGGCACGGAGGCCGGCGCCAGCCAGCCGGTGAAGGCGGCGATGGCCGCGATGCGGTGCAGCACGGACGGCGTCGCGCCCTGGCGATCGACCATGCGCTGGAAGAGCGGCTGGCGCGCCAGCATGATCGCGGCGAAGGGCAGGTACCAGGCCAGGTACAACCGCCAGCCGGCGCCCGGCACGTAGATGAAGCCGAACAGCGCTCCCATCAGGAGCGCCGTGATGGCGCCCTGCCGGGCCTGCACGAGGATCATGGCGACACTGCGGCGCACCAGTTCCGCCGAGGGACCGGTGTCCGGGATGGCCTGTCCTTGTTCTGATTTTTGAAGCAAAGCCTTCTCCTGCCGGGAGTGTGGCGTAAGAAGGATGCTTAGCCAAGTTACAAGTGCTCACCTCTACCATCCGGGAGATGCCGACCACGCACCTGTTGTACCTGCATGGCTTCCGCTCCTCCCCCCGCTCGTTCAAGGCGCAGCGAATGGAAACGGAAGTTCGCCTCCGCCACCCTGCCGTGCAGTGGTGGTGCCCCCAGCTGCCGCCTTCCCCGCGCGCGGCCGCCGCCTTGCTGGCCGAAGGCATCGCGCGCTGGCCGCGCGATCGCATGGCGGTGGTCGGCTCCTCGCTGGGCGGCTTCTACGCCACCTGGGTCGCGGAGGAAACGGGCTGCCGCGCCGTGCTGCTCAATCCGGCGGTGGACCCCGCCCGCGACCTCGCCCGCCACATCGGCGAGCAGACCGCCTGGCACGATCCCCACGAGCATTTCTACTTCGCTGCCGAATACGTGGAGGAACTGCGGGCGCTGGAGAAAGGGCCCGTGCGCCACCCGGAGCACTACTTCGCCGTGATCGCCAAGGGTGACGAGGTCCTGGACTGGCGCGAGATGGCGGGCCGCTATCCCGGCATCCGCACCAAGCTGCTGGAAGGCTCCGACCACGCCATTTCCGACTTCGAGGAGCACATCGGCGACGTCCTGGATTTCCTGCGGCTGGCCTGAGCGGCCGGGCAGGACCCGCGTGGGACAATCCGCGGATGTTTGTGTTGTTCGAAGACGCCGGCAAGTTCCTGGCCGGCCGCGTGCTTTCCGAGACGGACGCCTCGGCCCAGGTGGAACTGGAAAGCGGCAAGCGCGTGAAGGTCAAGGCGGCCCATGTCCTGTTGCGGTTCGAGAAGCCGCAGCCGGCGGAGCTGCTGCGCGAGGCGCAGCAGGTGGCCGAAGGCATCGAGCTGGACCTGGCCTGGGAGTTCGCGCCCGAGGAGGAATTCGGCTTCGCGGACCTGGCGCGTGAATATTTCAGCGCCCAGGCCGGCTTCGCCCAGCAGGCCGCGGCGCTGCTGCGCCTGTTCGAGGCGCCGCACTACTTCCGCCGGGCCGGCAAGGGGCGCTTCCGCAAGGCGCCCGCCGAGATCGTGCAGCAGGCGCTGGCCGCCATCGAGAAGAAGAAGCAGGTGCAGGCACAGATCGAGGCCTGGGCCGCCGAACTCGGGGCCGGCAGTTGCCCGCCCGCGATCCGGGAGCAGCTGTACCGCATCCTCTTCAAGCCCGACAAGAACGCGCCCGAATACAAGGCGGTGGTCGAAGCCTCGCGCAACACGCACACAGCCCCGCTCGCCCTGCTGCAGAAGGCCGGAGCCATCACCTCGCCGTACCAGTTCCACTGGAAGCGCTTCCTGCTGGAGTACTTTCCCAAGGGAACCGGCTTCCCGCCGCTGGCCGCACCTGCCATCAAGGACGAACTGCCGGTGGCGCCGGTGCAGGCCTTCTCGGTGGACGATTCCAGCACCACCGAGATCGACGACGCCCTTTCGGTGCAGGGGCTGGGCAGCGCCACCGTGACCGTGGGCATCCACATCGCGGCGCCGGCGCTGGCGATCGCCACCGGCACGCCGCTGGATCACCTGGCACGCCAGCGCCTGTCCACCGTCTACATGCCGGGGCACAAGATCACCATGCTGCCCGACGACGTGGTGCAGGCCTACACCTTGCTGGAAGGGCGCGACTGCCCCGCGGTGTCCCTGTACGTGCAGTTCGACGCGGCGACGCTGGCCGTGCAATCCAGCGAGACGCGCCTGGAGCGCGTGCCGATCGCCGTCAACCTGCGGCATGACCAGCTCGATGCGCACCTCACCGAAGGCTGGCTGGAGGACGCCGCGCTGGTGGCGGACGACGTGCCGGCGCCGGCCGCGCGCTTCCGCGCCGAGCTCTCCTTCCTGTTCCGGCTCGCGAAGCACCTGAAGGCGCAGCGCGAAGTGGCGCGCGGCAAGCCGGAGAACTTCAGCCGGCCCGACTACAACTTCCGCGTGCCCGGTGCGGGCGAAGACGGCCCCGCGGGCGACGAGGCGGTGGAGATCACCGTGCGCCGCCGCGGCGCGCCGCTGGACCTGATGGTCTCGGAGGCCATGATCCTCGCCAACAGCACCTGGGGCCAGTGGCTGTCGGACATCGGCGTGCCGGGCATCTACCGCAGCCAGGCCAGCCTGGCGCCCGGCGTGAAGGTGCGCATGGGCACCAAGGCGGCGCCGCACGCCGGCCTGGGCGTGAAGTGCTACGCGTGGAGCACCTCGCCGCTGCGCCGCTACACCGACCTCGTGAACCAGTGGCAGATCATCGCGGCCGCCCGGCACGGGCGCACCGCGGCGCTGGCGGCGCCGTTCAAGCCGAAGGACGCCGAGCTGTTCTCCATCATTTCCGCGTTCGACGCGGCCTATGCGGCGTACAACGGCCACCAGGCCGGCATGGAGCGGTTCTGGACCCTGCGCTACATCCTGCAGCAGGGCATCCGCGAGCTGGAAGCCACCGTGTTCAAGGAGGGCTTGGCGCGCGCCGACACGCTGCCGCTGGTGCTGCCGGTGCTGGGCGCGGCGGACCTGCCGCGCGGCTCGCGCGTGCGGCTGAAGCTCGGGGAGATCGACCTGATCACGCTGGACGTCGCCGGCACCGTGCTGCAGCGGCTCGATTCCGTGCCGGAGGATGCAACGGCGTCGGAAGAAGGCGACACCGGGGACGAAACCATCGCCGGCCCGATTGCGATCGCGGTGGATGTCACGGACACTACCGAGGAGAATCCCTCCCTGGCGCCCGCCGGCGCCGACGCGAGCCCGTGAACCTGAAGTCCCTGAGCACCCTGCAGATCGCGCTGGGCGTGTCCGTCGCCGCACACGCGGCCCTGCTGACGGTGCGCATCGTGGACCCCGAAGGCTTCAACCGCATCTTCCAGGACACGCCCCTCGAGGTGGTGCTGGTCAACGCGCACAGCAACGAGAAGGTCGAACGCGCCCAGGCGATCGCCCAGCGCTCGCTCGCGGGTGGCGGCGAGGCCGAGAAGGGCCGCGCCACCTCGCCCCTGCCGCCTTCCGCCCTCACGAGCATCGGCGACGCCGCCGAGGAGGAGCAGAAGAAGATCGAGGACATGCAGGAGCAGCAGATGCTCATGCTGGCCCAGCTGAAGAAGACGCTGGCGTCCATGCCGCCCTCGGATCCGAAGCAGGTGCGCAAGAACCCCGAAGCCGCCGCGCGGGAGGAAAAGCGCCGCCACCTGGTGAAGCTGCTCGCCGAGATCGAGAAGCGGATCAACGAGGAAAACGCGCGGCCCAAGAAGCGCTACATCAGCCCCTCCACGCGCGAGGAGGTGTACGCCGTGTACTACGACTCGCTGCGCCGCAGGATCGAGGACCGGGGCACGCACAACTTTCCCGAGCTCGCCGGGCGCAAGCTGTATGGCGAGCTGACCATGATCGTGACCGTCAACCACGACGGCCGGGTGCTGGACACCGAAATCGTGGAGACGTCCGGCAACAACGTGCTGGACAGGCGCGCGGCGAGCATCGCGCGGGCGGCCGGGCCTTTCGGCCGCTTCAACGAGGCGATGCGGCGCAAGGCCGACCAGATCGTCGTGGTCTCGCGCTTCAAGTTCACGCGCGACGACACGCTCGAGACCAAGCTCACCAGCCGCTGAGGCCGCGCCGTGGACCGTTACTGCGTCATGGGCAACCCCGTGGACCACAGCAAGTCGCCGTGGATCCACGCCCGCTTCGCCGAGCTCACGGGCGAGCCGGTCGAATACGGCAAGCGCTTGGTGCCGATGGACGGCTTCGAGGAGGGCTTGCGCGCCTTCCGGGCCGAGGGCGGCAAGGGCTGCAACGTGACCGTGCCCTTCAAGTTCGAAGCCGCGCGGCTGGCCGATTTCCGCAGCGCGCGCGCGGCGCTCGCCGGCGCCTGCAACGTGCTGCGCTTCGAGGCCGACGGCATCCACGGGGAGAACACCGACGGCATCGGGCTGGTGGCGGACCTGCAGCGCAACGCCGGCATCTCGCTGGGTGGACGCGACGTGCTGCTGGTGGGCGCCGGCGGCGCCGCGGCCGGCGTGCTCGGGCCGCTGCTGGAAGCACGCCCCCGGCGCATCGTCGTGGCCAATCGCACCGTGGAAAAGGCGCAGGCCCTGGTGCAACGCCACGCCATGCTCGCCAACGAAACCTATGCCGACCTGCAGGCCTGCGCGCTGCACGCGGTGCGCGGCGCCTTCGACGTGGTGCTCAACGCGACCGCGACCAGCATGGCCGGCACGGGCGTGCCGGTGGATGCCGCCGTGCTCAAGCCGGGCGCCCTCGCCTGCGACATGATGTACGGGCCGGCGGCGCAGGGCTTCCTGGATTGGGCGCGCGAACACGGCGCCGTGGGCCGCGACGGCCTCGGCATGCTGGTCGAACAGGCCGCCGAGGCGTTCCAGTTCTGGCGCGGCATCCGCCCGCCGAGCGCGCAGGTGCTGGCCGAACTGCGGCGGGAGATGGAGCGATGAAGGGCCTGGCGCGCTGGATCGCGCTGGTGATCCTCTCCTTCGTGGCGCTGCAGCTGTTCTTCCTGGTGCGCATCGGCACGATGGCGACGATTGATCCGCAATCCACCACCTTCCAGCGTTCCGAAGCGTGGCGCATCGCCACCGAGAAGGACAAGCTGCGCTGGCGCCAGCAGTGGGCGCCCTACGAGAAGATCTCCGACAACCTCAAGCGCGCCGTGATCGCCTCCGAGGACGCCAGCTTCTCCGAGCACGAGGGCGTGGACTGGGACGCGCTGGAGAAGGCGTGGGAGCGCAATGCGAAGGCCGAGGAAGCGGCGGCGCGGCGCGCGCAGCTGGCGCCCTCGCGCGCGAAGCCGCCGAAGATCGTGGGCGGCTCCACCATCACGCAGCAGCTGGCCAAGAACCTGCTGCTCTCGGGCGAGCGCACCTTGCTGCGCAAGGGCCAGGAGATCGTGCTCACCTTCGAGCTGGAGCAGATGCTGTCGAAGCAGCGCATCCTGGAGATCTACCTGAACAACGTGGAGTGGGGCGAGGGCGTGTTCGGCGCCGAGGCGGCGGCGCAGCACTACTTCCGCAAGAGTGCCAGCCGGCTCACCGCGTACGAGGCCGCGCGCCTGGCGGTGATGCTGCCGCAGCCCAAGCGCTTCGAGAAGGCGCCGGGCTCCGGCTACCTCGCGAGCCGCGCGTCCCGGATCGTGGCGCGCATGCGCGACGCCGAGCTCCCCTGAGCGCTGCCGCCATGCGCATCCTCGGCATCGACCCCGGCCTGCAGACCACGGGCTTCGGCGTGATCGATGCCGAAGGCCACGAGCTGCGCTACGTGGCGAGCGGCACCATCACCACCACCCATCTCGCGCGCGGCGACCTCCCCGCGCGGCTGAAGGTGCTGTACGACGGCATCGGCGAGCTGCGCACGCGTTACCAGCCCGATGCGGCGGCGATCGAGATCGTGTTCGTCAACGTGAATCCGCAGTCCACCCTGCTGCTCGGGCAGGCACGCGGCGCCTGCGTCACCGCCCTCGTTTCGTGCAACCTCGCCGTCGCCGAGTACACGCCCATGCAGATGAAGCAGGCGGTCGCCGGCACCGGCCGGGCCGCCAAGGCGGAGGTGCAGCAGATGGTGAAGCGCCTGCTGCAGCTGCCCGGGCTCCCCGGCAAGGACGCGGCCGATGCACTGGGCCTGGCGATCACGCATGCACATGCGGGCATCACGACGGCCCGCCTGCAGGAAGCCGGCCAGATCGCGCGGCGCAACACCGGCATGTACAAGTCCGGGCGAGCGGTGTAGGTCGGGGCGAGCGCGAAGCCGAACCCCGGCGAGCCAGGTACCAGGCCCCGTAGGCCGGCGGTGAGCGCGAAGCCGAACCCCGGTGTGTTTGATCTCGTTCCCTGCGGCTTCCAAGCCAGCTTGATCAAGCAGAGTGCTTCCCGTCGCGCCAGGCGGTGCGCGGTGTCGGCCCGCATAAGGGGGCGGTGCCTGAAAGGCTGTTCCCGGCGCCGCAGCGTGGCTACGAGAGCGTCACAGCGTGACGCATATCGAGCCACGCGACCGTCTCTAGCTCGCGAAGCTGTTCGAGTTCGCAGTTTGGCCGCTTGCGGCCAAACTGCAGACGAGTTCTTCGCGTGCGGCGCCGGGAACGGCCTTTCAGGTTTGCCGGCGCGCTTGGCGCGCCGGCCACCGCCCCAGCGGGCCGGCACCGCGCACCGCCTGGCGCGACGTGGGCGTGGTGCCGAAGAGCGTTGGGGTTCGGCTTCGCGCTCACCGCCAACCTACAAGAATACGCTCGATCCCGCCGCGCCCCGCAGCCGCCGAGCGGGCCCGCGTCAGGACGCCAGCCGCTCCACCGCCAGCACCAGGAAGAACCCCAGAGCCGCCAGCAACGTCCATTTCAGGACCACCAGGCCGAATCGCTTGTACTTCTGCTGCCCGGTGCCCGCATAGAAGGCGAAGCTCACCCCCGCTGCCAGCAACAGCAGCATGAGGATCCACCGGAACAGGAGCATGGAACGCCTACCAGGCGCGTGCGGGCTGGGCGAAGCCGGCGGGCGCCTGGCGTTCGTCGCCGAAGCTGACCACCTCGAACGCGTCCTGCTCGGCCAGCAGCGCGCGGATCAGCTTGTTGTTCAACGCGTGGCCCGAGCGGAAGGCGCTGTAGGCGGCCAGCAGCGGCTTGCCGACCAGGTACAGGTCGCCCATCGCATCCAGGATCTTGTGCTTCACGAACTCGTCGTCGTAGCGCAGGCCTTCCGAGTTGAGCACCCGGTAGTCGTCCATCACGATGGCGTTGTCCATGCCGGCGCCCAGTCCCAGCCCGCGCGAGCGCATCATCTCCACGTCCTTGGTGAACCCGAAGGTGCGGGCGCGGGCGATGTCGCGCGAGTAGTGCCCCGAGCTCAGGTCGAATTCGTAGCGCTGCCCGGTGGAGTTGACCACGCGGTGGTCGAAGTCGATCTCGAAGCCGAGCTTGTACCCGTGGTACGGGTCGAGCCGGGCCCACTTGAGGTTCTCGCCGTCCCCTTCGCGCACCTCCACCGGCCGCAGCACGCGGATGAAACGCCGCGGCGCATTCTGCAGTTCGATGCCCGCGCTCTGCAGCAGGAACACGAACGACGCGGACGAGCCATCGAGGATCGGCACCTCTTCCGCCGTGATGTCGATGTAGAGGTTGTCCACGCCCAGGCCGGCGCATGCCGACATGATGTGTTCGACCGTGTGCACCTTGGCGCCACCATTGGAAATGGTCGAGGCCAGCCGCGTGTCGGTGACCGCCTGGGCCGTCACCGGGATGTCCACCGGCACCGGCAGGTCGATGCGGCGGAACACGATGCCGGTGTCGGGCGGGGCGGGACGCAGCGTCAGTTCCACCCGCTGGCCGCTGTGGAGGCCCACGCCGACGGCCTTGGTGAGGGACTTGAGGGTGCGTTGCCGGAGCATGGTGCCCATTTTAAAGGCAGCCCCGCTCACGCCCGCTTGCGTTTGCCCATGTCCCCGATAGAGCCAGCCCATTGCCTCAGCCTCGGCGAAGCCGGTAAAGCCGTGATGAAGCCGGCGTAAAGGAAAAACGGGCCCCGCGGGGCCCGTCGTGCTGCAGGGATCCCAAGCTCAGTCCGCCTGCTTGCGCAGGAAGGCCGGGATCTCGAAGTCGTCCATGCCGCCGCTGGAGAGCGCGTCGACCTTCGCAGCCGCCTGCGTGCGGTTGGTACGCCACACGCTGGGCACCGCGAGGCCGCCGTAGTCCGGCTGCTGCGCCGCGCTCACGCCCGCGGCCTGCATCTCGCGCGTGACGATCGCGCCCGGGCCGCCCACGGCGGTGTGGATGGTGGGCACGTGCAGCGGCACGTTGTCGGTGCCGGTGCGCAGCACCTGCAGTGGCGGAGCCGTGCGGCGCTGCTGGCCCTGGCGCGACAAGCCGGTGGCCACCACCGTCACGCGCACCGCGTCACCCAGCTCGTCGTCGTAGGCCGTGCCGTAGATCACGTGCGCGTCCGGCGAGGCATAGGCGCGGATCGTGTTCATCGCCAGCTTGGACTCGGCCAGCTTCAGGCTGCCCTTGGCCGCGGTGATCAGCACCAGCACGCCCTTGGCGCCCGAGAGGTCGATGCCTTCCAGCAGCGGGCAGGCCACGGCCTGTTCCGCGGCGATGCGCGCGCGGTCCGGCCCGTTGGCCAGCGCCGTGCCCATCATCGCCTTGCCCGGCTCGCCCATCACCGTGCGCACGTCCTCGAAGTCCACGTTCACGTGGCCGGGGACGTTGATGATCTCGGCGATGCCGCCCACGGCGTTCTTCAGCACGTCGTTGGCGTGCGCGAAGGCCTCGTCCTGGGTGATGTCGTCGCCCAGCACCTCGAGCAGCTTCTCGTTGAGCACCACGATCAGCGAATCGACGTTGGCCTCGAGCTCGGACAGGCCGTTGTCGGCGTTGGTCATGCGGCGGCCGCCTTCCCAGTCGAACGGCTTGGTCACCACGCCCACGGTGAGGATGCCCATCTCCTTGGCCACGCGCGCGATCACCGGCGCCGCGCCCGTGCCCGTGCCGCCGCCCATGCCGGCGGTGATGAACAGCATGTGCGCGCCAGAGATCGCCTCGCGGATGTCCTCGATCGCGTGCTCGGCGCACTCGCGGCCCTTCTCCGGCTTGCTGCCGGCGCCAAGGCCGCTGCCGCCCAGCTGGATGTGCTTGTGCGAGGGGTTGCGGGAGAGCGCCTGCGCATCCGTGTTGGCGCAGATGAATTCCACGCCCTGCACGTTGCGCTCGATCATGTGCGCCACGGCATTGCCGCCGCCACCGCCGACACCGATCACCTTGATCTGCGTGCCCTGGTGGAACTCCTCGACTTCGATCATTTCGATGCTCATTGCGTACTCCTGATTCGTTGCAGTTGCCACTGACTATCTTGTTGGGGTTGCGTCATCAACGCGGGAACGGTGGATCGGTGCACCGACTTCGCTCCTTTCTGTGGCCTGGAGGACTTCCGCGCGCGAGCCAGAGCTTGTAGCGTGTCATCAGAAGTTCCCCACGATGAAATCCTTGAGGCGGCCGAACGCGGTCTTGACCGAGCCGTGTTGCATGGCGACTTTCTGCCCGCGCACCCGCGCGAGCCGCGCCTCTTCCAGCAGGCCCATCACCGTCGCCGCGCGCGGCTGCGCCACCATGTCCGACAGCGCGCCCACGTAGCGCGGCAGGCCGCGGCGCACCGGCTTGAGGAAGATGTCCTCGCCGAGCTCCACCATGCCGGGCATCACGGCGCTGCCGCCGGTGATCACGATCCCGGAGGACAGCACTTCCTCGTAGCCCGACTCGCGCACCACCTGCTGCACCAGCGAGAAGATCTCCTCGATGCGCGGCTCGATCACGCCGGCCAGCGCCTGGCGCGAGAGCATGCGCGGGCCGCGGTCGCCCAGGCCCGGCACTTCCACCTGCGTATCGGGGTCGGCCAGCAGCTGCTTGGCGAAGCCCGACTCGACCTTGATGTCCTCGGCGTCCTTGGTCGGGGTGCGCAGCGCCATCGCGATGTCGCTGGTGATCAGGTCGCCCGCGATCGGGATCACGGCGGTATGGCGGATGGCGCCCCCGGTGAAGATAGCCACGTCGGTCGTGCCGGCGCCGATGTCGACCAGCGCCACGCCCAGTTCACGCTCGTCCTCGGAAAGCACGGCAGCGCTGGAGGCGAGCGGATTCAGCAGCAGCTGCTCCACCTCCAGGCCGCAGCGGCGCACGCACTTGATGATGTTCTCCGCCGCGCTCTGCGCGCCGGTCACGATGTGCACCTTCGCCTCCAGGCGGATGCCGCTCATGCCGATCGGCTCCTTCACGTCCTGGCCGTCGATCACGAATTCCTGCGGCTCCACCAGCAGCAGGCGCTGGTCGGTGGAGATGTTGATGGCGCGCGCGGTCTCGACGACGCGCGCCACGTCGGCGGGGGTCACCTCGCGGTCCTTCACGGCGACCATGCCGCTCGAATTGATGCCGCGGATGTGGCTGCCGGTGATGCCGGTGTAGACGCGGGTGATCTTGCAGTCCGCCATCAGCTCCGCTTCCTTCAGCGCCTGCTGGATGCTCTGCACCGTGGCATCGATGTTCACGACCACGCCCCGCTTCAGGCCGCTGGAGGGCGCGACGCCCAGCCCCGCGAGCTTGAGTTCGCCGCCCGGCAGGACTTCGGCCACGACGGCCATCACCTTGGCCGTGCCGATGTCGAGCCCGACGACGAGATCCTTGTAGTCCTTGGCCATCTCTCGTTGTTCCCTCAGTTCCTCTGCGCCGCCACATCCGTGGTGGAGACGCCCCTCAGCTTGACCGCATATCCGTCCGCGTGCCGCAGGTCCGCGGTCACCAGCGCTTCCGGGCGCCGGCCGTACTTCGCCGACACCTGGGTGAGCGTCTGCGCGAAGCGCTGCCCGCGCGCGAGCACTTCCTCCGTCGTCCCCCGGCCGAGTTCCACCACCGCGCCGCTGTCCAGGTGCATGGTCCAGCCGCCGCGGCCGGTCAGCACCATCTGCTCGATGCCGAGGTCCAGCTTCTCCAGCAGCGGCTGCAGCCCGCGGTACATCGCGAGCACCATCGGCGCGGTGCCCTCGGGGCCGGACAGCCTCGGCATCCCTTCGTCTTCGACGTCGCCCGGATTGGCCTCGAACACTTCGCCCTGCGTATTCACCAGGCGCGACTCCGAGTCGCCCCAGAACGCCAGGGCCTCGTGCTCCAGCAGTTCCACCCGCAGGCGGTTCGGAAACTGGCGCCGCACCACCGCATGCCGCACCCAGGGAACTTCCTGGAAGGCCTCGCGCGCCTGGCGCAGGTCCACCGTGAAGAAGTTGCCGGCCAGCCGCGGCGCCACGTTCGCGCGCAGCGTCGCTGCGCTGTTGTGCGCCAGGTCGCCCTGCACCACGATGCCGCCGATGGCGAACAGCGGGTGCCGCAGCGCCCACCAGCCGAGCGCCGCCACGAGCAGCAGGCCGCAGGCCGCGAACAGCACCGTGGCGGTGATGTTCATCAGCCTGACGTCCAGCGGCAGGGGCAGCGCGTTCTTCTTCATGCCTGGGCATCCTCCGGCTGGTCCAGCGCGGCCTCGGCCAGCAGCTGGAGGCACAGGTCCTCGTAGCTGATGCCCGCCGCGCGCGCGGACATGGGCACCAGCGAATGGCCGGTCATGCCCGGCGACGTGTTGATCTCCAGCAGGTAGGGCTTGCGCGTGGCGGCGTCGATCATCACGTCCACGCGACCCCAGCCACGGCAGCCCAGCACGCGGTAGGCATTGACCACCAGCTCCTGGATCGCGGCCTCCTCGCCTTCGGGCAGGCCGCAGGGCACCAGGTACTTCGTGTCGTCCGTGAAATACTTGTTCTGGTAGTCGTAGTTGCCTTCCGGCGCCACGATGCGGATGACGGGCAGCGCGCGCGCGCTGTCCCCCGTTCCCAGCACCGGGCAGGTCACTTCCTCGCCGGCCACGAACTGCTCGCACAGCACGTCGCGGTCCAGCGCGGCGGCCGCGGCGACGGCGGCTTCCATCTCGCTCGCGGCGCGCACCTTGCACAGGCCGATGGAAGAACCTTCGCGCGCCGGCTTCACGATCAGCGGCAGCCCCAGCTCCTCGACCACCTTCGCCAGGCGGGCGGCGTCGTAGCCGTCCTTGCGCAGCACGGCGTAGCGCGGTGTCGGGATGCCTTCGGTGATCCAGGCCCGCTTGGTCATCACCTTGTCGATGGACATCGCCGATGCGAGGACGCCGGAGCCCGTGTAGGGAATCCCCAGCAGTTCCAGCGCGCCCTGCACCGTGCCGTCCTCGCCGAAGCGCCCGTGCAGCGCGATGAAGCAGCGCTGGAAGCCCTTGCGCTTGAGCTCCACCAGGTCACGCTCGGACGGGTCGAACGCGTGCGCGTCCACGCCCTTGGATTGCAGCGCCTTCAGCACGCCGGCGCCGGACATCAGCGACACCTCGCGCTCGGCCGACTTGCCGCCCATGAGGACGGCCACCTTGCCCATGGCTTTCACATCCGGCCCGTTCACTTGCGGCCTCCCATTTCCACCAGCTTCGCCGGGACGCCGCCGATCGAGCCGGCGCCCATGCACATCACCACGTCGCCATCGCGCACCGTGTCGAACACCGCCTGCGGCAGGTCCGCGATGTCGGCCACGAACCGCGGCTCCACCTTGCCCGAGATGCGCACAGCGCGGGCGAGCGAGCGGCCGTCGGCGGCCACGATCGGCTCCTCGCCGGCCGAATACACCTCGGCCAGCAGCACGGTGTCGGCCGTGCCGAGCACCTGCACGAAATCTTCGAAGCAGTCGCGCGTGCGGGTGTAGCGGTGCGGCTGGAATGCCAGCACGATCCGCCGGCCGGGGAAGGCGCCGCGTGCTGCCGCCAGGGTTGCGCGCATCTCCACCGGGTGGTGGCCGTAGTCCTCGATCACGGTGAACGAACCGCCGCCTTGCGCGGCGGGCACCGGCACTTCGCCGTAGCTCTGGAAGCGGCGCCCCACGCCGCGGAACTCGCCCAGGGCCTTCACCACCGCGTCGTCGGGGATGTTCAGTTCCACTGCGATCGCGATCGCGGCCAGCGCGTTCAGCACGTTGTGCAGGCCGACGGCGTTGAGCTTGACGTGCATGTCCGGCAGCGTGACGCCGTTGCGCCGCTGCACGGTGAAGTGCATCTGCGGGCCGACCGCCCTCACGTTCACCGCGCGCACCTGCGCGTCCTCGCCGAAGCCATAGGTCGTCACCGGGCACTGCGCGTCCGGGATGATGGAGCGCACGGCCTCGTCGTCGTTGCACAGGATCGCCGTGCCGTAGAAGGGCATGCGGTGCAGGAAGTCGAGGAAGGCCTTCTTCAGGTTGTTGAAGTCGTGCCCGTAGGTATCCATGTGGTCGGCGTCGATGTTGGTCACGACCGCCATCACCGGGAACAGGTTCAGGAAGGACGCATCGGACTCGTCCGCCTCGACCACGATGTAGTCGCCGGAACCCAGCTTGGCGTTGGCGCCGGCCGAATTCAGCTTGCCGCCGATCACGAAGGTGGGATCCAGCCCGCCTTCGGCCAGCACGCTCGCCACCAGGCTGGTGGTGGTCGTCTTGCCGTGCGTGCCCGCGATCGCGATGCCCTGCTTCAGGCGCATCAGCTCCGCCAGCATCACCGCGCGCGGCACGATGGGGATCTTGCGCTTGCGCGCCGCCACCACCTCCGGGTTGTCGGCCTGCACGGCGGTGGAGGTCACCACCGCATCGGCGCCGATCACGTTGGCGGCCGCATGGCCGATGAAGGTCTGGATGCCCAGCTCGGACAGGCGCCGCAGCGCGGGCCCGTCGGCGATGTCGGAGCCCGAGATCAGGTAGCCGAGGTTGCGCAGGACTTCGGCGATGCCGGACATGCCCGCGCCGCCTATGCCTACGAAGTGGATGTGTTTGATGGCGTGTTTCATCTTGCGAGGTCCTCGCAGGCGGCGACCACGGTGTCGGTCGCCTGTATCTTTTGGAGCTTCCTGGCGGCGACGGCGCGCTTGAGCAGCTCGTCGCGCCCCAGGGTGATGAGCATTTGGGCCAGCCGGTCCGGCGTGAGCTCGCGCTGCTGCACGAGCCAGCCGCCGCCGGCGTCGACCAGGAATTTCGCGTTGGTGGTCTGGTGGTCGTCCACCGCAGCGGGGAAAGGAACGAACAGGGCCGGCGCGCCCACGGCGGCCAGCTCCGTCACGGTGCTGGCGCCGGCGCGGCAGATCACGAGGTCGGCTTCCGCGAAGGCGCCCGCCGTGTCTTCGATGAAGGGCGTGAGCTCCGCCTGCACGCCCGCCTTCGCATAGTTGGCATGCAGTTCGTCGATCTGCCTGGCGCCGCTCTGGTGCAGCACGTGGGGGCGCTGCGCCGGCGGGATGCGGGAGAGCGCCTGCGGCACGATCTCGTTGAGCGCCTTCGCGCCCAGGCTGCCGCCCACCACCAGCACCTTCAGCGGACCGCTGCGGCCGGCAAAACGCTCTTCGGGCGGCGGCTGCTGGAGGAAGGCCTCGCGCAGCGGATTGCCCACCCATTCGCCCTTCTTCAGGACGCCGGGGAATGCGCTGTACACCCGATCGGCCACGCCGGCCAGCACCCTGTTGGCCATGCCGGCCACCGAATTCTGTTCGTGCAGCACCAGCGGCTTGCCGAGCAGCACGCTCATCATGCCGCCCGGGAAGGTGATGTAGCCGCCGAGACCCACCACCACGTCGGGCTTCACGCGCCGCACCACCTGGATGCTTTGCCAGAACGCGCGCAGCAGCTTCAGCGGCAGCAGCACCAGCGTCTTCACGCCCTTGCCGCGCACGCCGCCGAAGGACACGGGCTCCAGCGGGAAGCCGCGCGCCGGCACGAGCTGGCTCTCCATGCTGTCGGGCGCGCCCAGCCAGTGCACGCGCCATCCGCGCGCGCGCAGCGCCTCGGCAACCGCGAGGCCGGGGAAGATATGGCCGCCAGTCCCGCCAGCCATCACGAGCGCGGTCTTCATGCGCGCCCTCCCCGCATCAGCTGGCGGTTCTCGTAGTCGATGCGCAGCACGACGGCGACGGCGACCACGTTCATCAGCACCGCCGACCCGCCATACGACATCAGCGGCAGCGTGAGCCCCTTGGTGGGCAGCGCGCCCAGGTTCACGCCCATGTTGATGAAGGCCTGGAAGCCGAGCCAGATGCCGACGCCCTGCGCGACCAGCCCCGCGAACACGCGGTCGAGCGCGATCGCCTGGCGGCCGATGTGCATGATGCGCCGCGTCATCCACAGAAACAGCGCGATCAGCGTCACCACGCCGACCAGGCCGAACTCCTCGCCGATCACCGCCAGCAGGAAGTCGGTGTGCGCCTCGGGCAGCCAGTGCAGCTTCTCGACGCTGCCGCCCAGGCCCACGCCGAAGATCTCGCCGCGGCCGAAGGCGATCAGCGAATGCGAGAGCTGGTAGCCGCGGCCTAGCGCGTGCTTCTCGCTCCAGGGATCGAGGTAGGCGAAGATGCGGTCGCGGCGCCAGTCGGACATCGCGATCATCAGCGCGAAGGCGACGACGATCACCGCCGCGATCAGGAAGAACATGCGGGCGTTCACGCCGCCCAGGAACAGGATGCCCATCGCGATCACGGCGATCACCATGAAGGCGCCCATGTCCGGCTCGGCCAGCAGCAGCATGCCCACCAGCGCGACGGCCACGGCCATCGGCAGCACGGCGCGGAAGAAGCGCTCCTTCACGTCCATCTTGCGCACCATGTAGTCGGCGGCGTACAGCAGCACCGCGAACTTGGCGAGCTCCGAAGGCTGGAAGGAAATGGCGCCCATGCCGATCCAGCGCCGCGCGCCGTTGACGCCCTTGCCGATGCCCGGGATCAGCACGAGCGCGAGCAGCAGCAGCGAGGCGACGAACAGCCAGGGAGCGACGCGCTCCCAGGTCTCCACCTTCACCTGGAAGGCGAGCAGCCCGATCACGAAGGACAGCGCGAGGAACAGCGCATGCCGCGTCAGGAAGAAGGTATGGGCGTAGCGCGAGAACTTCGGGTTGTCCGGCAGCGCGATGGAGGCCGAATAGACCATCACCAGGCCCCAGGCGAGCAGCGCCACGCTGACCCACAGGAGCGCGGGGTCGAAGGCATACACGCGCGACCGGTCGTGCCGCGCCTGTCCCGGCATCCAGGCGTCGCGCGCCCCGGCGCCGCCGAAGGGATTGCGGGCCCAGCCCCCGATGACGCTGGCGAGGCTCAAGCGTCACCTCCCTGCATCATGGCGCCGGCCTCGTCGGCGATCGCCTGCACCGCCGCGCGGAACACTTCGGCGCGGTGCGGATAGTTCCTGAACATGTCGAAGCTGGCGCAGGCGGGCGACATCAGCACGGCGTCGCCGGCGTGCGCGCGCTGTGTCGCCACGCGCACCGCTTCTTCCATCGTGGCGGCGTCGGCCAGCGGCACGCCCGTGGGCTCCAGCACCTCGCGGATCTGCGGGCCATCGCGGCCGATCAGCACGGCGGTGCGCGCGAAGCGTGCGACCGGATCGGCCAGGGGCGAGAAGTCCTGCCCCTTGCCGTCGCCGCCGAGGATCACCACGAGCTTGCGTTCCGCGCCCAGGCCCTGCAGGGCAGCGACCGTCGCGCCCACGTTGGTGCCCTTGCTGTCGTCGAAGTACTCGACGTCGTTGACGATGGCGACCGACTCCACGCGGTGCGGCTCGCCGCGGTACTCGCGCAGCCCGTACAGCATGGGCGCGAGCTGGCAGCCTGCGGCCATCGCCAGCGCCAGGGCCGAAAGCGCGTTGATGGCGTTGTGCCGGCCGCGGATGCGCAGCGCGTCGGCGGGCATCAGGCGCTGGAGGTGGATCTCCTCCTCCTCGCCCTTCCTGCGTCTTTCCGTCTCGTCGGCTTCGTGCGCGCGCACCAGCCAGGCCATGCCGTGCACGACCTCCAGCCCGAAGTCGCCGGGCCGCTTCGGCAGGTCGCCGCCGAAGGTGACGTACGCGCGCTGCTCGTACTTGCCGCCCTTGAGCCGCACCGGCTCCGGCAGCATCTTCATGACGATCGGGTCTTCGCGGTTCAGGACCATCAGGCCGCCCTGCCCGAACACACGCGCCTTGGCGGCGGCATACGCTTCCATCGTGCCGTGCCAGTCCAGGTGGTCCTGCGTGACGTTGAGGACGGCAGCCGCGGTGGGCTCGAAGCCGGTGACGCCATCGAGCTGGAAGCTGGAGAGCTCCAGCACCCACACCTGCGGCAGCGCACCGGCGTCCCGCTTCTGCGCCAGCGTGTCGAGCAGCGTCGGCCCGATGTTGCCGGCGACGGCGACGGTCTTGCCGCTGCGCTCCACCAGCTGGCCGGTGAGCGCGGTCACCGTGGTCTTGCCGTTGGTGCCGGTCACGGCGAGCACGGCGGGGTGGTAGCCGTCCGCCTGCCGCATCGCGGCCAGCGCATCGGCGAAGAGGCCCAGCTCGCCGCTCACGCGGACGCCGGCGGCGCGCGCTGCGTCTTCCACCGGCGCAACCTGCGCCGGGGTGAGTCCGGGGCTGCGCAGCACGAGCTGGCGGCCTTCCGCCAGGCCAGCGCCGAACTCGCCGGCCACGAATTGCGCCTGCGGCACCTGTTCGCGCAGCAGCGGCAGCTGCGGCGGCGCTTCGCGCGTGTCGGCGACCGTCACCTGCGCGCCCTGGCCCGCGCACCAGCGCGCCATGGCGAGGCCCGAGGCGCCGCAGCCGAGCACGAGGACGTTCTGGTCGCGCAGTTGTTCCATCACCGCAGCTTCAGGGTGGAGAGGCCGACCAGGCACAGCAGCATCGTGATGATCCAGAAGCGGACCACGACCTGCGTCTCCTTCCAGCCGGTCTTCTCGAAATGGTGGTGCAGGGGCGCCATCAGCAGGATGCGGCGGCCCTCGCCGTAGCGGCGCTTGGTGTACTTGAAGTAGGCGACCTGCGCCATCACCGACAGCGCCTCCACCACGAAGATGCCGCCCATGATGGCGAGCACGATCTCCTGGCGCACGATGACGGCGATGGTGCCCAGCGCGCCACCCAGCGCCAGCGCGCCGACGTCGCCCATGAACACCTGCGCCGGGTGCGCGTTGAACCACAGGAAAGCAAGCCCCGCCCCGGCTACCGCCGCACAGAAGATCATCAGCTCGCCCGCCCCGGGGATGTGGGGCAGCAGCAGGTACTTCGAATAGTTGACGTTGCCGGTGACGTAGGCAAACACGCCTAGCGCGGAGCCGACCATCACGACGGGCATGATCGCCAGCCCGTCCAGGCCGTCGGTGAGGTTCACCGCGTTGCTGGAGCCGACGATCACGACGTAGGTCATGAAGACGAAGCCGAACACGCCCAGCGGGTAGCTGATCTCCTTGAAGAAGGGCACCAGCAGGCCGGCCTTGGGCGGCAGGTTGACGTCGAAGCCGGACTTCACCCAGGTGTAGAACAGCTGCAGCACCCGGATGTTGGAGCTCTCGGAAATGCTGAACACCAGGTACAGGGCCGCGACGAGGCCGATCACGGACTGCCAGAAGTACTTCTCGCGCGACCGCATGCCTTCCGGGTCCTTGTTGACCACCTTGCGCCAGTCGTCCACCCAGCCGATGGCGCCGAAGCCCGACGTCACCAGCATCACGATCCACACGAAGCGGTTGCTCCAGTCGAACCACAGGATGGTGGAGATCGCGATCGCCAGCAGGATCAGCACGCCGCCCATCGTGGGCGTGCCGCTCTTCTTCAGGTGCGTGTCCATGGCGTAGCCGCGCACCGGCTGGCCGATCTTCAGCTCCGTCAGGCGCCGGATCACCCACGGCCCCAGGATGATGCCGATCAGCAGCGCCGTCATGGCCGCCATCACCGCGCGGAAGGTCAGGTACTGCACCACGCGCAGGAAGCCGAACTCGGGGCCGAGGGTCTGCAGCCAGGCGGCTAGGCTAACGAGCATCGGGGGTCTCCTTGTTTTCTTGTTGTTCTGCATGGGCGGCGATGGCTTCCACCACCCGCTCCATCTTCATGAAGCGCGAGCCCTTGACGAGCACGCTCTCCGCCTGGCCCAGCGCCTGCAGCACGGCGGCATTCAGCGCGTCGATGTCGGCGAAGTGGCGGCCGAGCATGTCCGCCGCCTGCGCCCCCAGGGTGAAGACCTGCTCGATGCCGCGTTCGCGCGCGTAGTCGCCCACTTCCCGGTGGAAGGCCGGTCCCTGGTCGCCCACCTCGCCCATGTCGCCCAGCACCAGCAGGCGGGGGCCCGGCAGTTCGGCCAGCACGTCGATGGCGGCGCGCACCGAATCGGGATTCGCGTTGTAGGTATCGTCCACCAGCGTGAGCGCGCGCGCGCCCATCGGCACGGCCAGGGCGCGCGAGCGGCCCTTCACGGGCTCGAACACCTCGAGGCCCTGCACCACCTTCGCGAGCGGCACGCCTGCGGCGAGCGCGCAGGTGGCCGCGGCCAGCGCGTTGCGCACGTTGTGGCGGCCGGCGATATGGAGTCGGAACGCCATGGCGCCGGCGGGCGTCTGCGCCCGCACGTTCCAGTGCCCCCGTTGCCATTCAGACCCGGCCAGAAACACGTCGGCGCCGCTGTCGGGCGCGTCGCCGAAAGTCATGCAGGGCCGCGCGTCGGCGAGCCCCGTCCAGAGCATGGTGAACTCGTCGCCGGCGGGGAACACCGCCACGCCGGTGGGCGGCAGCGCGCGGAACACGCTGCCGTTCTCCTCGGCGACGGCCTGCACCGTCGCCATGAATTCCTGGTGCTCGCGCTGCGCGTTGTTCACGAGGGCGACGGTCGGCATCGCGATGTCCGACAGGTAGCCGATCTCGCCGGGATGGTTCATGCCCAGTTCGATCACGCCGATGCGGTGGCCCTTGCGCAGGCGCAGCAGCGTGAGCGGCAGGCCGATGTCGTTGTTCAGGTTGCCCTGCGTCGCCAGGTGCATCTCGGGATGCCAGGCGCGCAGGATGGACGCGATCATCTGCGTCACCGTGGTCTTGCCGTTGCTGCCGGTGACGGCAATCAGCGGCAGCTTGTACTGGCGCCGCCAGGCATTGGCCAGCTTGCCCAGGGCCAGCTTGCCGTCTTCCACCTCGATGCCCGGAAAGCCGGCGGGCAGGCGGCCCGGGTGTGCGATCGCCGCCACCGCGCCCTTGTCGCGCGCTTCCGCGATGAAATCGTTGGCATCGAAGCGGTCGCCCTTCAGCGCGACGAACAGGTCGCCGGGCTGCAGGGTGCGGGTGTCGGTGTGCACGCGCTGCACGCGCACGCCGGCGTCGCCCACCAGCGTGCCGCCGGTCCAGGCGGCTGCCTGCGCGAGGTCGAACATGGCGTTCAAGTCCGGCCTCGCTTCGCAAGCGCATCGCTCGCATGCATCTGATCGCTGAACGGGAGCTTCACGCCCGCCACCTCCTGGTAGTCCTCGTGCCCCTTGCCCGCGAGCAGGATCACGTCGGCGGGCGCGGCCGCCTGCACGGTCTCGGCGATCGCGCGGGCACGGTCGGCCTGCACCTCCACGCTGTCGCGGTGCGACAGGCCCAGCAGCACCTGGCTGATGATGGCTTCCGGTTTCTCGCTGCGCGGGTTGTCGCTGGTCACCACCACGCGGTCGGCGTTCGCCTCGGCCACCGCCGCCATGAGCGGGCGTTTCGTGGGGTCGCGGTCGCCGCCGCAGCCGAACACGCACCAGAGCTGGCCGCCACGCTGCTGCGCGAGCGGCCGCAGCGCCTGCAGGCCCTTCTCCAGGGCATCGGGGGTATGCGCGTAGTCCACGGCCACCAGGGGCTTGCCGGGCTCGTTCAGGCGCTCCATGCGCCCCGGCACGGGCAGCAGGTCCGCGCACGCGGCGACCGCCCGTGCGAGCGGCACGCCCAGCGCACGCATCATGCCGATCACGCCCAGCAGGTTGGACACGTTGTACTGGCCGATCACGCCCGTGTGCAGGTCATGGCGCTCGCCGGCTTCCGCGACGGTGAAGCGCAGGCCGGCTTCGCCATAGCCGATGTCCTCGGCGCGCACGCGCGCCGGGCGCTCGCAGGAGACCGTCCACACGTCGAGCGCGCTGTCGTGCAGCTGCGATGCGAGCGCGCGGCCCTTTTCGTCGTCGACGTTCACCACCGCCGCCTGCAGGCCGGGCCAGCGGAACAGTTCTTCCTTGGCCGCCCAGTAGGCTTCCATCGAGCCGTGGTAGTCCAGGTGGTCCTGCGTGAAGTTGGTGAAGCCCGCCACGCGGATGCGCGTGCCGTCCATGCGGCGCTCCACGATGCCGATGGACGACGCCTCGATCGCGCAGGCCTTCGCGCCCTCCTGCAGGAAGCGGCGGAAGTGGCGCTGCATCAGCACCGGGTCCGGCGTGGTCAGCCCCGTGTGCTCCACGTGCGGCGGGCGGCCGATGCCCAGCGTGCCCACCAGCCCGCAGGGCACCTGCACGTTGGCCAGCGCCTGTGCCAGCCACCAGGCGGTGGACGTCTTGCCGTTGGTGCCGGTGACGGCCAGCACGTCCAGCTCGTGCGAGGGCTCGCCGTAGAACAGCGCGCCGATCGGGCCCGTCGCGGCCTTCAGGCCCTCGTACGCCGCCACGGCCTCGCTGGTGAAACCGTAGGCCTCGCTGCCGGCGTGTTCCACCAGGCAGGCTTTCGCGCCCTGCTGCAGCGCCGCCGGCACGAACTTGCGCCCGTCGGTGGCCGCGCCGGGCCAGGCGATGAAGCCGTCGCCCGCGCCCACCTTGCGGCTGTCGCAGTGCAGCTCGCCCACGCCGCGCTCGCGCAGCCAGCGTGCGGCTTCATCGGGAGTACGCAGCACGCGCATCAGAACGATTCCTCCACCGCCTGCACCACGATCTGCGGCTTGACGTTCATGTCCGGCTGCACGCCCAGCATGCGCAGGGTCTGCTGCACGGTGGCGCTGAACACTGGGCCGGCGACATCGCCGCCGAAGTAGCGCCCGGCGCTGGGCTCGTCGACCATCACGGCCACCACGATGCGCGGGTTCTCCACCGGGGCCACGCCCACGAAGAAGCTGCGGTACTTGCTCGCCGCGTAGCCCTTGCCTTCCTGCTTGTGCGCCGTGCCGGTCTTGCCGCCCACCGAGTACCCCATGGTCTGTGCCTTGGGCGCGGTGCCGCCGTTGAGGGTGGCCAGGTGCAGCATGTGGCGCACGGCCTGCGCCGTCTGCGGCTGCAGCACGCGCACGCCGGCCGCCGGGCCGTCGGACTTCAGCAGCGTCACCGGCACCAGTTCGCCGTCGCGCGCGAACACGCTGTATGCACGGGCGAGCTGGAACAGGCTGGCGGACAGGCCGTAGCCGTAGCTCATGGTGGCCTGTTCAATGGGCTTCCAGGTCTTGAACGCGCGCAGCTTGCCGCTCACCACGCCGGGGAAGGGAAGCTGCGGCCGCTGCCCGAGCCCGACCTGGGAATACATCTCCCACATCTCGCGCGGCTGCATCTGCATCGCCATCTTCACGGTGCCGACGTTGCTGGACTTCTGGATCACCTCGGCCACCGTCAGCACGCCGTGCGGGTGGGAGTCGCGGATGGTGGAGCCGGTGATCGTGATGCGCCCCGGCGCGGTCTGGATGGGGGTGGAGGGCTTCACCAGCCCCTTCTCCAGCGCCAGCGCCGCGATGAACGGCTTCATGGTGGAGCCGGGCTCGAAGGTGTCGGTGAGCGCGCGGTTGCGCAGTTGCGCGCCCGTGAGGTTCTTGCGGTTGCCCGGGTGGTAGCTCGGGTAGTTCGCCAGCGCGAGCACCTCGCCCGTGTGCGCGTCCAGCACCACGACGCTGCCGGCACGGCCCTTGTTTTCCAGCACCGCCTCGCGCAGCTTCTGGTAGGCGAAGAACTGCACCTTGCTGTCGATGGACAGCTGCAGGTCCTTGCCGTCCACGGGCGGCACCTGCTCGCGCACGTCCTCGACGATGCGGCCGAGCCTGTCCTTGATCACGCGGCGCGAGCCCGCACGGCCGGCAAGGTCCTTGTCGAAGGCGAGCTCCACGCCTTCCTGGCCCTCGTCCTCCACGCTGGTGAAGCCGACCACGTGCGCGGCTGCCTCGCCCTCGGGGTACTGGCGGCGGTATTCCTTGCGCTGGTACACGCCCTTGATGTCGAGGGCGGCGATCTGCTTCGCGGCCTCTTCGTCGACCTGGCGCTTGAGCCACACGAAGTTCTTGTCCTCGTCGTCGAGGCGGCCCATCAGCTCGCCCAGCGGCATCTGCAGCAGCTTCGCGAGCTGCGTGAGCTTGGCCTTGTCGCGCTCCAGGTCCTCCGGGATCGCCCAGATGCTGGGCACCGGCACGCTGGTGGCGAGCAGGAGGCCGTTGCGGTCGAAGATGCGGCCGCGGTTGGCGGGCAGCTCCAGCGTGCGCGCGAAGCGCACCTCGCCCTGCCTCTGGTAGAAGGCGTTGCCGAAGACCTGAACCCACGCCGCGCGGCCCGCGAGCCCGACGAACGCGAACGCGATGCCGGCGACGATGAACTTGCTGCGCCACACCGGGGTGCGGCTCGCCAGCAGCGGGCTGGAGGTGTAGGCGACGGCCTTGCTGCTCCTCACTGCGCGCCCTCCGGCACCACGCCCTTGAGCGTGACGTACTGCGTGATGGCCGGGGTGGCGGGACGCATGTGCAGCTGCTCGCGCGCGAGCTTCTCCACGCGGCCGGCGGTGGCCTGCGCGCGCTTTTCGACCTGCAGCCGCTCGTGCTCGATCTCCAGCTTGCGGAAATCGGCCTGCGCCCGCTCGATCTCGGCATAGAGCCGGCGCGAGTCGTACTGCACCCGCACGAGGTACAGCGCGCTCGCCAGCACGGCGAGCAGCAGGACGAGGTTCAGGCGGATCACGCGGCCGTCCTTTCGGCCACGCGCATGATCGCGCTGCGCGAACGCGGGTTCGCCGCGATCTCTTCGGCCGTGGGCTTGACGCGTTCGATCGCCTTGAGCTTCATCGGCTTCGGGGCCGCGAAGGGCGCGCGCCGGTCCACCTCATCGCGCGAATGCTTCGCGATGAACTGCTTGACGATCCGGTCTTCCAGCGAGTGGAAGCTGATCACCACCAGGCGGCCTTCGGGTTGCAGCACGTGCAGGCTCGCCTCTAGCGCCGCCTGCAGCTCTTCAAGCTCGGCGTTGACGAAAATCCGAAGAGCCTGAAATGTGCGCGTTGCAGGGTCCTGGCCCGGCTCGCGGGTTTTGACCGCGCCAGCCACGAGCTGGGCCAGCTCGGAGGTGGTTGCAAGAGGGCCCCGTTCCTGTCGCCGAGCTGCAATCGCCTTTGCAACCTGAAAAGCAAACCGTTCTTCGCCGTAGTCACGGATCACCTCCGTCATCTGCTCCACGGAGGCCGTGGCGAGCCACTCCGCCGCGCTCTGGCCGCGCGTGGTGTCCATGCGCATGTCCAGCGGCCCGTCGGCACGAAAGGAGAAACCCCGCCCGGGGTTGTCGATCTGCGGCGAGCTCACGCCCAGGTCCATCAGCAGGCCCGTGGCGCTGGCGCCCGGCAGCTGCGCGATGCCCGCGAAGCCCTCGTGCCGGATCTCGAAGCGCGTGTCCTCGATCGCATTCGCCACCGCGACCGCCTCCGGATCCTTGTCGAACGCGATCAGCCGCCCCTGCGGCTCCAGCCGCGAGAGGATCAGGCGCGAGTGCCCGCCGCGACCGAACGTCGCGTCTATGTAGTTTCCATCCGGCTTGGTGACGAGGGCGTCGACTGCTTCGTTCAACAAGACGGTGGTGTGTTGCCATGTGCCGTCCACCGCCCGCTTTCAGAATGAGAAGTCCTGGAAGGCCTCGGGCATCTCGCCCCGCATGGCCTCGGCCTCCTTGGCCTCGTAAGTCGCCTTGTCCCAAAGTTCGAAGTGGTTGCCCATGCCGAGCAGCATCGTGTCCTTCTCGATGCCGGCGGAGGTGCGCAACTCGGGCGACACCAGCACGCGGCCGGTTCCATCCAGTTCCACGTCCATCGCGTTGCCCAGGAAGATTCTCTTCCACCACTGCGCGGCCATGGGGAGCTGGGCGAGGCGTTCACGAAACTTTTCCCACTCGGGGCGGGGAAAAATCATGAGGCAGCCGTGGGGGTGCTTGGTGATGGTGAGCTGGCCGTTCGCCGACGCCGCCAGGACGTCACGATGCCGGGTCGGCATGGAGAGCCGCCCCTTGGCATCGAGACTCAGCGACGACGCGCCCTGGAACACCTTGGTCAGCCCTCACTACGGTCAAACGGCAAAAGGAGGAGTGGTTTCCCACGATCCCCCACTTCATTGCACTTTTTTGCACTGTAGCAGGAAAACGCTGAGGCGCAAGGCGCGCTGATACTTTTTGGCAATGAAATCAAGCACTTACAAATGAAATCGGAGGCACGAAGCCTCCGATTTCCCTTCAAAAGCAAGCACTTAGGCGCTGCTCTGAATGTGTTGCCTGAGCCGTGTCAAGCCAATGTCAGAGGATGTACCTCGAGAGGTCCTCGTCGCGGCTGAGCTCGGCCAGCCGCGCATCGACGTAGGGGCCGTCGATGGTGACGCTCTGCCCTTGCAGCCGGGTCGCGTCGAAACTGACCTCGTCCAGCAGCCTTTCCATCACGGTGGACAGGCGCCGGGCGCCGATGTTCTCGGTGCGCTCGTTCACGTCGTAGGCGATCTGCGCCAGGCGCGTGATGCCTTCGGGCGTGAACTCCAGCTTCACGTTCTCCGTGGCGAGCAGCGCCTCGTACTGCTTGACCAGCGAGGCGTGGGTGGTCGTGAGGATGGCTTCGAAGTCCTGCACGGACAGCGAGGACAGCTCCACGCGGATCGGGAAGCGGCCCTGCAGTTCGGGGATGAGGTCGCTCGGCTTGGCCAGGTGGAAAGCGCCGCTGGCGATGAAGAGGATGTGGTCCGTCCGGATCGGCCCGTACTTGGTCGACACGGTCGTGCCTTCCACCAGCGGCAGCAGGTCGCGCTGCACGCCCTGGCGCGACACGTCGGCGCCCGAGGCATCGCTGCGCGACGCGACCTTGTCGATCTCGTCGATGAAGACGATGCCGTTCTGTTCGGCGCTCGTGATCGCGGCGGCGCGGATCTCCTCCTCGTTGACCAGGCTGCCGGCTTCCTCCTCCACCAGCAGCTTCATCGCCTCGCGGATCTTCAGCTTGCGCGTCTTGCGGCGCACGCCGCCGAGCTGGCCGAACATGCCCTTCAACTGCTCCGCCATGTCCTCCATGCCGGGAGGGCCCATGATCTCCAGCTGCTGCTTGGGCTCGGCGACGTCGATCTCGATGTCCTTGTCGTCGAGTTCGCCCTGGCGCAGCTTCTTGCGGAACACCTGGCGCGCCGTGCTGTCGCCGGCGGGCTCGTCGCCGCGCGCCACCGGGATCAGCACGCCGAGGATGCGCTCCTCCGCCGCGTCCTCGGCGCGCGCGCGTACCTTGCGCATCTCCGCCACGCGGGTCTGCTTCACCGCCATCTCGGCGAGGTCGCGCACGATGGAGTCGACGTCCTTGCCGACGTAGCCCACCTCGGTGAACTTGGTCGCCTCCACCTTGATGAAGGGCGCGTCCGCCAGCTTCGCGAGCCGCCGCGCGATCTCGGTCTTGCCCACGCCGGTGGGGCCGATCATGAGGATGTTCTTGGGCGTGATCTCGTGGCGCAGCTTCTCGTCGACCTGCTGGCGCCGCCAGCGGTTGCGCAGCGCGATGGCCACGGCGCGCTTGGCGTCCTTCTGGCCGACGATGTGGCGGTCCAGTTCCGACACGATCTCCTGGGGAGTCATCGAGCTCATTCCAGCACCTCGATGGTGTGGTTCATGTTCGTGTAGATGCACAGCGACCCGGCGATCTCCAGCGACTTCTTGACGATGTCCTTCGCGCCGATCTCGGTGTTGTCCAGCAGCGCCTTGGCCGCGGCCTGCGCGTAGCCGCCGCCCGAGCCGATCGCGATGATCCCCTGCTCCGGCTCCAGCACGTCGCCATTGCCGGTGATGATCAACGAGGATTCGCGGTCGGCGACGGCCAGCATGGCCTCCAGCCGGCGCAGCACGCGGTCCGTGCGCCAGTCCTTGGTGAGTTCGATCGCGGCGCGGACCAGGTGGCCCTGGTGCTTCTCCAGCTTGCCCTCGAAGCGCTCGAAGAGCGTGAAGGCGTCGGCGGTGGCCCCGGCGAAGCCGGCCAGCACCTTGTCGTGGTAGAGCTTGCGAACCTTGCGGGCGGTTCCCTTGACGACGATGTTTCCCAGGGTCACCTGGCCGTCGCCCCCGATCGCCACCTGCCAGCGGCCGTCGGCGCCCTGGCGCCGCACGCTGACGATGGTCGTGCCGTGAAACTGTTCCATAGCGATTGCACCTAGGGGCGAAGCCCCCGAATGCAACAGCTTATTCGTTCCGGATGGTGATGCGGGCGTGCTCGCTGATGCCGATCACGTTGAAGAACGCGGCCACGAGGCGGTGCACCTCGGAGAACTGCACCTGGCGGCCCTCGGCTTCGCGCGCGGTCACCCAGTTGAGCACCGTGCCCGCGGCCGTGAAGTCGATGCGGATCAGGCGCGCGCAGGAGATGATCATGATGTCGGCGTCGGCCAGCTTGGCATCCAGCAGCTCCAGCGCTTCCTTGCCGTCGCCCAGGATCTGCCCGGAGAGTTCGACCGTCGCCACGCTGGAGAGCTGCGAGCTCATGCCCGGCATCTGCGAGTCGCCGTAAGTCATCACGCTGGAGACCACCGAGTCGCGGAAGGCCTCGCCCACGATGGTGTTGCGGCTCGCCACGCTGCCGTCGGCCTGCAGCGACTTGTAGTCGCAGCGCGCGCTGTCCCAGGACGGCGGGGACACTTCGTAGGTGACGCAGTAGTCCAGCGCCACCAGCTCGAATTCATCCGGGCGGTGCATCACGCGCAGCACTTCCATGCGCAGCTTCCACCACGCGGGATTGACGCCGCGCTCGTTGGAAGGCGTCGCGTCGCGCAGCACCTTCTCCAGCGACTCGGCGCCGATGAAGCGCAGCTGGATGTTCTGCGTGGCCCACTCGGTGAACTGCCTGGCCAGCGGCTCCACGGCAGGTTCGGCGATGGAGGTGAGCTTGGACCAGTTCAGCTTGTAGGGCTGGCTCGCCCGGGCGACGCCCGCATTCATGGCGGCCAGCGTCTGCGTGCCGAACGCGGCCGGGCAATTCCAGTCCGCGCTCGGCTGGCCCGCGGGGGCCTGCGCGGGCGCCGGCGTGTTCAAGCGGCCGACGATCTCCGGCATCGAGAACCACTGCGGCGCAGATCGGCCGAAGCGATTGGCGAAATCGATCGCGGCCTGCTCGAAGCGTTCCTGCCGGCCGCTCGCGCGGTACAGGTCGAACAGGGTGAGCCAGGTCTCGTCGTGGTTGACGCGCGTGCCCTGCGGCCCGAGCACTTCCATCAGGCCGGCCTCGGCGCCGTCGTCGTCGCCGTTGGCAAAGCGGATGGAGGCTTCCTCGAGCTCGGGGTCGTGCGCGAACTCCTCGACCTGGATGGCGAACTGCTTCGACGGCGAGAAAATGCTCGGCACGCTGGGCGAGCCCGCGGCTGCCGCCTCGCGCGCCGCGGGCGCCTGCGCGGCAACGGGTTTCGCGCCCAGGGCACCGGCCGCGGGCGCGAAGGGACGCGCGGCCGGAGGAGCGACGGCGCTGCCGGCCGGTGCGGCCGCTGGCTTCGCCGTCGCGGGCTGCTGCGGCGGCACCAGCCCCATCGCCTGCGTGGTGGCCTCCGCCGACGCGGGAGGGGTCGCGGGCACGGCGGCAGCCCCGTTCGGGCCGGCCGTCGCGAGATCCTGCGGAGCGGTGCGCGAATACGCGCTGCCCGCCGGCGCCGCCTGGGGCCGCACGGCCTCCGGCGGCACCTGCGCCGAATGCACGAAGCCGCTGTTGTTGGCGCCGGGCTGCTGCGACTGGCCATGCTTGGTCTTCCACCATTGCATGGACATCTGCGCCTCGATCTCGTCGATCTTCTTCAGCGTGGTGGCGCGGTCGTCCGGCTTGGACGGCATGGAGCTCTGGAAGAACGAGGGGCGCAGGCCCGGGTCCTGCCCGGCCAGCACCTCGCTGCGGCGCATCTTGCGCAGCATGTCGAATTCGCGCTTGCGCACGAAGTCGTTGCGGCGCTTGCGCTCGATCATCTCCTTGAGCATCTGCTTGGAGTACGAGCTCTCGCGATCGGTGTCGGAACCGTCCTCGTTCCAGCTGCTGGCGGGGCTCTTGACGAACCGCACCACCCTGGAGAACAGGCCGGCAGGCGCGGATTCGTCTTTCTGCGACATGGACTTCTCGAGGTACTGCTGTAAGGGAAGCCGGCGTCAGTCGCCGAACATCTTCTGCTTGAGCTCGCGGCGCTGCTGCGCCTCGAGCGAGAGGGTGGCGGTGGGACGCGCGAGCAGGCGGCCCACGCCGATCGGCTCGCCGGTCTCGTCGCAGTAGCCGTAGTCGCCCGCGTCGATGCGCGCGATCGACTGCTCGATCTTCTTCAGCAGCTTGCGCTCGCGGTCGCGCGTGCGCAGTTCCAGCGCGTGTTCTTCCTCGATGGTGGCGCGGTCGGCCGGGTCCGGCACGATCACGGTGTCCTCGCGCAGGTGCTCGGTCGTCTCGCCGGCGCTATTGAGGATCTCCTGCTTCAGCTGCAGCAGCTTCAGGCGGAAGAACGCCATCTGCTTGTCGTTCATGTACTCCGAATCCGGCATGGCCAGCACTTCGGCGTCCGACAGTTCCTCGGCGGACTTGGTCTTCCAGTTGTTGGCCAGCTTCGGGTCCTTCTTCACGGCCACAACGGGCGGGGGCGTCAGTACGGATTGGGTTGCCATGGGGATGTAACTTGCCTTGGCGGCGCCCGGCACGACCGGCGCAATGGCCGGCTGCTGCGGCGCGTAACGCGGTGCGGCGCTCGCCTGCCGGGGGGCAGGCGCGCGCACGGGAGCCGGTTGCGCCGCGGCGGGTGCGGGTGCCGCGGGTGGAGGGGACGCCTTGGC
>SEAY01000128.1 GCA_004144865.1 Comamonadaceae bacterium
GCCTGCGCCGTCGATGCGCTGGAACGCAGCGCCGTGCAGCGCATCGTGCTGACCCGCCCCGCGGTAGAGGCCGGCGAGAAACTGGGCTTCCTGCCCGGCGACCTGACGCAGAAGGTCGATCCGTACCTGCGCCCGCTGTACGACGCGCTCTACGACCTGATGGGATTCGAGCGCGTCACCAAGGCGTTCGAACGCAATGCGCTGGAGATTGCGCCCTTGGCCTTCATGCGCGGGCGCACGCTGAACAACGCCTTCGTCATCCTGGACGAAGCGCAGAACACCACTCCGGAGCAGATGAAGATGTTCCTCACCCGCATCGGCTTCGGCAGCAAGTGCGTGGTGACGGGCGACATCAGCCAGATCGACCTGCCCAAGGGCTCGCTTTCCGGGCTGGTGGATGCCGAGCGGGTGCTCAAGCGCGTGAACGGCATCGCGCACACCCGCTTCACCAGTGCCGACGTGGTGCGGCACCCGCTCGTGGCGCGCATCGTGGACGCCTACGACGCTTCGCGCAAGCACGAAAAATGACGCCGGCGCTGGACCTCTCGCTGCAGTTCGGCACCTTTCCCGGCGCGGCCGCGCACCGGCGGTTGCTCACCACCGCCCGCGTCCGGCGCTGGGTCGAATCCGCGCTCGCCGCGCCCGGCGAACTGGCGGTGCGCGTCGTCGGAGCCGAGGAAGGCCAGGCGTTGAACCGCCAGTACCGCGGCAAGGACTACGCCACCAACGTGCTCACCTTCGACTACGCGCGCACACCGGTGGTGGCCGCGGACCTGGTGCTGTGCGCGCCGGTGGTGGAGCGCGAGGCGAAGGAACAGGGCAAGACGCTGGAAGCGCATTACGCGCACCTGCTGGTGCATGGCACGCTGCATGCGCAGGGGTACGACCACGAGGCGGGCGACGGGCAGGCGCTGGAGATGGAGGCGCTGGAGGTGCTGCTGATGGCGGCGCTGGGGTATCCGAATCCCTATTGAGCCTGGGTTCGTCGGGGTTCGGCTTCGCGCTCACCCCGACCTGCGGCAAACGCCCCGGATCGTAGGTCGGGGTGAGCCGCGAAGCGCCGAACCCCGACTCTTCCCACATCATCTCCCCTCTCTCCTTCTCCGCCCCCGTCACCGCACGGTGATCGGAATCGTCACCGGCCCGTCGTTCACCAGGTGCACCTGCATGTCCGCGGCGAACGCGCCGGTCTGCACCACGGGGTGCGCAGCGCGCGCCTGCTCCACAAAGTAGTCGTACAGCCGCCGCCCTTCGTCCGGCGGCGCCGCATTGGTGAAGCTGGGCCGGTTGCCGCCGCTCGTGTCCGCGGCCAGGGTGAACTGGCTCACCAGCAGCAGCCCACCACCGACATCCTGCACGCTGCGGTTCATCTTCCCGGCCTCGTCGCTGAAGATGCGCAGCTTCAGCAGCTTCGCCAGCAGCTTGTCGGCCTGTACCTCGGCATCGCCCCGCTCGGCGCACACCAGCACCAGCAGGCCCTGGCCGATCGCGCCTATCGCCTCCCCCGCCACCACCACCTTCGCTTCGCGCACACGCTGCACCACGGCCAGCATCAGATCAGGTCCTCCTCGTCGGACGAATGCGTTTCCACGTCGCTCGGCAGCAGCTCGATGGTGGCGCGCAGGCCCGGCACTGCGCTCATGAGCGCCTGCTCCACGGACGCGCGCAGGGCCGCGGCCCGGCCCAGCGTCCAGTTGCCGGGCATGTGCATGTGCAGGTCCACGAAGCGCCGGCTGCCGGACCGGCGGCTGGACACGTGGTCGAAGCGGATGGTGGGATGCTCGAACTGCCGGAGCACCTTCTCCACCTCGGCCAGCACCTCGGGCTCCAGCGCCTTGTCCATGAGGCCCTGGGACGATCGCCACATCAGGTGCGCACCCTCGCGCAGGATGTTCGCCGCCACCGCGATGGCGACCACCGGGTCCAGCCACAGCCACCCCGTTGCCGCGGCCAGCGCGACGCCGACGATCACGCCAGCGGAAGTCCAGACGTCGGTGAACAGATGGCGAGCATCGCCCTCCAGCGCCATCGAGCGGTGCTGGCGGGCGGACTGCAGCATCGTCCACGCCATGGCGCCGTTGAGGATGGAACTCACCGCCGAAAGCACCAGCCCCATCCCGGTCTGCTGCAGCGGCTGCGGGTCCAGCAGGCGCAGCACCGCCGCCCACAGGATGCCGCCGGCCGCGACGAAGATCAGCAGGCCTTCGAAGCCCGCCGAGAAGTACTCCGCCTTGTGGTGGCCGTAAGGATGGTCATCGTCGGCAGGCCGCTGGGCGATCTTCACCATCAGCAGGGCGAAGGCGGCACCCGCCAGGTTGACGAGCGACTCCATCGCGTCCGACAGCAGGCCCACCGAGCCGGTGATCCACCAGGCGAGCGTCTTCAGGATGATGGTGGCCAGCGCGACTGCGACGGACCAGCGCAGCAGCGTGGCGGGCGGGATGTGGCGGGCGGTGGCCGCGAGGGACATCCGGCGATTGTGCGGGAGCGGCCGCCTCAGTGCGGCCGGCCGGGGTAGACCAGCAGCGAAGGCTCGACCTGCGCCAGCGCGAGGAAGTCGCGGTCGTTGTGCACCAGCAGCGCGCCGTGCTCCAGGGCGATGGCGGCGATGAGGCAGTCGTTCGGCTTGCGGATCGTGAGGCCGGCCGCCCGGGCGGCGCGATAGAGCTGCGCGGCAACGTCATGCGTCGAGAGTTCCCGCGGTTCGAGGATCAGCGTCGACCAGAGCACCTGCCGCATGTGCTCGTAGTCGGCCGGTTCGCGGATGCCCTGCAGCACCTCCTGGAAAATGATGCCCGTGGTGGCGATCTCTTCGTAGTCTTCACGGGCCTCGACATAGCGCGTGGCGGTCGTTGCCCGCGCGCGGTGGATGTCGATCCAGACGCTGGAATCGAGCAGCAGCATCATTTCCTGCCGCGCGGCGGCTTGGCCGGGCTGGCCGCGGGCAGCGGGGGAGCCGCCTTGTAGCCAGCGAGGGGCTGCTCGACGCGGTACGTGCCCGCGGGCTCGCCCGGTTCGGTCTTGGGGTCGTAATCCGGCCAATACGTCTGGTCGGTCGCGGTGCCCCAGACGTCGCGCAGGCGGGGGCGCTTGGCGCGCAGGACCATCTCGCGCAAGGCACGATCCACCACCTCGCGCTTGCTGCGCGCGCCGGAGACCTTCATCGCTTCCGCGACGAGGGCCTCATCGATGTCGATGTTGGTGATCATGGGGCGAAACTGTACAGCGCTTGTACAGTTTCGCCACACCGGCTATCGGAGCGTCACGCGCGCGAACTTGCGCTTCCCGACCTGCACGACGTACGTGCCCGCGTCCAGCTTCAGGCCCTTGTCGCTGACGGTGGACGAATCCACCCGCACCCCGCCGCCGTCGATGAGGCGGTTGGCTTCGCTGGTGGAAGGCGCCAGGTTGGCCTGCTTCAGCAGTTGGGCGATGCCCAGCGGCGCTCCGGCGAGCGCCACCTCCGGGATCTCGTCCGGCACGCCGCCCTTGCTGCGGTTCACGAAGTCCTGCTCCGCCGCGTCCGCAGCAGCGGCGCTGTGGAAGCGCGCCGTGATCTCCTTGGCGAGCATCACCTTGGCGTCGCGCGGATTGCGGCCGCCGTCCACCTCGGCCTTCAGCCGGGCGATCTCGTCCGCGCTGCGGAAGGACAGCAGCGTGTACCAGCGCCACATCAGGGTGTCGGAGATCGACATGGCCTTGGCGAACATGGCGTTGGGCTCCTCCGTCACGCCGATGTAGTTGCCCTTGCTCTTGGACATCTTCTCCACGCCGTCCAGCCCTTCCAGCAGCGGCATGGTCAGGATGCACTGCGGCTCCTGCCCGTACTCGGCCTGCAGGTGGCGGCCCATGAGCAGGTTGAACTTCTGGTCGGTGCCGCCGAGCTCGAGGTCGCTCTTCAGCGCCACCGAGTCGTAGCCCTGCATCAGCGGGTAGAGGAATTCGTGGATGCTGATCGGCGTGCCGGCCTTGAACCGATCATGGAAGTCGTTGCGCTCCATCATCCGCGCCACGGTGTACTTCGCCGCCAGCTGGATCATCCCGCGGGCGCCCAGCGGGTCGCTCCATTCGCTGTTGTAGCGCAGCTCCGTGCGGGCCGGGTCCAGGATCTTGTCGGCCTGGGCCCGGTAGGTCTCTGCGTTTACCTTGATCTGCTCCGCCGTCAGCGGCGGGCGGGTGTTGTTGCGGCCCGAGGGGTCGCCGATCATGGAGGTGAAGTCGCCGATCAGGAAGATCACCTGGTGCCCCAGGTCCTGCAGCTGGCGCAGCTTGTTCAGCACGACGGTGTGCCCGATGTGGATGTCGGGCGCCGTCGGGTCCAGCCCCAGCTTGATGCGCAGCGGCACTCCGGTCGCTTCGGAGCGTGCGAGCTTGCGCTCCCATTCCTCTTCCGGGATCAGCTCTTCCGTGCCGCGCAAGGTCACCGCCATCGCCTCCCGCACGCGCTCGGTGACAGGGTGGGATTTTGTAACAACTTCTTGATTCATAAGGGATTTTTGCTTGGCAGAGCGGCTGGGCTAGCTATACTGCGGCTCGTTGGGGCGAAGCTGGATTTTAGATGCGGCTTTTCGCCATCGGCGGCCACCGCGCCGCCATGCAGGACCAACCTGATCCGGCTGTAGGACGCAGTCCGACATCCGAGGAAAAGGAAGAAGAATTTTGAAGACAACTTGGCTGGCCTCCGGGGAGGCAGTGCTGAAGCGCGCCGTGAACGCGCTCGAGCACCATCCCCGTCAGGTCACGGCGCTGGTCGCCGCAATGCTGCTGACCGCCGGTGGCGGTGCTTTCGCCGTCGCTTCGCTCGGCCCGGATCCGTCCGCGCTGCCCGTGCGGCAAGTGCTCGAAAGCGTGCAACCGCTGCCGCTCGAACAGCAGGCGGAGGCGCTGGACGCCTGGCGCTTCAGCCTCTATTCGGCCGAATCCGTGCGTCCTTCGGACACCGCCGAATCGTTGCTGGCCCGGCTCGGCATCAACGACGCGGCGGCTGCCGCCTTCCTGCGGCAGGATCCTCTCGCCCGTTCGCAGGTGCTGGGAGCCCCCGGGCGCACCATCACCGCCGAAGCCAGCGACGGACGCAACCTGCTGCGCCTGAAAGTCCGCTGGGCGGTGGACGACAGGACGTTCCGCCGCCTCGTGGTGGAGCGCCAGCCCTCCGGCGAATTCGCCACCCGCATCGAGGCCGCGCCCCTGGTGGCGTCCCTGCGCGTGGGCAGCGGCAGCATCCGCAGCTCCCTTTTCGCCGCGGTGGACGAGGCGGGCATCCCCGACGCCGTCACCAACCAGCTGGTGGACATCTACTCCGGCGAGATCGATTTCCACCGCCAGCTGCGCGTGGGCGACCGCTTTGCCGTGGTCTACGAAACGCTCGAGGCCGACGGCGAGCCGATGCGCACCGGCCGCGTGGTCTCGGCGCAGTTCGTCAACGCCGGCCGCACCCTCGACGCCGTCTGGTACCAGCAAGCCGGCCAGCGCGGCGGCTATTTCGATTTCGCCGGCCGCAGCCTGGAGCGCACCTTCCTCGCCTCGCCGATGGAGATCACCCGCGTGACCAGCGGCTTCAAGATGCGCCTGCATCCGATCCACAACACGTGGCGCGCCCACACCGGCGTGGATTACGGCGCGCCCACCGGCGCCCCGGTGCGCTCGGTCGGCGACGGCGTGGTGAGCTTCGCCGGCGGCCAGAGCGGCTACGGCAACACCGTCGAAGTCGACCACGGCAACGGCAACAGCACGCTCTATGCGCACCTGAGCCGCATCGAGGTGCGCCGTGGCGAGCGCGTCGAGCGCGGCCAGCGCGTCGGCGCCGTGGGCTCCACGGGCTGGGCGACCGGCCCGCACCTGCACTTCGAATTCAAGGAACGCGGCGTGCAGAAGGATCCCCTGGAAGTGGCCAAGCGCTACGCGCCCGCCACCGAGCTCACCGCGCAGCAGCGCGTGCAGTTCAACCAGGTCGCGCAATCCATGCGCACGCAGCTGGCCGTCGCCGCGACGGCCAACATGGTGGCCTCCGCCCGCTGACCCCGGGCGCTACCATGCGCCCATGACGGATCTCTACATCGGCCTCATGTCGGGCACCTCGCTGGACGGGGTGGACGGCGTGGTGGCCGATTTCCCTTCCGACGGCGTGCAGGTCCTGCGGCACGCGAGCGCCCCCTTCCCCGACACGTTGCGCTCCGAGCTGATGGCCCTGAACAGCAGCGGCCCGGACGAATTGCACCGCGCCTGGCTGGCCGGGAATGCGCTGATGCGCGTGTACGCGGACGTCGTGGGGCAACTGCTCGCGGCCTCGAAGCTGGACCGCGGCACGATCGCGGCGATCGGCGCGCACGGCCAGACGGTGCGGCACCGCCCGCAGCAGTTCGATGGCACCGGCTACACCATCCAGCTGTGCCAGCCCGCGCTGCTGGCGGAACTCGCCGGGATCCCGGTGGTGGCGGATTTCCGCAGCCGCGACGTCGCGGCCGGCGGCCAGGGCGCGCCGCTCGCCCCCTTCTTCCACCAGGCGGTGTTCGGGCGCGCCGGTGAAACGACCGGCGTGCTGAACCTCGGCGGCATCTCCAATCTCACGGTGTTGCGCGCCGACGGCAGCATGCAGGGCTTCGACTGCGGGCCCGCGAACGCGCTGATGGACGCCTGGTGCGAGCGGCACACGGGCCGGCCCTACGACGACGACGGCCGCTGGGCCGCCAGTGGGCGCGTCCTGCCCGACCTGCTTGCCGATCTGCTTTCGGAGCCCTACTTCGCCCTGCCGCCGCCCAAGAGCACGGGGCGCGACCTGTTCAACCTCCCTTGGCTCGAAGCACGGTTGCAAGGCAGCGCCTCGGCGTTTCCGGCGGATGTGCAGGCGACGCTCGCCGAACTCACCGCACGCTCCTGCGCCGCCGAGGCGGAACGCCATGCCGGCGGCCTGCGCCGGCTGATCGTGTGCGGTGGGGGCGCACTCAACGGGCACCTGATGCGACGGCTGCAGGACCTGCTGCCCGGCGCGGCCGTCATCTCCAGCGCGGAGGCGGGGCTGCCCCCCCTGCAGGTGGAGGCGGCGGCCTTCGCCTGGCTCGCGCGCAAGTGCATGCGCGGCGAAAAGCTGGAGCTCCAAAGCACCACGGGCGCCAGAGGCGCCCGTGTGTTGGGAGGAATCTACCCCGCGTGACGTGGGGGTTCACGTAGGCTGGGTTCGCCGAAGGCGACCCCAGCGCTGGGGTGCGCTACGCGCAACCCAGCCTACAGGCCAGCGCGCCCCCCGTGTTCAGGTCAGGCCGAGAAGCTCGAACCGCAACCGCAGGTGGTGGTGGCGTTCGGGTTCTTGATCACGAACTGCGCGCCCTGCAGGTCTTCCTTGTAGTCGATCTCGGCGCCCACCAGGTACTGGTAGCTCATGGCGTCGATCAGCAGCGACACGCCGTTCTTGGTCATCACGGTGTCGTCGTCGTTGGCCACCTCGTCGA
Source organism: Comamonadaceae bacterium (assembly GCA_004144865.1). Taxonomy (GTDB): domain Bacteria; phylum Pseudomonadota; class Gammaproteobacteria; order Burkholderiales; family Burkholderiaceae_C; genus Ramlibacter. The sequence goes on from SEAY01000128.1 coordinate 7,446, forward strand.
AGGTGAAGCCGTACTGGAAGCCCGAGCAGCCCCCGCCCTGCACGAAAACGCGCAGCTTCAGGTCCGGGTTGCCTTCCTCGGCGATGAGATCGGCCACCTTGGCCGCGGCGCTGTCGGTGAACAGCAGCGGGGCCGGCATTTCGGTGGACACGTTTTCGGCGACAGCGCTCATGGGCATTCTTTCCTCAGGGTCTTCCTGCAATGGTAAGCCGGCCTCGAGGCCGGCGTCCATCATGCGCTCTTTGCCGCCAGCTTCAGTAAGGGCTTTTCCTCGCCCTCGGCGCCGGTGGCCAGCGGACGCAGCTGTCCGGAGATGGTGGCGCCCTGGTGCATCTCAAGCGCGACGTACGAGACGTCGCCCTCGATCCTGGCCTTGGGCTGCAGCTCCAGCAGCTCGCGCGCGTGCACGGGGCCGCGGACGGTGCCGTTGATGATCACGTGATCGGCGGTCATGGCGCCCTGCACCACGGCGGCCTCGGAGATCACCAGCAGGCTGCCGGCGTCCTCGGCCGCGGCCTGGATGTCACCGTAGACCTCGCCGTCGACGCGCAGGCCTTCGCTGAACTTCATGTTGCCTTCGATGCGCGTGCCTTGCGCGATGAGGCTCTTGATCGGGGGTTGCGACTTCTTGCCAAACATGGGGACTCCTCAACGAACGGATCTACTGCTAACTACAGGGAAACATTCTGCACGGCGCGGCTGACCGTGCCTTCCACCACCCGCGCCGATACGTTCTTGACGACGGCCTCGGGGGGAAGGTCGACCATGCCTTCGACACGGCGGTACTGGCGGAACTGCAACGGCTGCGGGCCGCCGGGCAGCGGCATCATCCAGGGCTTGCCGTCGAGCGTGCCGGACAGGCTCAACTCGAGCCGGCCGCGGAATTCGGGGGCGTTCTTCACCGGCTGGATCACCAGCACCTGCCACTTGAGCTGCGTGCCCGAGAGCACCTCGGCCTGGAGGCCGCGGATGGCGACGTTCTCGGTGCCACTGGCGGGCATCAGCTTCTCGAAGAAGCCCAGGTCCTCGCGCAGCGAGCGGTTCTGGGTCTCCAGCGTGCGGATCTGCGCGACGAGGCGCTCCTGCGCCGCGCGTTCGACGGTGATGGCGCTGCCGGAGGTGTTGAGGACGGACTGGATGCGATCGCGCTCCTCGCGCAGCTGCACCACGTCCTCGCGCAGGCGCGCGAGCTCCTCGCCGGAGCCCTGGTCCACGCCGGCGAGCTCCTTTCCCAGTTCGAAGGCCCACAGGCTGATCGCCCCGCAGAACCCCAGCACGATGGCGGCGGCGGCCCACTGCAGCGGCCACGGCATGGCGCTGCGCACCTTCATCCGGGGGGCACTGATCGTCAGCCTGCGCCTGAGCAGCTTGAATCGCATATGGATGAGGATGCTGCCCAAAGACGAAAGCCGCAGCAAGTCCTGACTTGTGCGGCTTTGTGTCGGACGAGACGCCATATGCACGGAAACGGCAACTCAATGAAAAAGCCCGGCCGGGGCCGGGGCCGGGCTTCTTCGCAGTGCAGGCGCTGGATCAGCGCTTGGAGAACTGCTTGCGGCGGCGAGCGGAGTGCAGGCCGACCTTCTTGCGCTCGACTTCACGGGCGTCGCGGGTCACGAAGCCGGCTGCGGACAGCTGGGGCTTCAGGGTCGCGTCGTAGTCGATCAGGGCGCGGGTGATGCCGTGGCGCACCGCGCCGGCCTGGCCGGATTCGCCGCCACCGTGCACGTTGCACTGGATGTCGAACGCTTCGGCGTTGCCGGTCAGCACCAGGGGTTGCTTCGCGATCATGATCGAGGTCTGGCGGCCGAAGAACTGTTCGATGTCCTTGCCGTTGACCGTGATCTTGCCGGAGCCCTTCTTCAGGAAGACACGCGCGACGCTGCTCTTGCGGCGGCCGGTGCCGTTGTTCCATTCACCGATCATCTTCAGATCTCCAGGGGCTTCGGTTGCTGCGCGGTGTGCGGGTGCTCGCCGCCACCGTAGACCTTCAGCTTCTTGATCATGGCGTAGCCCAGGGGGCCCTTGGGCAGCATGCCCTTGACGGCCTTCTCGAGCGCGCGGCCGGGGTGCTTGGCCTGCATTTCCTTGAAGGTCTGCTGGCGGATGCCGCCGGGGTAGCCGGTGTGGCGGTAGTAGACCTTGTCGGTCTCCTTCGCGCCGGTGACACGCAGCTTGGATGCGTTGATGACGACGATGAAGTCGCCGGTGTCGACGTGAGGCGTGTAAATGGCCTTGTGCTTGCCGCGCAGTCGGAGGGCAGCTTCGCTGGCTACCCGTCCGAGCACCTTGTCGGTGGCGTCAATCACAAACCACTCGTGCTTCACGTCAGCGGGCTTGGCGCTGACAGTGGTGGTCATAAGACTCTCGAGTTTGGTTTGGCGGGCCCTTTTCCACGGTCGGTTTCCCTCTGGCGGGGATCTCTTAGGTGG
>SEAY01000129.1 GCA_004144865.1 Comamonadaceae bacterium
GGTGTGGCCGACGAACAGGAACAGCACGCCGATGTGGAACAGGTTGCTGCCCCAGCGCAGCGTGCCGTGGCGCAGCAGCTGCGAGGAGTCGCTCTTCCACGTGTACTGCTCGCGGTCGAAGCGCACCAGGCTCCCGAGCAGGAACACCGTGAGCGCGAGGTAGGGGTAGTAACCGAACAGGAAGCGGTCGAAGTAGGTCACGGACGGGCTCCTTGGGGGGGCTGCGGCTGGCGCCGCACGATCTGGATCGGTTGCGGCTGGCCGGGCGCCGCCTGGCCGCGCGTGTCGCAGCCGCCGAAGGCCTCGGGCTCGGCCCAGGCTTCGTCGAGCGCCTCGTCCGGCGTGACCGGTACCGCCTCGACCTTCTGGCCGGCGAGTTCCAGCACCGCCGCCAGCAGCGACGCGTAGCTGCTCTCCCGCTGGCGCAGGGCGCTGAAGATCGCCTGCAGGATGTGCGCCATCTCGCCGAGGAACTCGCGCGCGGCCGCGGGCGGCTGGGTCGAGGCGAACTCCAGCACCACGCACAGGTGATCCGGCAGCTCCTTGCCGTCCAGGCGCAGGCCGGCGGCCTCGTAGTGCTTGATCAGGTCGATCATTGCCGGGCCGCGGTCGCGCGAGTCGCCGTGCACGTGCTCGAACAGGTGCAGCGAGGTGCTGCGGCCGCGGTCGAAGAGTTCGACGTAGCGGGCTTCCGCCTCGATCGGATCCGCCACGAGCATCGCGGTGACGAGGGCGCGCAGTTCGGTGCGACGTTCCTCGTGCAGTGCGCCTTCCGCGTCGACGGCGGCCAGCAGCCCGGGCAGCATGCCGCGCACCGCCGCGTCGGGATAGCGCAGCATCTGCGCGAGTGCACGCAGCGTGTACTTGTTGTCATCCCGGGCTTGACCCGGCATCCATGGATTGCGGGTCAAGCCCGCAATGACAGCCTTGGGGTTCTTCATGGTCACACCTTCTCCACCGCGATCGGGATGGTCCGCTTCTTCTTGCTGCCGAACAGGCTCGCCTCGCTGGCGCCGTCGGAGCAGCCGTTGCCGAAGCTGAAGCCGCAGCTGCCCTTCATGTCGAACGCGTTCTCCGCGTATTCGCGGTGCGTGGACGGGATCACGAAGCGGTCTTCGTAGTTGGCGATGGCCATGATCCGGTACATGTCCTCCACCTGGGCCTGCGTCAGGCCGGCCTGCTTCAGCACCGCCGTGTTCTCCACGCCGTCGACGTGCTTGCCGCGCTGGTAGGCCCGCATGGCCAGCATGCGCTCCAGGGCGCGGATCACCGGCCCGGTGCGGCCGGCGGTCAGCAGGTTGGCCAGGTATTGCACCGGGATGCGCATCTCGTTGACGTCCGGCAGTTCGCCGTTCGTGCCCACGTAGCCCGCATTCGCCGCGGACGTGATGGGCGACAGCGGCGGCACGTACCAGACCATCGGCAGCGTGCGGTACTCCGGGTGCAGGGGCAGGGCGACCTTCCAGTCCATCGCCATCTTCCACACCGGGGAGTTCCTCGCGCCTTCGATCCAGGCTTCGGGGATGCCGTCCTTGCGCGCCTGCTCGATCACCGCGGGGTCGTTCGGGTCGAGGAACACGCCGAGCTGCGCCTCGTAGAGGTCCTGCTCGTCGGCCACGCTCGCGGCTGCCTCGATCCGGTCGGCGTCATAGAGCACCACGCCCAGGTAGCGGATGCGGCCCACGCACGTTTCGGAGCACACGGTCGGCTGGCCCGCCTCGATGCGCGGGTAGCAGAAGATGCACTTCTCGGCCTTGCCGCTCTGCCAGTTGTAGTAGATCTTCTTGTACGGGCAGCCCGAGACGCACATGCGCCAGCCGCGGCACTTGTCCTGGTCGACCAGGACGATGCCGTCCTCCTCGCGCTTGTAGATCGAGCCGGAGGGGCAGGAGGCCACGCACGACGGGTTGAGGCAGTGCTCGCACAGGCGCGGCAGGTACATCATGAAGGTGTTCTCGAACTGGCCCACCATCTCCTTCTGCACCTGGTCGAAGTTCGCCAGGTTCTGGTCGCGGCTGCGCTTGGCGAACTCGCCGCCCAAGATCTCCTCCCAGTTCGGACCCCATTCGATCTTCTGCATGCGCTGGCCGGTGATCAGGCTGCGCGGGCGCGCGGTCGGCGAGGCCTTCATCTCCGGCGCCGTCTGCAGGTGTTCGTAGTCGAACGTGAAGGGCTCGTAGTAGTCGTCGATCTGCGGCAGGTTCGGGTTGGAGAAGATGCGCATCAGCAGCTTCCACTTGCCGCCCTGGCGCGGTTCGATCGAGCCGTCGCCGTTGCGGGACCAGCCGCCTTGCCACTTGCCCTGGTTCTCCCATTCCTTCGGGTAGCCGATGCCGGGCTTGGTCTCGACGTTGTTGAACCAGGCGTACTCCATGCCGGGGCGGGAGGTCCACACGTTCTTGCACGTCACCGAGCAGGTGTGGCAGCCGATGCACTTGTCCAGGTTCAGGACCATGCCGATCTGTGCGCGGACTTTCATTGCGTGATCTCCTCGGTATTGCTCCTTCCCCCTCGGGGGGAAGGTTGGGATGGGGGCTCCCCGTCCATCCAGTCGACGCGGTTCATCTTGCGCACCACCACGAACTCGTCGCGGTTGGTGCCTATCGTCCCGTAGTAGTTGAAACCGTAGCTGAACTGCGCGTAGCCGCCGATCATGTGCGTGGGCTTCACGACGATGCGGGTCACCGAGTTGTGGATGCCGCCGCGCGCGCCGGTGATCTCCGAGCCGGGCGTGTTGATGATCTTTTCCTGCGCGTGGTACATCAGCACCATGCCGGGGTTGACGCGCTGGCTCACCACCGCGCGCGCCGTGATCGCGCCGTTCACGTTGAACAGCTCCACCCAGTCGTTGTCCACGATGCCGGCCCGCTTCGCGTCGTCCTCCGACAGCCAGATCACGGGGCCACCGCGGTTGAGCGTCAGCATGATCAGGTTGTCGGTGTACGTGGAGTGGATGCCCCACTTCTGGTGCGGGGTGATGAAGTTCAGCTGGATCTCGGGGTTGCCGTTCGGCTTGATGCCGGCGATCGCCCCCGTGGTCTTCAGGTCCACCGGGGGCCGGTAGCTGGAGAACTGCTCGCCGAAGGCGTTCATCCACGGGTGGTCCAGGAAGAACTGCTGCCGCCCCGTGAGCGTGCGCCAGGGGATCATCTCGTGCACGTTCGTGTAGCCGGCGTTGTACGAGACCTTCTCGCTCTCCAGCCCGCTCCAGGTGGGCGAGCTGATGATCTTGCGCGGCTGCGCCTGCACGTCGCGGAAGCGGATCTTCTCGTCCTCGCGGTGCAGCGCCAGGTGGGCGTGCTCGCGGCCCGTCGCCTTCGACAGCGCCTCCCACGCCTTCACCGCGACGTGGCCGTTGGTCTCGGGTGCGAGCTGCAGAATCACCTCGCAGGCGTCGATGTCGGAGACGATCCTCGGCATGCCCTGCGTGGCACCGGCTTCGGCCACCATGCCATTGAGCTGCCCCAGCTGCTCGACTTCGGTTTGCGTGTTCCAGGCGATGCCCTTGCCGCCGTTGCCCACCTTGTTCATCAGAGGGCCCAGCGCGGTGAAGCGCTTGTACACGTTGGGGTAGTCACGCTCCACCACCGCGATGTTGGGCGCGGTCTTGCCCGGAATCAGCTCGCACTCGCCGCGCTTCCAGTCGGCCACGCCGAAGGGCTGCGCCAGCTCGGCCGGCGTGTCGTGCATCAAGGGCGTGAGGACCACTTCCTTTTCCACGCCCAGCTGCCCGGCGGACAGCTCGCTGAACTTCTTCGCGAAGCCCTTGTAGATCTCCCAGTCGCTGCGCGATTCCCAGGCCGGGTCCACCGCGGTGGACAGCGGGTGGATGAAGGGATGCATGTCGCTGGTGTTGAGGTCGTTTTTCTCGTACCAGGTGGCCGTGGGCAGCACGATGTCGGAGTAGAGGCAAGTGGTGGACATGCGGAAGTCCAGCGTGACCACCAGGTCCAGCTTGCCCTCGGGCGCCTTGTCGTGCCAGACCACTTCCTTCGGTTTCGCTTCGTCCCGGCCGAGGTCCTTGCCCTGCACGCCGTGCGCGGTGCCCAGGAGGTGCTTGAGGAAATATTCGTGGCCCTTGCCGGAGGAACCCAGGATGTTGGAGCGCCAGACGAACAGGTTGCGCGGCCAGTTGGAGGGATGGTCCGGGTCCTCGCAGGACATGCGCAGCGTGCCGTCCTTCAGCGCGCGCACGACGTAGTCCTTGACGTCGCCGCCCGCGGCGTCCTTCACCACCTGCAGCGGGTTGGTCTGCAGCTGCGGGGCGGAGGGCAGCCAGCCCATGCGCTCGGCGCGCACGTTGTAGTCGATCAGGCTGCCGCCGTACTGCTTGGGGTCGGCCAGCGGCGACAGCACTTCCTCCACGCCCAGCTTCTCGTAGCGCCACTGGTCGGTGTGCGCGTAGAAGAAGGAGGTGGAGTTCATCTGCCGCGGCGGGCGGATCCAGTCGAGCGCGAAGGCCAGCGCGGTCCAGCCGGTCTGCGGCCGCAGCTTCTCCTGGCCCACGTAGTGCGCCCAGCCGCCGCCGGACTGGCCGACGCAGCCGCACATCATCAGCATGTTGATGACGCCGCGGTAGTTCATGTCGCTGTGGTACCAGTGGTTCATCGCCGCGCCGATGATCACCATCGAGCGGCCCTGCGTCTTGTCCGCGTTGTCCGCGAACTGGCGCGCCACGGTGATCACCTGCTGGCGCGGCACGCCGGTGATCTTCTCCTGCCAGGCCGGGGTGTACGGGGTGTCCTCGTCGTAGCTGGCCGCCGCGTACTCGCCCGGCAGGCCGCGCGCCACGCCGTACTGCGCCGCCTGCAGGTCGAACACCGTGGCCACCATGGCGTGGCGTTCCTCGCCGGCCTTGCCCAGCTTGATGCGCTGGACCGGCACGGTGCGCAGCAGCACGTCGCCGTGCGCGCTGGAGGCGAAGTGCTCGTGGGCGATGCCGCCGAAGTAGGGGAAGGCCACCTTGGCCGGCTGCATGTCGGCCGGCAGGTCGCCGTCCAGCAGCGACAGGCGCAGCTTCACGTCCTCGTTGCTGCGCGCCTCCTTGGCCTCCAGGTTCCATTGGCCGGCGTCGGGACGCCCGTCGGGCCCCCAGCGGAAGCCGATCGCGCCCTTGGGAAGCACGACCTTGCCGCCTTCGTCGAAGGCGACGGTCTTCCACTCCGGGTTGTTCGATTGCCCCAGCTTGCCGTTGAAGTCGGAGGCGCGCAGGTAGCGCTCGGGCACCAGTGCGGTCTCGCCGGAAGGCAGCACCTGCTCCTTCAGCATCACCAGCATCGGCAGGTCGGTGTAGCGGCGGGCGTAGTCGTCGAAGTACGCGCTGCGCTTGTCGAAGTAGAACTCCTTCAGGATCACGTGGCCCATCGCCATCGCGAGCGCCGCGTCGGTGCCCTGCTTGGGGTGCATCCACAGGTCCGCCAGCTTGGCGACCTCGGAGTAGTCCGGCGTGATCGCCACCGTCTTGGTGCCCTTGTAGCGCACCTCGGTGAAGAAGTGCGCGTCGGGCGTGCGGGTCTGCGGGACGTTGGAGCCCCAGGCGATGATGTAGCTGCTGTTGTACCAGTCGGCCGACTCCGGCACGTCGGTCTGCTCGCCCCAGACCTGCGGCGAGGAGGGCGGCAGGTCGCAGTACCAGTCGTAGAAGGACATGCACACGCCGCCGATGAGCGACAGGTAGCGCGAGCCCGCGGCGTAGCTCACCATGGACATCGCCGGGATGGGCGAGAAGCCGATCACGCGGTCCGGCCCGTGCTGCCTGATGGTGTGGATGTTGGAAGCCGCGACGATCTCGTTGACCTCGTCCCAGCTGGAACGTGCGAAGCCGCCGAGGCCGCGCACTTCCTGCCAGCTCCTGCGGCGCTGCTCGTCGCCGACCAGGCTGGCCCAGGCGGCCACCGGGGGGAGCGTGCGGCGCGCCTCGCGCCACAGCTTCAGCAGGCGTCCGCGCACCAGCGGGTACTTCACGCGGTTGGCCGAGTACAGGTACCAGCTGTAGCTTGCGCCGCGGGCGCAGCCGCGCGGCTCGTGGTTGGGCATGTCCCAGCGCGTGCGCGGGTAGTCGGTCTGCTGAGTTTCCCAGGTGACGATGCCGCCCTTCACGTAGATCTTCCACGAGCAGGAGCCCGTGCAGTTCACGCCGTGGGTGGAGCGCACGACCTTGTCGTGCGCCCAGCGGTCGCGGTAGGCCTGCTCCCAGTTGCGGTCTTCGTTGGTGGTGACGCCGTGGCCGTCGGCGAAGCCTTCGCGCGGCTGGGAGAAGTAGGTGAGTCGGTCGAGGAAGTGGCTCATGGTGGTTCTTTCAGCAGGGCATCTCGGCGTGCTTGCGCGCGTAGTACCAGTAGGTCACCGCGATGCACAGCACGTAGAAGGTGACGAACACGTACAGCGCCGCCTCGGGGCCGCCGGTCATCGTGATGGAGGTGCCGTAGCTCTTGGGGATGAAGAAGCCGCCGTAGGCCGCGAAGGCCGCGGTGAAGCCCAGGGTCGCGGCGCCTTCGGTGTTGCCTTCCTTGGTGGCGCGGGCCACGGCTTCCTTGTCGTTCGGGTCCACGCCCTGCAGCGCCTGGTTCAGGAAGATCACGGGGATCATCCGGAACGTGGAGCCGTTGCCGATGCCGGTGGTGAGGAACAGCACCAGGAACATCAGGAAGAAGCCGGTGAAGTTGCCGCCCTGGCCGTTGTGCGGCAGGAAGGCCAGCACGCCCACGACCGCCAGCGCCATCACGATGAAGTTCCAGAAGGTGACGCGCGCGCCGCCCAGCTTGTCGGACAGCCAGCCGCCGAAGGGGCGCACGAGGGCGCCGACCAGCGGGCCCAGCCACGCATAGGCGAGCGGGTTGACGTTGGGGAACTGGCTCTTGATCAGCAGCGGGAAGCCGGCGGCGTAGCCGATGAAGGAGCCGAAGGTCCCGAGGTACAGCAGGCACATCAGCCAGTTGTGCTTGCGCCCGAAGATGGTGGCCTGCGTGGCGAAGGAAGCCTTCGCGTCCGCGATGTCGTTCATGCCGAACCAGGCGGCCAGGGAGGCCAGCGCGATCCACGGGACCCAGATGAAGGCGGCGTTCTGCGTCCACACCTGCATCTGCTGGCCGTTCTTCACGATCGTCTGCGGGTCGCCGCCGAAGATGCCGAAGATGCCGGCGGTGACCACCAGGGGGCTCAGGAACTGCACCACCGACACGCCCAGGTTGCCCAGGCCCGCGTTCACGCCCAGCGCGGAACCCTTGCGCTCCTTCGGGAAGAAGAAGCTGATGTTGGCCATGCTGGAGGAGAAGTTGCCGCCGCCCAGGCCGCACAGCAGCGCCAGCGTGAGCATGGTGGGATAGGTCGTGGTGTTGTCCTGCACCGCGTAGCCGATGCCGATCGCGGGGATCAGGAGCGACGCGGTGGAGATCGCCGTCCAGCGGCGGCCGCCCACCAGCGGCACGATGAAGGAGTAGAAGATGCGCAGCGTGGCGCCCGAGAGCGCCGGCGCCGCCGCCAGCCAGAACAGCTGGTTGGTGGAGTACTTGAAGCCCAGCGCCGGCAGGCCGACGGCGACGACGCTCCAGACCTGCCAGACGGCGAAGGCCAGGAACAGCGCCGGCACGCTGATCCACAGGTTGATCTTCGCGATGGCCTGGCCCTGCGTTTCCCAGAACTGCTTGTCCTCGGGCGTCCAGAGGGTGAGGACGCGGCCCCGCCTTCCGGCGGGGAGGGTGGTGGTGCTCATGGTTCGAACCTCCTGGGGTTCAGTGCGAGAAGGAGGGGGCCGCGGGTGCGTGCTCGCCCATCACCTCGGTCTTGCGGACCTCGGTGAAATACATCCAGATGAGGGACACCCAGACCACGCCGTACATCAGCATGAAGGCGCTGGAGCGGATGCCGGTGATGTCCATCAGCGCGCCGAACAGGATCGGCAGCACGAATCCGCCCAGGCCGCCGGCCAGGCCCACGATGCCGGAGATGGCGCCGATGTTCTTCGGGTAGTCGTCGCTGATGTACTTGAAGACGCTGGCCTTGCCGAAGGCCCACGCGATGCCCAGGATGAACATCAGGCCGGTGAAGGCGTAGACGTTCAGGCCGATGTGGAAGGTGCGCGGGCCGTTGACCGTGAGCACCGTGAAGTCCGTCTGCGGATAGGACAGCAGGAACAGGCAGATCCAGCTGACCCACATCACCCACCAGGTGACGCTGTGCGCGCCGTACTTGTCGGACAGCCACCCGCCGATGGCGCGCAGCACGCCGCCGGGCAGCGAGAAGCAGGCCGCGAGCAGGGCAGCCACCCGGATGTCGAGCCCGAACTCGCCCACGTAGTACTGCACCATCCACAGCGAAAGCGCGACGTAGCCGCCGAACACGATGCTGTAGTACTGGCAGAAGCGCAGCACCTTGGGATCCTTCAGCGCGCGCATCTGCTCGGCGAAGGTGACCGTGCTGGGCACCAGGTGGGCCGGGTTGCTGTAGCTGAACATCCAGAACAGGATCACGGTGCCCAGCATCACGGCGGCATACACCTGCGGCACCATCGCCCAGCCGAAGGCGACCACCAGCGCGGGCGCGACGAACTTGTTGACCGCCGCGCCGGAGTTGCCGGCGCCGTACACGCCCATCGCGAAGCCCTGCCGCTCCTTCGGGAACCAGCGCGCGACGTAGGGCGTGCCGACGGAGAACGAGCCGCCCGCGAGGCCGACGAACAGGCCGATGGCGAGGAAGTGCCAGTACTCGGTGGCGTAGGCCATGAGCCAGATTGCCGGCACCGTCACCGCCATCAGCACCGTCATCACGATGCGGCCGCCGAAGCGGTCGGTCCAGATGCCCAGCGGCACGCGGATCAGCGAGCCGGTGAGCACGGGCGTGGCGGTGAGCAGGCCGAACTCGGTGGCGTTGAGGTTCAGCGCCTTCTTGATCGGGATGCCGATGACGCCGAACATCATCCACACCATGAAGCACACGGTGAAGGCGAGGGTGCTGACCGCCAGGACCGACCAGGCCTGGCGGCCGGTGGAGAGTGCTCCCTTCGCGGCGGCGGTCCGGCCGTCGGCGGGGAGGGTTGCGGTGGACAAGGGGCGCTCCGTTTCGTTCGGGTTTCGGACCCCTGCACTGTCCTGCTTCGCGCCCGTGGCGAACATCCTTCAGTGGCACAGGCGAGGAACGATGCGCCGATAGTTCCTTGGAACTAGGCGGCGCCCGCGCTTGATCTGGCGCAAGGCGCAAGTCGAAGGATGTAGGGTGGGCACGCGTGCGTGCCCACCACTGGCCTGCCGTCGTTCCCGCGCAGGCGGGAACCCAGGGCGTCCCCCAAAGGAAAACGGCGGCCCGTGGCCGCCGTTGCGAACGCTCTGGATTCCCGCCTGCGCGGGAATGACGGAGCCCTCAGTGCGCCATGTCGCCCGCGCTCTTGTCCGTGGACTTGTACACGGTGGCGTCGGCCTTGCCCTTGACCTCCAGGATGCCGGCCAGGCCCTTGCCCGCACGCGACAGCGCGTGGTCCACCAGGATGTACTTGCCCGGGTGCTGCACCTTGAAGTCCACGATGGTCGCGCCGCCTGCAGGCACCAGCGTGGTCTGCACGTTCTCCTTGACGGTATTGGTGGAGCCTTCGCTGTACACCTTGTCGAAGATCTCGCCGATCACGTGGAACGAGGACACCTTGTTGGGGCCGCCCACGCCGAAGTACACGCGCACCGTCTCGCCGACGTTGACCTCCATCTTGTGCTCCTTGCCCAGCGCGCCCACCGACCCGTTGAAGGTGTAGTAGCTGGGCAGCTCGTCACCGGCCTTGTCGTGGCTGTACTCGTGGTGGCCCTTGGTGCCGAACTTGTGGTTGGTGTACAGGTCGCCCTGCATCACGTAGAACTCCTTGTCCACCTTGGGCAGGCCGGCCTTGGGCTC
>SEAY01000130.1 GCA_004144865.1 Comamonadaceae bacterium
CCGAGGATGTAGTAGTAGCCGTCCGCATCGCGGATGCCCCAGTCGAAGGTGCTGTAGACCTGGCGGCCGGGGATGCTGGACCAGTAGGTCTGCACGTAGCGTGCGTCGTCGCCCCACACCGTCTGCATGAAGCCGGGCGGCGTCGGGCCCTGGATCACCACCACGCCCTTCTGGCCGGGCTCGGTGAGCTCCTCGCCGGTGGACTCGTGCACCAGGCGCACATCGAAGCCGTACATGGGGACGCCGGGGCTGCCGAAGCGGCTCGCCTTCTTCTCCACCCCATTGGCGATGGTCAGGATGGGCCAGCCGCTCTCCGTCTGCCAGTAGTTGTCGATGATGGGAACGCCCAGGCCGTCGCTGATCCAGCGGGCGGTGGGCTCGTCCAGCGGCTCGCCCGCGAGGAACAGCGCCTTCAGGCTGGAAAGGTCGTATTTCCTCAGGTACGCGGGGTCCTGCTTCTTCAGCACACGCACCGCCGTGGGCGCGCTGAACATGGCGCTCACCTTGTACTTCTCGACCAGGCTCCACCAGATGCCGGCGTCCGGCCGGATCGGCAGGCCCTCGTACATGATCGTCGCCATGCCGGCGATCAGCGGCCCGTAGACGATGTAGCTGTGGCCCACCACCCAGCCGATGTCGCTGGTGGAGAAGTACGTCTCGCTCGGCTCGCCCAGGAAGATGTGCTTCATGCTGGCCGCCAGCGCCACGGCATAGCCGCCCACGTCGCGCTGCACGCCCTTGGGCTTGCCGGTGGTGCCGCTCGTGTAGAGCGTGTAGCTGATGTCCGTGGCGTCGAGCCAGGTGCAGGGCACCTGCGTGCGCGCATGGAGGTCGGCCAGCGTGGCCCAGTCGTGGTCGCGCCCCGCAACCTTTTCCATGGGCGCAAGGCCGCGGTCGACCAGCAGCACGGCGCCGGGCTTGTGCTTCGAGAGCCGGATGGCCTCGTCGAGCAAGGGCTTGTACGGCACCACCTTGCCGCCGCGCGAACCCGCGTCGGCGCTGATCACCACCTTGGGCTGCGCGTCCTCGATGCGGGAAGCCAACGACACGGAGGCGAAGCCGCCGAACACCACGGCATGGATCGCCCCGATGCGCGCGCAGGCCAGCATGGCGAACGCTGCCTCCGCGATCATGGGCATGTAGATCAGGACGCGGTCGCCCTGCCCCACGCCGAACGATTGCAGCACCGCCGCCATGCGCTGCACCTCGTGGTGCAGCTCGCGGAAGGTGTAGGTGCGCTCTTCGTTCGTCTCGCTGGAGACGTAGATCAGCGCCGGCTGGTCGGCGCGCGCCGCGAGGTGCCGGTCGACCGCGTTGTGGCACAGGTTGGTGCGGCCGCCCGCGAACCAGCGGTAGAACGGCGGCCGGCTCGCGTCGCAGATCACTTGCGGCGGCGTTTCCCAGTCGACCAGGCGGGCCTGTTCGGCCCAGAACGCGTCCGGCTGCTCCAGCGAACGCCTGTAGAACTCTGCGTAGCCCATGCCTGTCGTCTCCTGCGGGTCGGGTGCGCGCCATTGTGGGCGCGGGCCTTGCCGCAAGCTGACGCGGGGGCCATTCCTATTTGACGATGCTCAAGACTTCCTTGAACCGGGGATGACCCGCATCCCGCAGCCACTCGAAGGCGACCATCTCGGTCGTGACCAGTTCCGCCCCCGCGCCGGCCAGGCGGTCGAAGGCGGCGTCGCGGTTGCGGTCGCTGCGCGAGCTGCAGGCATCGGTGACGACCCACACCTCCAGCTCCTCCTCCAGCAGGCCCAGCGCGGTCTGCAGCAGGCACACGTGGGCCTCGCAGCCGGCCAGCACGATGCTCTCGCGCGCCGGAGCGGACGGCGCGGCCTTCTGCAGGTGCTTGGGCAGGCTGCGCGCATTGCCGCCCTGCGCCGCCTTCTGGGCCGGCTTCAGCCGGGGCAACAGCACCTCGCTGCCGTCGAAGGCCATCTTGGGCAGCACGCGGCCTGCCACCAGCGGCTGCAATGCATCCACCGTGCCGCCCAGGCCTTCCGGGTTCTCCTCCGTGCACCACAGCGGCACCTGCAGGAGCTGGGCCATGCGCGCCAGGCGCACCGCGTTGGCGAGCACCCGGTCGCCCTCGTGGATCGCGGGCATCAGGCGGGACTGGTAATCGACCAGCACGAGTTGGGATTCTTCGGCGTCCAGCAGCATCGGTGTTCCTTTGCGCCGATTATTCCAGCGTCGCATGGGTAGGGAACATGCCTAAGCGGAGGGGGAGGAGCCCAACGGTAAACTTCCCTGTCCCCGTCATGCCAAGCCGCGCCTTCCTCGATCCAAGACCCGTCCGGCTGCTGTGCGTGGAGGACAACCCGGACGACGTCGAGCTGATGGGCATCGCCCTCGAACGCGCCGACCCGGCGCGGCGCTACGAATTGCACCGCGTGGACAACGCCGCCAGCTTCGTCGCGGCGCTGGAAGGGCACTGGGACGTGATCCTGTGCGACTTCAACCTGCCCCGCTTCTCGCCCTACGCCGCGCTGCAGATCCTCGTCACGCGCCGCTGCAACATCCCGCTGATGGTGCTCACGCGCGCCATCGGCGAGGAGGCGGCGGTGCACGTGCTGCGGTGCGGTGCGAAGGACTACCTCACGAAAGACAAGCTCGGCACCCTGCCCCAGATCATCGGGCGGGTGCTGGAGGAGCGCCGCCGCGCCGAGGAGAAGGAGCGGCTCGACGCCGAACTGCAGGCGGCCTACGCGCGGCTGAAGGAACTGTCGGCGCGCTTCGTCCTGGCCCAGGAACGCGAGCGGTCCCACATCTCCCGCGAGCTGCACGACCAGCTCGGCCAGACGCTGACCGCCGTCGTGATCCACCTGCACGCCGCGGAGCGTTCGGCCGGCGACCCGGAGGCCGCGCGCAAGCACGGCGCCACGGCCGCCGAATTGGCCAATGGCGCGCTGCAGCAGCTCAAGACGCTGTCGTTCTCCTTGCGGCCCGCGCAGCTGGACCTGCTGGGCCTGGTGCCGGCGGTGCAGTCCGCCATGACCCGCATCGCGGAACCGGCCAGCCTGCGCTGGGAAGTCACCACCCGCGGACAGGAGCCCGACAAGCTGGAGGAGAACGCGGCGGTGGCCGTGCGGCTGGTGCAGGAGGCCCTGACCAACACGGTGCGGCACGCCCACGCGACACGCGTGCGGGTGCGCCTGCGCTTCCTGCCGCGCGGGCGCATCAGCGTGCTGGTGGTCGATGATGGCGAAGGCTTCGACAAGGCGGCGGTGCTCAACGGCGAACAGAGCGAGCGCAACATCGGCCTCTACGGCATGATCGAACGCACCGAACTGGCGGGCGGACGGCTGCACATCCGCACCCGCCAGGGGCGCGGCGTGGCCATCCGCGCCGTGCTCTAGACGACAAAGAAATCAAGGAGGGCCCATGATCCACCCCCACACGAACCCTTCCATGCCCATCCAGGTGGTCCTCGCGGACGACCACGACCTCGTGCGCTCCGGCATCAAGGCGCTGCTCTCCACCGTGGAGGGCGTGCAGGTGATCGCCGAGGCCCGCAACGGCAACGAGCTGCTCGCCCTGCTGGACTCCGTCAAGCCGGACGTGGTGATGACCGACATCTCGATGCCCGGCATGGACGGCATCACCGCCATCGGCGAGATCCACGCCCGGCATCCGGACGTGCGCGTGATCGTGCTGTCGATGTACGACACCGTCGATTTCGTCAAGCGCGCGGTGGCCAACGGCGCCTGCGGCTACCTGATGAAGGACGCCCCGCCCTTCGAGCTGGAGCAGGCGTTGCGCAGCGTGATGGCCACCGGCAGCTACTTCAGCGCCGCCGTCGCGCAGCGGCTGCTGCAGCCCTCGGAACCCACGGTGGACGACGAACTCACGCAACGGCAGGTGGAGATCCTCACCCTGATCGCGCAAGGCAAGTCCGCCAAGGAGATCGCGTTCGAACTCGGTCTCAGCCCGAAGACGGTGGACGTGCACCGCGCGCGCATCATGGAGCGGCTGCGGCTGAACGACATCGCGAGCCTGACGCGGTATGCGGTGCGCAAGGGGCTGGTGAAGGCCTGAGCGGTGGGCACGTGCCGTGCCCACCCTACGGCGGACCTTGTAGGGTGGGCAGCTCCGCTGCCCACCATCATCCTCCTGGGTCGACGCGCACCAGCTTGCCGTCCCCCTCGTCCGTCACGAGGTACAGCAATCCATCCGGTCCCTGCCGCACGTCGCGCACGCGCCCCACGCCTTCCAGCACGCGGTGCTCCCTCGCCACCTTGCCGCCGTCCATCTCGAGCCGGGCGAGGTAGCGGAACTTCAGCGAGCCGACGAACAGGTCGCCCTTCATCGCGGCGCCGTAGCGATCGCTGGTGAGGAAGGCCATGCCCGATGGCGCGATCGAAGGCGTCCACTGGTGCAGCGGTTGCTCCATGCCGGATTTCTGCGTGCCCTCGCCCATCTTGCCGCCGCCGTAGTTCTCGCCGTACGTGATCACCGGCCAGCCGTAGTTGCGCCCTGCCTGCGGCAGGTTGATCTCGTCGCCACCCTGCGGTCCGTGCTCGTGCATCCAGAACACGCCGTCGGGCGAGAGCGTGGCCCCCTGCGAATTGCGATGCCCGTAGCTCCAGATCTCCGGCAGCGCGCCGGACCGGACGATGTAGGGATTGCCTTCCGCGGCGCCGCCGTCCTTCTTCACGCGCACCACCTTGCCGTGGTGGTTGTCCAGCGTCTGCGCGTCCTGCCGGCGCGAGTTGCGCTCGCCGAGCGTGAGGAACAGCGTGCCGTCGCGCGCCTCCACGATGCGGCAGCCGAAGTGCATGCTGCTGGCCACCTTCGGCTTGCCGCTGAAGATCACCCGCACATCCTCCAGCCGGCTCTCGTCGGGGGAGAGCCGCGCGCGCGCCAGTGCGGTGCTGTTGCCGCCCTCGCCCGGTTCCGAGAAGCAGAAGTAGAGCGTCCGGTTGCGGGCGAAGCCCGAGTCCAGCACGAGGTCCAGCAGGCCGCCCTGGCCGCCCGCCGCCACGCGCGGAACCCCGGCGAGGGGTGTTCCGAGCCGGCCCTGCGCGTTCACCACGCGGATGCGCCCCGGGCGCTCCGTGACGAGGAATCGGTCCTCGGCGAGGAAGGCGACGGCCCACGGGTGTTCCAGGCCGGCGGCGACCGTCTGGGCGCGCAAGGCCTGCGCGGACACCCCAAGCGGGAGCGAAGCTGCGAGAATCCCCGCCGTGCAGGAAGCAGCCAGCGGGCCCCAGAGCCGGCGGCGCATCTTGGATCGGAAGTTGCTGTCCATGGTGGGACCCATTGTTTCCCACCTGCCCCGGATGCGGGGGCGCCCCGGGCGATGGCGTTTTTCCGAGACAAATCAAGAACTTGGAATGAATTGTTCGCTTGACCTCCCAAAGACGCGGAAGCTATCCTCCGCCCCCATGACCCGATGGCTGAGCCTGGTCGCGCTGGCGGCCGCCACCAGCGCCCATGCGCTGCCGCCGCCGTCCGCCGAAGACGACGTGGGTCGCTTCATGGCCGAAAAGCGCCTCGTCGACCGGCTCGAGGAAGTGCGCGTGAACGTGGGCGAGCGCGTCACCGAAGGCGCCAGCCGCGTTGCGCACCGCGCATCGGACCTCGTCGTCACCGCCATGGGTTTCCTGGGCGTGCCCTACCGGCGCGGGGGCAACTCCGCCGACACCGGGTTCGACTGCAGCGGCTTCGTGAAGGCGATGTACGAGCAGGCCGCTGGCATGGCGCTGCCGCGCCGCGCCAACGAGCAGGCGGCGGCCACGCAGAAGATCGACCGCCGCGAGTTGCAGCCTGGGGACCTGGTGTTCTTCAACACGCTGCGCCGCACCTTCAGCCACGTGGGCATCTACATCGGCGACAACAAGTTCATCCACTCCCCGAAGCCGGGCGCGCAGGTGCGCGTGGAGGACATGGGCGTGCCTTACTGGTCCTCGCGCTTCGACGGCGCGCGGCGCGTGCTCGCGCCGGTCGCGCAGGCTCCCGCCGCGCAGTGAAGAAAAGGGCCGCGAACTGCGGCCCTTCTGTTTTGGGAGCACTGGATTCCCGCCTGCGCGGGAATGACGGAACCTCTATTTCCGCTGCGGCGGCACGTCGGTGCAGGTGCCGTGCGCGATCTCCGCGGCCATGCCGATGCTTTCGCCCAGCGTGGGGTGCGGATGGATCGTCTTGCCGATGTCGATCTCGTCGGCGCCCATCTCGATCGCCAGCGCCACCTCGCCGATCATGTCGCCGGCATGCGTGCCCACGATGCCGCCACCCAGGATGCGGTGGGTCTGCGCATCGAACAGCAGCTTGGTGAAGCCCTCGTCGCGCGTGTTGGCGATCGCGCGGCCGGAAGCCGTCCACGGGAAGTGGCCCTTCTTGATCGCGATGCCTTGCGCCTTCGCCTGGTCCTCGGTGAGGCCGACCCAGGCGACCTCGGGGTCGGTGTAGGCGACGCTGGGAATCACCCGCGCGTTGAAGGCGCTCTTCTCACCGGCCGCGGCCTCGGCGGCCACGTGCGCTTCGTGCACCGCCTTGTGCGCGAGCATGGGCTGGCCGACGATGTCGCCGATGGCGAAGATGTGCGGCACGTTGGTGCGCATCTGGATGTCGACCGGGATGAAGCCCCGGTCGGTGACATTCACGCCGGCCTTCTCGGCGCCGATCTTCTTTCCGTTGGGGCTGCGGCCCACCGCCTGGAGCACGAGGTCGTAGACCTGCGGTTCCTTGGGCGCCTGCTCGCCTTCGAAGCGCACGAGGATGCCGTCCTTCGTCGCCTCCGCGCCCACGGTCTTCGTCTTCAGCATGATGTTGTCGAAGCGCGGCGTGTTCATCTTCTGCCACACGCGCACCAGGTCGCGGTCGGCCCCCTGCATCAGGCCGTCGAGCATCTCCACCACGTCCAGGCGCGCGCCCAGCGTGGAATAGACCGTGCCCATCTCCAGGCCGATGATGCCGCCGCCCAGGATCAGCATGCGCTTGGGCGCCGTGGCGAGTTCCAGCGCGCCGGTGGAATCCACCACGCGCGGGTCCTTGGGCATGAAGGGCAGCTGCACGGCCTGCGAGCCGGCCGCGATGATCGCGTTGCGGAAGCGGATCACCTGCTTCTTGCCGGTGGTTTCCGAGCCGGTGCCGGTGGTCTCCTCGACCTGCAGGTGGTACGCGTCGAGGAAGGTGCCCACGCCGCGCACGACGGCGACCTTGCGCATCTTCGCCATCGCGTTCAGGCCGCCGGTGAGCTTGCCCACCACCTTGTCCTTGTGCGCCTTCAGTTTCGCGCGGTCGATCTCCGGCTTGCCGTAGGAAACGCCCAGCGCTTCGAAGTGGCTCACTTCGTCCATCACGGCCGCCACGTGCAGCAGCGCCTTGGAGGGAATGCAGCCGACGTTGAGGCACACGCCGCCGAGCGTGGCGTAGCGCTCGATGAGCACGGTCTTCATGCCGAGGTCGGCGGCGCGGAAGGCGGCGGAATATCCGCCCGGGCCGGCGCCGAGGACCAGCATCTCGCATTCGAGATCGACGCCGCCGGAGTAGGAGCCGGCGGGAGCGGGGACACCCTCACCCCTGCCCTCTCCCGCATGGGCGGGAGAGGGAGCTTGCCTTGCTCCCTCTCCCCCCTGGGGAGAGGGCTGGGGTGAGGGGCTCGCGGCCGCAGCACCCGCCGCAGCCTCCATCACCAGCAGCACCGACCCTTCGGCGACCCGGTCCCCGACCTTGACCCTCACTTCCTTCACCACGCCCGCGTGCGTCGAAGGAATCTCCATGGAGGCCTTGTCGCTCTCCACGGTGACGAGCGACTGCTCCACCTTGACCGAGTCGCCGGGCTTCACCAGCACCTCGATCACGGCCACGTCCTCGAAGTCCCCGATGTCGGGGACTTTCACTTCCGTCTGTGCCATCGTTCTACTTGGCCTCTTTGGCCTCTTTGGCCTTGATCGTGAAGATGTCGCAGGGCGTCGCGGAGTTGCGGTCGAACTCGCAACCCGCGGCGATACCCGCTTCCGCCACTTCCTTGGCGGTCTTGGCCCGGGAATAGGCGGCGTGCATCGCGCCCAGCGCGAAGCTGCGGCCGGAACCTATGCCCCAGAACTCCTTGAACTCGAACACTTCGCGGTAGCTGTACAGGCCGTAGATGCCGCTCGCGTTGGCGATCACCACGCTGAACTGGCTGGACTCGTACGGATCGCTGTCCTCTTCCTTGGTCTGCAGGAAGAAGTTGTCCTTCAGGTACGGGTGCAGCTTGGTGAAGGTGTCGAACACCTCGTCCTTGCTGCCCAGCTGCAGGATCTCGCGCGGCATCGAGCCCATGGCCTTGCGCAACACCGGGAAGTGGGCGACGGTGCCCGCCATGCCGATGTAGCTGGGGCCACTGTCGGTCTCGACCTTGAAGATCTTGGTGTTGTCCTCGTACCGGTGCGCGAGGCGGGTGTCGCCGAAGGTCACCAGGGTGTCCGCCGCGATCGCGATCTGCCCGGCTTTCTTCACCACCACTACTGTTGTCATCGAGCTTTCTTGTTCTTAGAGAAGGACACGGCGGAAGTCCGCCAGGATCTGTCCGAGGTAGGCGTTGAAGCGGGCCGCCGACGCGCCGTCTACGACGCGGTGGTCCCAGGACAACGACAGCGGCAGCATCAGCCGGGGCTGGAACTGCTTGCCGTCCCAGACCGGCTCGGTCTGGGACTTGGACACGCCTAGGATAGCGACTTCCGGCGCGTTGATGATCGGGGTGAAGTACCTGCCACCGATACCGCCGAGTGAAGAAATTGTGAAAGTTGCGCCCGACATGTCGGCAGGGCTGAGCTTTCCGTCGCGCGCCTTCTTCGCCAGCTCGGCCGTCTCCTGCGCGATCTGCATCACGCCCTTCTGGTCCGCGTCCTTGATCACGGGGACCATCAGACCGTTGGGCGTGTCGGCCGCGAAGCCGATGTGGAAATAGCTCTTGAGGACGAGGTCGTCGCCATCGAGGGAGCTGTTGAAGTCGGGGAATTTCTTCAGCGCGGCCACGCTGGCCTTCACCAGGAACGCGAGCATGGTCAGCTTGATGCCGGCCTTCTCGTTCTCCTTGTTCAGCTGCACGCGGAAGGCTTCGAGCTCGGTGATGTCCGCGTCGTCGTGGTTCGTGACGTGCGGGATCATCACCCAGTTGCGGTGCAGGTTCGCGGCGCTGATCTTCTTGATGCGCGGCAGGGGCCTGCGCTCGATCGCGCCGAACTTCGCGAAGTCCACCTTGGGCCACGGCAGCAGGCCGAGCGCCTCGCCGCCGCCGCCGGCGGGCGCCTTGCCGGCAGCCGCCTTCGTGCGCACGTCGCCGGCCATCACCTGCTTCGTGAAGGCCTGCACGTCCTCCTGCGTGATGCGCCCCTTGGGACCGGTGCCCTTCAGTTCGTCCAGCGGCACGCCGAGCTCGCGCGCGAACTTGCGCACGGACGGCGACGCATGCGGCAGCTGGCCATTGGGCGAGGCAGGCTCGTGCGGAGGCAGTGCAGCCGTGGGCGGCTGGCGGTCGGGGGCCGGGACGGCCGTTTGCGCGGGAGCCGTTGCTCCCTCTGCCCTCTGGGGAGCGGGCTGGGGTGAGGGGCTGGCGGCAGCGCCGCTTCCCTGCACCACCGCAATCAGGTCACCGATGTTGACCTTGTCGCCGACCTTGACCTTCAGCTCCTTGAGCGTGCCCGCGGCGGACGACGGGATCTCCATGGAGGCCTTGTCGGATTCCACGGTGATCAGGGACTGCTCCACCTTCACCGCATCGCCGGGCTTGACCAGCAGTTCGATGACGGCGACATCCTTGAAGTCACCGATGTCGGGGAC
>SEAY01000131.1 GCA_004144865.1 Comamonadaceae bacterium
GTCCCGATGTCCCACGCCGCTACCGCCTCCCTGAATCCCCTCTCCTCCCCCGCCACCGGCGCCCACGGCGCCAATCCCGCCAACTCCGCCGAAGCTGCGCGCGTCGCCCCCGGCGACATCGCCGTCGGCGTGGTGATCGGCCGGGCCTCGGAGTACTTCGACTTCTTCGTCTTCGCGATCGCCTCGGTGCTGGTGTTCCCGGCGGTCTTCTTCCCCTTCGCGGACCGCCTAGAAGGCACGCTGTACGCCTTCGCCCTGCTCGCCCTGGCCTTCGTGATGCGGCCGGTGGGCACCCTGGCCGGCATGGCGCTGCAGCGGCGCTTCGGCCGGGGCGTGAAGCTGACCGCGGCCCTGTTCCTGCTGGGAAGCTCCACCGTCACCATCGCGCTGCTGCCCGGATACCCGGTCGCCGGATTCGCGGCGATCGCCTTGCTCGCCCTGTGCCGCGTCGGCCAGGGCCTGGCGCTGGGCGGCTCCTGGGACGGCCTGCCGTCGCTCCTGGCGCTGAACGCGCCGCCGCAGCGACGCGGCTGGTACGCGATGCTGGGACAACTGGGCGCGCCCATCGGCTTCCTGGTGGCCTGCGGCCTGTTCGCCTACCTCTGGGGCAACCTCTCCAGCGCGGACTTCCTGGCCTGGGGCTGGCGCTTCCCCTTCTTCGCCGCCTTCGCGATCAACGTGGTGGCCCTGTTCGCCCGGCTGCGCCTGGTGGTGACGCACGAATACGACCGCGAGCTGCAGGCCCACGAACTCGAGCCCTGCGACGTGCGCGAACTGTTCTCGAAGCAGGGCCACACCGTGGTGATCGGCGCCTTCGCCACGCTGGCGTCCTATGCCCTGTTCCACCTCGTCACCGTGTTCCCGCTGTCCTGGGTGAACCTGTACTCGCAGCAGGAGATCGGGCAGTTCCTGCGGATGGAACTCGCCGGCGCGGTGCTGGCCATCCTGGCCGTGCCCGTCTCGGGCTGGATGGCCGACCGCGTCGGCCGCCGCAGCACCCTGGGCGCGCTGGCGATCGCGATCGGCATCTTCAGCCTGGGCGCACCGTGGCTCCTGGGCGGCGGCGACCTGGGCCAGGACCTGTTCATCCTGGCCGGCTTCGTCCTGCTGGGCCTGTCGTATGGCCAATCCGCCGGCGCGGTGGCGTCCAACTTCCTGCCGGCCTTCCGCTACACCGGCTCGGCCCTCACCACCGACCTGGCCTGGCTCATCGGCGCGGCGTTCGCGCCGCTGGTGGCGCTGTACCTGTCGGCGCAGTTCGGCCTGGTGGCCGTGAGCCTCTACCTGCTGTCCGGCGCCGTCTGCACGCTGCTCGCGCTGCGCACGAACCGCTGGCTCTCCCTGCAGGACTGAAGCCCCCTTCGGCAAGGCCGTCATCGCGGATCGCGATGACGGCATGGCTGCGCATCAGGGAAAATGCGTTCGAGCCATCGCGGCATGCGATGCCCCGGACCCCATGCGCCCCTCCGAACGTTCCTTCGCCCGCCGGATCGACCTGACCTCGCTGCAGCTGTTCGTCGCAGTGTGCGAGCTGGGTTCCATCGGCCGCGCCGCGGAGCGCGAGTTCATCGCCGCGTCGGCGGTGAGCAAGCGGCTGTCGGACCTGGAAGCGACGCTGGAAACTCCGCTGCTGTATCGCCACACCCGCGGCGTGAACCTCACCCCCGCCGGCGAAAGCCTGCTGCACCACGCGCGCTCGGTCCTCTTCAGCCTGGACAAGATGCAGGCGGAGCTGTCCGAATACGCGGAAGGCGTGCGCGGGCACGTGCGCATCCACGCCAACATCTCCGCCATCGTGCAGTTCCTGCCCGAGGACCTGGGCGCCTTCAGCCGCGAACACCCGCAGGTGAAGATCGACCTGGAGGAGCACCTCAGCAACGAGGTGCTGCGTGCGGTGCACGAAGGCGCGGCCGACCTGGGCATCTGCAACGTGGCCGCCGCGGGCAGCCACGAACTGCAGACCCTGCCCTACCGGCAGGATGAACTCGTGGTCATCGTGCCCTGCGGCCACGCACTCGCGAAGCGCCGGTCCGCCGCCTTCGAGGACACGCTGGACTTCGACCACGTGGGCCTGCACTCCAACAGCTCCATCTACCTGGCGATGCGCGAGGCCGCGGCAGCCGCGGGCCGCACGATCCGGCTGCGCATCCACGTCACCGGGCTCGACGCCATGTGCCGCATGATCCACAACGGGCTGGGCGTGGGCGTGATGCCGCACCGCGCGTTCACCCTCATGCACGGGGTGGGCGACCTCGAGTGCGTGCGCCTCACCGATGCGTGGGCGACGCGCGACATCCGCCTCGTGGCCCGCGATTTCTCCACCCTGCCGCTCACCGCCCGCCTGCTGGTCGACCACCTGCGCGAGCGCGCCGGCGGGCCGCAGGCGCTCGCCGCATAGAATTTCAGCCAAAGGAAAGCTCCCATGGGACGCACGCTTTACGACAAGATCTGGGACGAGCACGTCGTCCACACCGAGGAGGACGGCACCTCCATCCTCTACATCGACCGGCACCTGGTCCACGAGGTCACCAGCCCGCAGGCCTTCGAGGGGCTGCGCGAGACCGGGCGCAAGGTGTGGCGCATCAGCTCGGTGGTGGCGACCGCCGACCACAACACGCCCACCACCGGCTGGGAGCGCGGCTACGACGGCATCACCGACCCGATCTCCAAGGAGCAGGTCACGACGCTGGACAAGAACATCGGCGAATTCGGCGCCGCCGCGTACTTCCCCTTCCTGTCGAAGCGCCAGGGCATCGTGCACGTGATCGGCCCCGAGTCCGGCGCCACGCTGCCCGGCATGACGGTGGTCTGCGGCGATTCGCACACTTCCACCCACGGTGCATTCGGCGCGCTGGCGCACGGCATCGGCACCTCGGAAGTGGAGCACGTGCTGGCCACCCAGACGCTGCTGGCCAAGAAGGCGAAGAACATGCTGGTGCAGGTCGACGGCAAGCTGGGCCGCGGCGTCACCGCCAAGGACATCGTCCTGGCCATCATCGGCAAGATCGGCACCGCCGGCGGCACCGGCTACACCATCGAGTTCGCCGGCTCCGCGATCCGCGGCCTCTCGATGGAAGGCCGCATGACCGTGTGCAACATGGCCATCGAAGCGGGCGCGCGCGCCGGCATGGTGGCGCCCGACGAGAAGACGTTCGAATACGTGAAGGGCCGGCCGCTCGCGCCGAAGGGCGTGGAATGGGAGCAGGCGGTCGCCTACTGGAAGACGCTCTTCTCCGACGCCGACGCGAAGTTCGACACCGTGGTGACGCTCGACGCCGCGCAGATCCTGCCGCAGGTCACCTGGGGCACCTCGCCCGAGATGGTCACCACCATCGACGGCCGCGTGCCCGATCCCGACAAGGAGAAGGACGCCAACAAGCGCGGCGCCATCGAGCGCGCGCTGAACTACATGGGCCTGCAGCCCGGCAAGCCGATGAACGACATCTACGTCGACAAGGTGTTCATCGGCTCCTGCACCAACAGCCGCATCGAGGACATGCGCGAGGCGGCCGCGGTGGTGAAGAAGCTGGGCCGCAAGGTGGCGCCCAACATCAAGGCGGCGCTCGTGGTGCCGGGTTCCGGCATGGTGAAGGAGCAGGCGGAGCGCGAAGGCCTGCACGAGATCTTCAAGGCCGCGGGCTTCGAGTGGCGCGAGCCCGGCTGCTCCATGTGCCTGGCGATGAACGCCGACCGGCTGGAGCCGGGCGAGCGCTGCGCCTCCACCAGCAACCGCAACTTCGAGGGCCGCCAGGGTGCCGGCGGCCGCACGCACCTCGTGAGCCCCGCCATGGCCGCCGCTGCCGCGGTCCATGGCCATTTCGTCGACGTCCGGCAGTTCGCCTGAGAGGAGAGCCTTCCATGAAAGCCATCACCACCGCCACCCTGGTCGCCTTCGCCTTGTTGCTGGCCGGCTGCAACACCGTCCGCGGGTTCGGCCAGGACGTCCAGAAAGTCGGGGACAAGATCGAAGAGAAGGCCAAGAAGTAAATGGACAAGTTCGTCGTCCACAAGGGGATCGTCGCCCCCATCGACCGCGAGAACGTCGATACCGACGCCATCATCCCCAAGCAGTTCCTCAAGTCGATCCGCAAGACCGGCTTCGGCCCCAACCTGTTCGACGAGTGGCGCTACCTCGACCACGGCGAGCCGGGCGAGGACACCAGCAAGCGCAAGCCGAACCCCGACTTCGTGCTGAACCAGCCGCGCTACAAGGGCGCCTCGGTCCTGCTGGCGCGCAAGAACTTCGGCTGCGGCTCCTCGCGCGAGCATGCGCCGTGGGCCATCCAGCAGTACGGCTTCCGCGCGCTGATCGCCCCGAGCTACGCCGACATCTTCTTCAACAACTGCTTCAAGAACGGGCTGCTGCCCATCGTGCTGCCCGAATCCACGGTGGCGAAGCTGTTCGACGAGGTGGCGGCCTTCCCGGGCTACGAGCTGACCGTGGACCTCCAGCGCCAGGTGGTCGTCAAGCCGCAGGGCGAGGAGATCCCCTTCGACGTGCAGCCCTTCCGCAAGTACTGCCTCGTGAACGGCTTCGACGACATCGGCCTGACCCTGCGCCAGTCCGACAAGATCAAGGCCTACGAAGCCGAGCGCCTGGCCACCAAGCCGTGGCTCGCCCACACCCTGAACGGATAAGAAGACAAGCCCATGAAGATCGCAGTCCTGCCGGGCGACGGCATCGGCACCGAAATCGTCGACGAGGCGGTCAAGGTCCTGAAGGTCCTGGACCTGAAGTTCGAACTCGAGACCGCCGACGTCGGGGGCGTCGCCTACGACAGACACGGCCACCCGCTGCCGGAAGCCACGCTGAAGCTGGCCAAGGAAGCCGACGCGGTGCTGTTCGGCGCCGTGGGCGACTGGAAGTACGACAAGCTGGAGCGCCAGTTCCGCCCCGAGCAGGCCATCCTGGGGCTGCGCAAGAACCTGGGCCTGTTCGCCAACTTCCGCCCGGCCATCTGCTACGAGCAGCTCACGCATGCCTCGAGCCTGAAGCCGGAACTGGTCGCGGGGCTGGACATCCTGATCATCCGCGAGCTCACCGGCGACATCTACTTCGGCCAGCCGCGCGGCCGCCGCACGGCCACCGACGGCCACTTCCCCGGCGCCGAGGAAGCGTTCGACACCATGCGCTACTCGCGCCCGGAGATCGAGCGCATCGCCCACGTCGCCTTCCAGGCCGCGCGCAAGCGCGGCAAGAAGGTCACGAGCGTCGACAAGGCCAACGTGCTGGAGACCTTCCAGTTCTGGAAGGACGTGGTCACCGAGGTGGGCCAGCAGTACCCGGACGTGAAGCTCGACCACATGTACGTGGACAACGCGGCCATGCAGCTGGTGAAGGCGCCCAAGTCCTTCGACGTGGTGGTCACCGGCAACATGTTCGGCGACATCCTGTCCGACGAGGCGGCCATGCTCACCGGCTCCATCGGCATGCTGCCCTCGGCCAGCCTGAACGCCAGCAACCAGGGCCTGTACGAGCCGTCCCACGGCAGCGCCCCCGACATCGCCGGCAAGGGGATCGCCAACCCTTTGGCTACAATCCTGTCAGCCGCCATGATGCTCCGCTTCTCCCTCAACCAGCCCGCCGCCGCCGACCGCATCGAGTCCGCGGTGAAGGACGTGCTGTCGCAGGGCCTGCGGACGGCGGACATCTTCTCGGACGGCACCCGCAAGGTCGGCACGCGCGAAATGGGCGACGCGGTCGTGGCTGCCATCACCAAGAAGACGATTACCAAGAGCTAGCAAGCTCCGGTTCGTCGCGCGCCCTCCCCGGCCCGGACGAGCCGGGGAAAACAGGTTCCAACTGAAAGGCGCGCAGCGATGAAACTCTCGAACGGACAACAACCGCTGGTCGGCCTCGTCGGCTGGCGCGGCATGGTCGGCTCGGTCCTGATGGACCGCATGCAGGCCGAAGGCGACTTCGGCCTCATCGAACCGGTCTTCTTCTCCACTTCCAACGCCGGCGGCAAGGCCCCGGCCCAGGCGAAGAACGAGAAGACGCTGGGCGATGCCTACGACATCGCCGCACTGAAGAAGTGCGACATCGTGATCACCGCCCAGGGCGGCGACTACACCACCGAGGTGTTCCCCAAGCTGCGGGCGGCGGGCTGGAACGGCCACTGGATCGACGCGGCCTCCAGCCTGCGCATGAAGGACGACGCGGTCATCGTGCTGGATCCGGTGAACCTGCCGGTCATCAGGAATGCGCTCGCCAAGGGCGGCCGCAACTGGATCGGCGGCAACTGCACCGTCAGCTGCATGCTGATGGGCGTGGGCGCGCTCTACAAGGCCGGCCTGGTGGAATGGATGACCACCATGACCTACCAGGCGGCCTCCGGCGGTGGCGCGCAGCACATGCGCGAGCTGCTGACCCAGTTCGGCACGCTGAACACGGAAGTGCGCGCGCTGCTGGACGACCCCAAGTCCGCCATCCTGGAGATCGACCGCAAGGTGCTGGCGCGCCAGCAGGCGATGTCGGCCGAGGAGACCACCAACTTCGGCGTGCCGCTGGGCGGCTCCCTGATCCCCTGGATCGACAAGGACCTGGGCAACGGCGTCTCGCGCGAGGAATGGAAGGGCGGGGCCGAGACCAACAAGATCCTGGGCCAGGGCGAAGGCTTCGGCACCGCCGGAACGCCGGTCGACGGCTTCTGCGTGCGCGTGGGCGCGATGCGCTGCCATTCGCAAGCGCTCACCTTCAAGCTGAAGAAGGACGTGCCGGTCGCGGACATCGAGGCCATGATCGCCGCCGACAACCCGTGGGCGAAGGTCGTGCCGAACACGCGCGAGGCCACCCTGCAGCGCCTGACGCCGGTGGCAGTCACCGGCACCCTGGACATCCCGGTGGGCCGCATCCGCAAGCTGGCCATGGGGCCGGAGTACGTGGGGGCCTTCACCATCGGCGACCAGCTGCTGTGGGGCGCGGCCGAGCCGCTGCGCCGCATGCTGCGCATCCTGCTGGAGGCGTAACCGTCATTCCCGCGCAGGCGGGAACCCAGGGAAGCGCCGCACTGCGGCGCTTTCTTCTTGAAGCCCTGGATTCCCGCCTGCGCGGGAATGACGCACTCAGGGTCTGTATCGCACCGTTACAGCACGTTGTTGCGCGACAACGAGCTCGGCCGCATCGAGCTGCGTGGAAGCGTTCCACGGACGTTAAGCGGTGTCTCAGCTTGTCAGTCTAAGACGTTGCTGTTATGGTCCTTTTTCGATTTAAGCCTCTGGCAATGGGCCGCATGAAGAGAACAAGACTGCCTCTCCAACGAGCAGTGGGGACGTCGCAACAGAAGAGCACGCCGAAGCTTCGGCTGTCTACGCTGGCCCTGGCCGCAGCAGTCACCTTCGGCTTGGCCTCGCCTGACGCGATGGCGCTGGCGCTCGGACGTGTCCAGGTGCAATCCGCCCTGGGCGAGCCGCTGCGCGCACAGATCGACGTTCCCGAGATCACTCCGGAAGAGATCTCGTCCCTGCGGGCGAACATCGCCAATCCGCAGACTTTCCGCAACGCCGGCCTGGAGTTCAGCCCGGCGCTGGGCAACGTCAACATCACCCTGCAGCGCCGCCCCGACGGCAGCCACTTCCTGCAGCTCGCGAGCGACCGGCCCGTCAACGAGCCCTTCGTCGACGTGATCCTCGAAGCCGCGTGGTCTTCGGGCCGCGTGCAGCGCGAGTTCACGATGCTGTTCGACCCGCCGAGCCTGCGCCAGCCGCAAGCCCCGCTGCAGGCCCAGGTCACCCCGCCCGCGCAGCGCAGCGCCCCTGCCGCGGCTGCACCGGCCCCCGCCGCGCCCGCGCCGGCCCCCGCACCGGCGCCGGCCGCCGCCACTCGCCCGACCCCGGCTCCGGAACCGGCCCCCAGCGTGGCGGCCCGTCCGCCGGCGCCTGCCGCCGCACCGGCTGCGCCGTCCGCCCCGTCCAGCGAACGCGGCAAGAGCGTCACCGTCAAGTCCGGCGACACCGCCGGCCGCCTCGCCTCCGCCAACAAGCCAGCCAGCGTGTCGCTGGACCAGATGCTGGTGGCGATGCTGCAGGCCAATCCCGACGCGTTTGTCGACGGCAACGTCAACCGCCTGCGCTCCGGCGCGGTGCTGGAGATGCCCAGCGCCGAACAGGCCGGTGCCGTCGAACCCACGCAGGCGCGCCAGACCTTGGTGGCGCAAAGCCGCGACTTCAACGAGTTCCGCCGCCGCCTGGCCGATGCCGTGCCGGCCGCGGGCGCTCCCGCCGCCAGCCGCGAAGCCTCGGGCCGCGTGCAGGCGCAGGTCGAGGACAAGAAACCCGCCGCGACCACCGGTGACAAGCTGCAGCTTTCCAAGGGCGCCGTGCAGGGCCGTGGGGCAGCCGCCGACCAGATCGCCCGCGACCGCGCGGCCCGCGACCAGGCGGCGCGCGTCGCCGAGCTGAACAAGAACATCGCCGACCTGAACAAGCTGCAGGGCACCGCCCCTGGCGCCGCAGGCAGCGGCACCGGCACGGCGTCCGGCACCGGAACCCGCCCGGGCGCCGGCCTGCCTACGCCTCCCGGCGTGACGGCCGCTCCGCGCCCCGGTACGGCCCCGGCTCCGACGGCAGCCGCTCCGGCGCCCAAGGCTGCGACGCCTGCGCCCACGCCGGCCCCGACGCCCGCGCCGAATCCGGCTCCGACTCCGGCTCCGACTCCGGCTCCGACACCCGCTCCGACGCCCGCTCCCACGCCGGCACCGGCGACGACGGCGGCTCCGGCCACGACCTCCGCCGCGGTGACCACCCCGGCTCCCGGCAGCACCACCACGACGCCGACCCCGGCGACCGCCTCGACGCCGGCCACCGCAGGCAGCACCACGGCCACGCCGGCGGGCGCCGCAGCGTCCGCGCCCGCGGCAGCCGCCGTCGTGCGCCCTGCAGCCCGCAAGGCGCCGCCGCCGCCTCCCCCGCCGGAAACCAGCCTCCTGGACGACGTCCTCGAGAACCCGCTGGTGCCCGCGGCCGGCATCGGCCTGCTGGCGCTACTGGCCGGCTTCGGCTTCTACAAGATGCGGCAGAAGCGCAAGACCGCTGCCGTGGACAGCTCCTTCCTGGAAAGCCGCCTGCAGCCGGACTCGTTCTTCGGCGCCAGCGGCGGCCAGCGCATCGACACCGCCGAGACCAACAACCCCACGGGTTCGTCGATGGTCTACTCGCCCAGCCAGCTCGACGCGGCCGGCGACGTGGACCCGGTGGCCGAGGCCGACGTGTACCTGGCCTACGGCCGCGACCTGCAGGCCGAGGAAATCCTCAAGGAGGCCCTGCGCATCAACCCGCAGCGCGTGGCGATCCACGGCAAGCTGCTGGAAATCTACGCCAAGCGCCGCGACGTGAAGGCGTTCGAGGTGGTCGCCGCGGAGGCCTACAACCTCACCCACGGCAACGGCCAGGAGTGGGATCACATCTCCAGCCTGGGCCGCGAACTCGACCCGTCCAACCCGCTGTACCGCGGCGGCCAGCCGGGAGCCGGCGCCGCTGCCGCGGCGGTGGCCACCGCCGGCGTGGCGGCTGCCGCTGCCCGCCCGGCCCCCGCGCCGGCGCCGCTGCCGGCCGCCTCGGACGTCGACCTCGACCTCGACTTCTCGCTGGGCGACGAGCCCGCCGCGCCCGCACCCGTCGCCGCCGCGCCCGCCCGGCCCGCCGCTCCGGTGCCGCCGCCGGCGCCCGTGGTGGAGCCGCCGTCCATGAACATGGACT
>SEAY01000020.1 GCA_004144865.1 Comamonadaceae bacterium
TCGCTGCGCTCACCGCCAGCCTACGGGGTCGGGCTTGGGGCTTGGGCAGTGCCGGCTCCCGTAGGCTGGTGGTGCCGCCAGGCACCCCAGCGATCGCCGCAGGCGGCGGCGCAGCCACCACCCGCCCCGCGAATTTCCGCACCGGCGGCGGCTCCCGCGGCGCGAACCACGGGGCGGCTCCCTGCAGCACCAGCAGGTGCACGGCCAGCACGATCCCCGCGAGCGGCGCCAGCCGCCCCCAGGGCGCGGCCGGCCTCGCGTTCACCCGCTATGGCCCAGGTCGCTGGATAGCTGCGCGGCCGCCGCGCGCAGGGGCTGGTCGACGGCGCCGCCCCACTCGCCGTCGAAGGTGCCGGCCGGGCCGAGCGCCACCACGCCCAGGACCATGTGCCCGTCGGAATCGAACACCGGCACGCAGAAGGCCACGATGCCGGGCAACAGCGTGTCGACCACCCGCGAAGCGCCGCGGCGCCGCACCTCGTCGAGCGCGGCGCGCACCTCGGCCATCGTGGTGGGCAGGTCCTTGCGGCCCTGCTTCTGCGCGCGCGCCATCTCCTCCTTCAGCATGGGCGCAATCGCTTCCTTGGGCGCATGGGCGGCGAAGCACAGGCCGGTGGCCGACGACAGCAGCGGCATCACGTCTCCCAGGCGCAGGTTCACCGTGACGGCCGAAGGGGACTCTTCCCAGTGCACGATGGTGGGGCCGTGGTTGCCCCACACGGCCAGTGCCAGCGTGTGGCCGATCTCCTCCATCAGCGGCACGATGCGTTCGCGCGCGAGCTTCACCGCGTCGAGCCGCTCCAGCGAGGCCAGCCCGAGCTTCAGCGCGGCGGGCCCGAGGTCGTAGCGGGTCGTGGCCGCGTCCTGCACCACCAGCTGCAGGCGCTGGAAGCTCACGAGGTAGCGGTGCGCCTTGGCCGCGCTCATGTTGGCGGCGCGCGCCAGGTCGCGCAGCATCAGCGGGCCCTCGGCCTCGCCGAGCACCTGCAGCAGGCCGAAGCCCACTTCCACCGACTGGATGCCCGCGCGCTCCTTCATGCCGTCCCTTCGGGCGGCCGTGCGGCCCCGCGTCCGCTAGAATTACGATTAGGTAAATTCATTTCACAATGCGTAATGGTCCGCGCGGACTCTAGCGCATCCGGATTTCAGGGGCAATCGATGAAGCTGGCGACGTACAGGGACGGCTCGCGCGACGGGCAACTGGTGGTGGTCTCGCGCGACCTGCAGTCGGCGCATTATGCGACCGGCATCGCGGGCAGGCTGCAGCAGGTGCTGGACGACTGGAACTTCCTCGCCCCCCAATTGCAGGACCTCTACCAGGCCCTGAACGCCGGCAAGGCGCGCCATGCCTTCCCCTTCGACCCGGCGCAGTGCATGGCGCCGCTGCCGCGCGCCTACCAGTGGGCCGATGGTTCCGCGTACATCAACCACGTGGAGCTGGTGCGCGCCGCGCGCAACGCCGAAGTGCCCAAGACGTACTACGAAGACCCGCTGATGTACCAGGGCGGCAGCGACGATTTCCTCGGCCCGCAGGAGGACGCGAAGTTCCGCAACGAGGAGTGGGGCATCGACTTCGAGGCGGAGGTGGCGGTGGTCACCGGCGACGTTCCCATGGGCGCCACGCCGGAGCAGGCGCTCGACGGCGTGCGGCTGGTGATGATCGCCAACGACTGGAGCCTGCGCAACCTGATCCCCAACGAGCTGGCCAAGGGCTTCGGCTTCTTCCAGAGCAAGCCGGCCACGGCCTTTAGCCCCGTCGCCGTCACGCCCGACGAACTCGGCGACGCCTGGCAGGGCGGCCGCGTTCACCTGGTGCTGCAAAGCGCGTGGAACGGCCGCAAGGTCGGCATGTGCGACGCCGGCCCCGACATGACCTTCCACTTCGGCCAGCTCATCGCCCACATCTGCAAGACGCGCAACGTGCGCGCCGGCAGCATCGTCGGCTCGGGCACCGTGAGCAACAAGGGCGTGGAAGGCCAGGGCGGCAAGATGGAATGGCCCAAGGGCTACAGCTGCATCGCCGAGAAGCGCGCCATCGAGACCATCCAGGACGGCAAGCCCGCCACCGAGTTCATGCGCTTCGGCGACACGATCCGCATCGAGATGAAGGGCAAGGACGGACAGAGCGTGTTCGGGGCGATCGAGCAGCGCGTCGTCGGCCCGGCAGGACCCGCAGCGTAGACATCCGTCGTCCCCGCGCAGGCGGGGACCCAGAGCGCGCGCAGCGCTCTTCCGGACGCCCTGGATTCCCGCCTGCGCGGGAATGACGGGGGCCCCCCCGCCTGCGCGGGGACGACGGGCGCCCCGCGTCCCGGCGTCCTCGCGGATACTCGTTCCATGGACGCCCCGCCCCGCTGGCGCTGGCTGCCCGCGCTAGGCAGCTGGCGCTACCACGTCCTGCTGGCCGCCACCGGCATGCTGGTGCTGGGCCCGCTGGCCGGCGTGACGGCGGCGTACATGAACTTCTCGCTCGGCTTCTTCGTCGGCGGGCAGGTGCTCGCCGGCCTGCTCGGCTCCGCCGTGACGGCCGGCTATGGCGCGGCCGGCAAGCACGGCGCCAACTACATCCAGACCGCTGCGGCCTCGGTGGCGAGCATGAGCGCCATGGGCGTGCTGGTGCAGGCCATGGTGTGGATGGGGCTGCCGCAGCCGCCGGCCTGGCACCTGGTCGCGTACTTCACCTGCGTGGGCATGCTGGGCGTGGGCATCGGCATGCTCTACACGCCGGTGCTGGTGGACCGGCTGCGCCTCGTGTTCCCGTCCGGCCTCGCGGTGGCGAACATCCTGCGCGCGCTCACGGACCCGGTGCTTCTGCGGCGTTCCGTCACCCTCCTGGGAGGCGGCGTGGCCGCCGGTTTTGCGAGCGGACTGGCCGCGGGCCGGCTGCCGCTGCTGGCCGCCGCCGAATTCTCGGCGTCCACCTTCGGCGCGGGGCTGGTGGTGCGCGCACGCATCGGCGTCGCGGCCGTGGTGGGCGGGTTGCTCGGGTGGGGGCTGCAGCCGGCCTTCGTCGCGATCGGCTGGCTGCAGCCGGGCGATCCCTTCCGCAAGATCACCTTCCTGATCGCGCTGGGCACGATCATGGGCGCCGCGCTGGTGGACCTGGCGCTCATCTTCCGCGGCGTGCTGCCCGCCGCGCGCAGCGGTGCGGCCGCACGGACCGAGGCCGACGAGGAATGGAAGCGAGTGCACCGTGGGCGGCTCTGGGCGTGGGTCGCCGCGTGGGCGGCGGCCACGCTCGCCACCGGGCATCTCCTGCTGGGGCAGCCGCTGTTCTATCTCGCGCTCGCCATCGCGCTGGTGTTCCTGTTCGCGCTGGTGAACGGCATCTCCGTGGGCGTGAGCGATTCGAATCCCATCTCGTCCGCCTTCGTCGTCGCGGTGGTGCTGATGGCGCTGCTCGGGCTGGCCGACGCGGGCGTCGGGCTCATGGCAGGCGCCATCCTGCTGGTCTCCACCAGCGTGGCGTGCGACATGCAGCAGGACCGCTCGACGGGATGGCGCCTGGGCACGCCGCGCGCGCTGCAGTTCCGCTACCAGGTGCTGGGCATCCTCGTGGGTGCCGTGCTGGCGGTGGTGTTCGCGCGCCTGTTCATGGCGGCCTACCCCGTGCTGCTGCAGGACCAGACGGTGATGAAGGCGGGCGAGCAGCCGGTGGAGTGGACTTCCGCCATGACGTACAAGTTCGTGGGCGTGCTGCGCAGCCTCACCGAGGACAAGCCGCACGAACGCACGGCCATCGTGCTGGGGGTCGGGCTGGGCCTGGTCATCGAGGTGCTGCGCAAGCGGTTGCGCCCGCGGTCCTTCGTGGTGGATGCGATCCTGCTGCCTTCGCCCTACGCGATGTCGCTGGGCGGCTTCGTCAACCTGCCGGTGGCGCTGTGGTTCGGCGCGGGTGGTGTGGTGGCCTCGCTGCTGGAGTCGCGCGCGAAGAAGGTCAGGGACCTGCCGGCCGACATGAGCCGCACGTCCCTCGCGGGCGGCGGCCTGATCGCCGGCGATGCGCTGGCGGCGCTGGCGGTCGGGGTTGCGGGATTGCTTGCGCTGGTGGCGTGATGGTGGGCAGCGGAGCTGCCCACCCTACGGGAACGGATGGGCGCGCGGGCCCGTGAACGTCGTCGCGCCCGTAGGGTGGGCAAGCGTGCCCACCGCCGCATCAACCCGGCAGCAGCACCTTGTCCACCACGTGGATCACGCCGTTGGACTGCATCACGTCAGCGATGGTGACGACCGCCGCATTGCCCTTCACGTCGGTGATCACCACGTCCTTGCCGCGCATCATCGCGGTGAGCGTGCCGCCGCTCGCGGTCTTCAGCATCGCCTTGCCGCCGCCGGCCTGGATCTGCTGCACCAGGGTGGCGGCGTCCACGCGGCCCGGCACCACGTGGTAGGTGAGGACCTGCGTCAGCGTGCCCTTGTTCTCGGGCTTGAGCAGCGTGTCCACCGTGCCGGCGGGCAGCATGGAGAAGGCGTTGTTGGTCGGCGCGAAGACGGTGAACGGGCCGGCGCTCTTGAGCGTGTCCACCAGGCCCGCGGCCTTGACCGCCGTGACGAGCGTGGTGTGGTCGCGCGAGTTCACCGCGTTGTCCACGATGTCCTTGCCGGGGTACATGGCCGCGCCGCCCACCATCTTGGTGGCTGCACTCGCGGACGCGCCCATGATGGCGGTGGCGCCGCCGGACATGTGCATCTCGATCGGGCCTTCGGCGAAGGCGGCGGTGGCGAGCAGGGAGGCGGCGCAGGCGGCGATGAGGTGGCGTTGCATGATTTCTCCTGGGGGTGTGCGGGGCCGGGATTCCGGCCCACGGGAACGAATACGCGGGCCGCGGCGGCCCGGATTCAGGAGAAATGCGTTTCCGTGCGTTACAGCCGCAGCCAGGACGTGCCGGCTTCCTCGGCCTGCGCTTCGGACAGCGCGGCGAGGAAGCTTTCGCACCACCAGTGCACGTCGTACCGCCGCACCGTGCGCATCAGCGCCTGGTGGCGGTTGCGCCGCTCCTCCAGCGGCATCTGCAGCGCAAGCAGGATGGCCGCCGCGGTGCCTTCGGTGTCGTAGGGATTCACCAGCAGCGCTTCCTTCAGCTGCTCCGCGGCCCCGGCGAAGCGCGAGAGCACGAGCACGCCGGGGTCTTCCTCGTCCTGCGCGGCCACGAACTCCTTGGCCACCAGGTTCATGCCGTCGCGCAGCGGCGTGACCAGCGCGACCCGGCTCGCGCGGTACAGGCCCGGCAGGCGCGAGCGCGGCACCGTGCGGTGGATGTAGCGCACCGGCATCCAGTCGAGCTCGCCGAAATTGCCGTTGATGGCGCCGCACAGGCTTTCCAGTTCGTGCAGCAGGTCCGTGTAGGCGCTGACGTTCTCCCGGCTCGGCGAGGCGATCTGCACCAGCGTGGCGCTCTGGCGCAGCTCGGGATTCTTCTGCAGGAACTCGCGGAAGGCGCGCATGCGCTGCGGCAGGCCTTTCGAATAGTCCAGCCGGTCCACGCCCACGAGCAGCTTGCGCCGCGAGTACTCGCGCTTCATCCGCTCGTACATCTCCACCGCGTCGTGGGCCTGCGCGAGCGCGTGGAATTCATCGACGTCGATGCCGATCGGGAAGGCGCCCGCCCGCACGGTCCGGCCGAATGCGCGCCAGCGCTGGCCCTCCAGCGGCTGTGCGTGGGCTTCGGTCTCCACGTAGCGGGCGAAGTGGCTCAGGTCCGCCTCGCTCTGGAAGCCCACCAGGTCGTACGCGAACAGCGCGCGGATCAGCCAGTCGTGCCCGGGGATGGCGGCCAGGATCAGCGGCGGCGGCAGCGGGATGTGCAGGAAGAAGCCGATGCGCTGCTGGCAGCCCAGCGCGCGCAGTTCCGCCGCCAGCGGGATCAGGTGGTAGTCGTGCACCCAGATCACGTCGTCCGGCTTGAGCAGCGGCAGCAGCTTGCGCGCGAACAGCTGGTTCACGCGCCGGTAGCCCGCGATGTAGCCGGCGTCGAAGTCGGCGAGATCCAGGCGGTAGTGGAACACCGGCCACAGCACGCCGTTGGAGTAGCCCAGGTAGAAATCGTCGTGGTCCGCCTTCGAGAGGTGCACCGTGGCCAGCCGCACCGGCCCGGCCTGCAGGAAGTGGACGTCGTCGTCCTCGGCCGCGTCGACGATCTTGCCGCTCCAGCCGAACCACAGGCCGCCCGTGTTGTTCAGGGCCTCGGCCAGCGCCACCGCCAGGCCGCCGGCCGCCGTCTTGCGCGGATCGGCGATGCGGTTGGAGACGACGACCAGGCGACCCAAAGGCGCTCCTTCAGATCACGGTGTCCCAGGGAGCCGAGAGCCGCACCGCGGCGTTGATCGTGCCCACCATGGAATACGTCTGCGGGAAGTTGCCCCACATCTCGCCGGTCACCGGGTGCGTGTCCTCGGACAGCAGGCCCAGGTGGTTGCGGCTCTTGAGCATCACCTCGAAGATCTCGCGCGCCTGCGCCTTGCGGCCTATGCGGGCCAGCGCGTCGATGCGCCAGAAGGTGCAGATGTTGAACGCGGTCTCCGGCTTGCCGAAATCGTCGGCCGCCTCGTAGCGGCGCATGTACGGTCCGTCGCAGAGCGACTTCTCCAGCGCGTCCACCGTGGCGATGAAGCGCGCATCGTTGGGATCGATCATGTTCACTTCGGCCATCAGCAGCGCGCTCGCATCGAGGTCGCGGCCGCCGAAGCTCTCGGCGAAGGCGCCGCGCTCCTCGCTCCACGATTCCTTCAGGATGCGCGCGCGGATGGTGTCGGCGCGCTCGCGCCAATAGCGGATGCGCTCCGGCAATCCGAGCGTGGACGCGATCTTGGCCAGGCGGTCGCAAGCCGCCCAGCTCATGAGCGCCGAGGAGGTGTGGATGCGGGCGCGCGTGCGCAGCTCCCACATGCCGGCGTCGGGCTGGTCGTAGACGCGCCAGGCCTGCTCACCCACCGCCTCCATGTGCTGGAACTCCGCGCGGCCCGCGCGCTTGAACAGGCGATGGTCGTGGAAGGCCTGCGCCGCGCCCAGCACGATGTTGCCGTACACGTCGTACTGGAAGTGCTCCTGCGCCTGGTTGCCCACGCGCACCGGGCCCATGCCGCGGTAACCGGGCAGGTGCTCGAGGATGAACTCGGGCAGCTTCTCCTCCTGGCCGATGCCGTACAGCGGCTGGATGTGGCCGCCGCCGGAGCGGATCACCACGTTCATCAGCCAGCGCAGGTATTCCTCCATCGTCGCCACTTCGGAGATGGAGTTGAGCGCGCGCACCACGAAGAAGGCGTCGCGCAGCCAGCAGTAGCGGTAGTCCCAGTTGCGTCCGCTGTTGGGTGCCTCCGGGATGCTGGTGGTCATGGCGGCGACGATGGCGCCGGTGTCCTCGAACAGCGACAGCTTGAGCGTCACCGCCGCGCGGATCACCGCTTCCTGCCATTCCAGCGGCAAAGCCAGGGCGCGCGTCCACTGGCGCCAGTAGGCCACCGTCTCCTGCTCGAAGGAGCGCGCGGTGTCCTCGATGCCGGTGGACAGCGTTTCGTCCGGGCCCATGATGAAGTTCATGGAGCGGTCGACCACGAAGTAGGTCTCGGACAGGATGTACGCCAGCGGCGCGTCGGTGTTGATGCGCAGCGTGTTGTTGCCCGCCACGAAGCGGATGTGC
This sequence comes from Comamonadaceae bacterium, assembly GCA_004144865.1. Lineage (GTDB taxonomy): Bacteria > Pseudomonadota > Gammaproteobacteria > Burkholderiales > Burkholderiaceae_C > Ramlibacter. The sequence continues at coordinate 7,638 of SEAY01000020.1, forward strand.
GTGCTGCCCTGCGTCACGCTGGGCTTGGTGCGGCCCCAGTCGAAGCGCGGGCGCAGCAGCACGCGCATGCGCGGCGAGCCGGACAGCACCTTCACGCGGCGCACCAGCGTCAGCGGGCGGAACATGCGGCCGCGGCTCCAGAAGCGCGGCGCGAAGTCGGTGACCTCGATGCCCTGGCCCTTGCGGTCGTACATGCGCGTGCGCAGCACCGCCGTGTTGGGCTCGTAGTGCTGTTCGCTGCGGTCGTAGTCCTCCAGCTCGAACGACCACAGGCTGCCGTTCTCGCTGGGATCCAGGATCGCGTTGAACACCGGGTCGCCGTCGAAGCGCGGCAGGCAGCACCAGACGATCCGCGCCTGCTGGTCGACCAGCGCGCTGTACGCGCAGTTGCCGATCATGCCGACCTGCAGGGTCGAGGGAGTGAGGGTCTTGTTGTCGTTCATGCAGTTCTCGGGGTGCGGGCGGCCAGGGCCGCCTCGAGTTCGCGTAGCAGTGTGCGGGGGTCGGGCAGGCGGCGGGCGGCGACGGTCGCACCCTCGCCGACCTTGACGCCCGTGCCGCCCAGGCGCTGGACCGTGGAAAAGCCGGCCTCGTCGGTGACGTCGTCGCCGATGAAGACGGGCGTCCGGCCGGCGAACGGCGGCTCGCGCAGGAAATCCTCGATGGCGCGGCCCTTGCTGGCGCCGCCCGGCTTGGCCTCGGCGACCATCTTGCCGCGCAGCAGGGTCATGCCGGGGGATTCGTCCACGGCCTTCTGCATCGTGTCGAGGCAGAGCTGTTCGAGTTCGGGTGCCTGCCGGTAGTGGAGCGCGAGCGAGCCGCGCTTGTCCTCGACCAGCAGGCGCGGGTGCAGGGCCGCGAGGGCGCGGGCGGCATGCTCCACGTGGTCCAGCGGATGCGTGTCGAGCAGGTGGACCTGTCCGCCGGCGCTGCGGCGTTCCGCCCCGTGCACCCCGGCGGCCGGGATCTGCAGGGGCTGGAGGAATGCGTCGAGCTGCGCGATCGGGCGGCCGGAGATCACGGCCAGCGCGCCGTCGAGGTAACGATGGAGCGCGCGCAGCAGCGGGATGAGGGGCTCGGGCACCTCCACTGCATGCGGTTGCGGCGCGATGTCGACCATGGTCCCGTCGAAATCCAGGAACAGGGCGCAGGAGGGACGGAGGATCTCCGCGAGCGTCATGTGGGTTGACCGTAACAAAGGGGGCGATGGGCCGCCAGACCGCCGCGACGCCGCCCTGCGTAGGAGCGAGCCTACAGCGCGGCGGGGGATTCAGGTGGCGTACAGGCCCTCGAGCGAGCGGAAGCCCTTGATCTCGATGGGATTGCCGAAGGGATCGCAGAAGAACATGGTCCACTGCTCGCCCGGTTCGCCGGGGTAGCGCACCTGCGGTTCGAGCACGAATTCGGTGCCGGCCGCGCGCAGCCGCGCGGCCATGGCGTGCCAGGCCGGCAGTTCGAGCACCAGCCCGAAGTGCGGCATGGGAACCATGTGCTGGCCGACGCGGCCGGTTCGCTCGGTGTGGAAGGGCTGGCCGAGGTGCAACGACAGCTGGTGGCCCTCGAAATCGAAGTCGACCCAGGTGTCGGTGCTGCGGCCTTCGCGGCAACCGAGCACGTCGCCGTAGAACCGCCGCGCCACGTCGAGGTCGGTCACGTGGAAGGCCAGGTGGAAGAGGGCAGGCATGCGGCGAGGATAACGCGCTGGCGCACAATGCCACGCCATGCCACTGCTGCGCTTCCTGGTCCTTCCCTTCCTGTTGCTGGCCGCGTCCGCCGGGGCCCAGCCCGCGCCCGCCTGTCCGCCGCCGCCGCTCGACCTGCAGCAGCTGCCCGCCGAGGAGCTGCGCGCGGCCGCGCGCGACCGCGGCGTGCTGTGGCGGCTGGACAAGGACGGGCGTACTTCCTGGCTGTATGGCACGGTGCATGTCAGCCGCGTCGACTGGGCCGTGCCGGGCGCCTTCATCCAGCACGCGCTGGAGGCGTCCGACGTGGTGGCGCTGGAGCTGGACCCCGCCGACCCCGAACTGGGCCGCCTCTTCGCGGCCGGCGGCGACGCCGAGCGCCAGCAACGCGTGCTGGAGGGGCTGCAGCCGCGCATCGCGACGCTCGCCCAGCGCGCCTGCCTGCGGCCCGAGGGCGTCGCAGCGCTGCGGCCGCTGTTCCAGCTGATGATGCTGGGCATGACCGAGGCGCGCCGCGAGGGGCTGCATGCGGAGATCGGCGTGGACGCCGTGCTGTACGGCATGGCGCGCAGCCTCGGCAAGGAGTTCGTCGCGCTCGAGTCGCCCGCCGCGCAGCTGGCCGCCGTGGTGCCGGACACCGAGGACGACGAGCGGGTGCTGGTGGAGCGCGGCGTGCAGGACCTCGAGTCGGGCGCCAGCCGCGACCAGCTCGCCGAGCTGCTGCGCGCCTGGGCCGCCGGCGACGCGGCGCGCCTGGCCAGCTACCCGCAGTGGTGCGGCTGCCTGGACACGCCGGCGGAGCAGCGCCACTACCGGCGCCTGAACGACCTGCGCAATCCCGCCATGGCGGACAAGGTGGCGGCACTGCACACGGCGGGCCAGCGCGTGTTCGTCGCCGTGGGCGCGCTGCACATGACCGGGCCGCACGCCATGCAGGAGCTGCTGCGCGAGCGCGGCTTCGCCGTCGAGCGCATTACCTTCACTTCCGGGGGCACGCCATGAAGATCGACTACGGCCGCTACGAGACGCTGAACATCACCCGCCGCGGCCCGGGTGACGCCGTCCTCGACATCCAGATGAAGGCGGCCAACGGCAAGCTGCCGACCGCGGGGCACGCCGGCCACCACGAGCTCGCCGAGATCTGGCGCGACGTGGGCGCCGACGACAGCGTGCGCTGCGCCGTGCTGCGCGGCGAAGGCATGGGCTTTTCCGGCGGCGGCGACCTCGCCCTGGTGGAGGACATGGCCAACGATTTCGAGGTGCGCAGCCGCGTTTGGAAGGAAGCCCGCGACCTCGTCTACAACGTGATCAACTGCGACAAGCCCATCGTCAGCGCGATGCACGGGCCCGCGGTGGGCGCCGGGCTGGTGGCGGGCCTGCTGGCCGACATCTCCATCGCCTCGCGCGACGCGAAGATCGTCGACGGCCACACGCGCCTGGGCGTCGCCGCCGGCGACCACGCGGCCATCGTGTGGCCGCTGCTGTGCGGCATGGCCAAGGCCAAGTACTACCTGTTGCTGTGCGAGCCGGTGAGTGGCGAGGAAGCCGAGCGCATCGGGCTGGTCTCGCTGGCCGTCGACGCCGACCAGCTGCTGCCGCGGGCCTACGAGGTCGCCGACCGCCTCGCGCAGGGCAGCCAGAGCGCCATCCGCTGGACCAAGTACTCGCTGAACAACTGGCTGCGGCAGGCGGGCCCCGCGTTCGACACCTCCCTCGCGCTGGAGTTCATGGGCTTCGGCGGGCCGGACGTGAAGGAAGGCATCGCCTCCTTGCGCTCGCGCAAGCCGCCGAAATTCGGCTGAAGCGATAATCGCCGCATGCAGCCCCTGCGCTCCGCCCGCTTCCTCGCCCGCCTCGTGCTGGCCTGGTTCGTGCTGGTCGTGGGGTTCGCAACGGCCGCGCCCATCGTGCAGCCGCAGTCGCTCGACGTCATCTGCTCTGGCGGCACGATGAAGCTGGTGGTGCAGGGCGATGCCGACGAGGGCCAGGCGCCCGCCACGGTCGCGCTCGATTGCCCCTTGTGCATGAGCGTCGCTCCGCCGCCGGCCGTGGTCACCTTCGCCGAGCCGCAGCCCCTGGGCCGCGCGCTGCAATCCATCCCCGCGGCGCACATCGCCGCCTTCACCCGCCCCGCGTTGCCGGCGCGCGGGCCGCCCGCTCTCTCCTGATCCCTCGTTGCGGCCCGCCAGTTGGGCCGCGCTCCTGGTTTTCACGAGAGAGTCCATGCGTATCCGCTCCCTTTTCCCGGCGGCCTGTGCCGCCTTCGCCTGCGCCGCCGCGTCCGCCCACGTCGTGCTCGACTACCAGGCGGCTCCCGCCGGCAGCAGCTACCGCGCCACCTTCAAGGTGGGGCACGGCTGCGGCGCTTCCGCCACCCGCCAGGTCGTGGTGGAAATCCCCGCCGGCGTGCGCAATGCGCACCCCATGCCCAAGCCCGGGTGGCAGCTCATCGTGGAGCGCGCCCCGCTGCCGCAGCCGGAAACCGACCACGGCCGCACAGTCACCGACGACGTGGCGCGCATCACCTGGACGGCGCGCTCGCGCGATGACGTGCTGCCCAACGCCCACTACGACGAGTTCGTGTTGGCCGCGCGGCTGCCGCGGCAGCCCGGCACGCTCTACTGGCCGGTGCGCCAGGTCTGCGAGGAAGGCCGCAACGACTGGGTCGAGATCCCGCGCGCCGGCCAGGACCGGTCCGAGCTCAAGTCCCCCGCCGCGCTACTGGAGGTGCTGCCCGTGGGTGGCGCCGGAGCGCACAAGCATTGATGGAGCGCCAGATGAAAAAAATGTTCTTCGCAGCGGCGCTGGTCGCCGCCTCCGCCGCGCAGGCCCAGCCCGCACCTGTCGACATCGGCTCGCCCTGGGCGCGCGTGGTCCTGCAGGGCCAGGCCTCCAGCGCGGCCTACATGACGCTCACGGCCCGGGAGCCGCTCACGCTGACCGGGGCGACCACCCCGGCCGCCGGCATCGTCGAGGTCCACGAGATGTGGATGGACGGTGACGTGATGAAGATGCGAGCGCGCGAAACCGTGGCGTTGCCGGCGGGGCAGGCCGTGAGCTTCCGCCCGGGCGGCTACCACTTCATGCTGATGGACCTGAAGGCCGCGTTCCGCCCCGGCACGGTGGTGCCGATGACCTTGCAGTTCCGCGACGCGCAGGGCAAGGCGCACGAGCTGAGCGTCTCGGTGCCGGTGACCGCCGCGGCGCCGATGATGCACAAGCCCTGAAGCAGGCCAGCGCTGGCGCTCCTTGGGGTAAGCTGTCCGCACGACAACTCCCAGGGGGCGCGGCCATGAGCGACAACAGCAACTTCGGCTTCGCGAAACTCGTGCCGGGGTTCGATTTCCTGCAGAGCCTCGCCAAGGGCGCCACGCAGAACATCCCGCAGCTGCCGAACCTTTCGAACTGGGTCGCGCCAACCCTCAACGTCGAGGAGCTGGAAAAGCGCATCGGCGAACTGAAGGCGGTGCATTTCTGGCTGGACCAGAACAGCAAGGCTCTGGGCGCCACCATCCAGGCGCTGGAAGTGCAGAAGATGACCCTCGCCACCCTGCAGGGCATGAACTTCAACATGGGTGACGTGGCCAATGCCCTCAAGCTGCGCACCGCCGAGACGGTGGCGAGCGGCGTGCAGAAGGTCAGCGATGCGGCGGACGCCGTGGCGGGCGCCGCGCGCAAGACTGCGGCGAAGGGCGGCAAGAAGGCGGAGGGCAATGGCGCGGCCGCGCCGGTGGATCCCATGCAGTGGTGGGGGGCGCTCACGCAGCAATTCCAGGAGATCGCGGCTGGCGCGATGAAGGACGTGGCCCAGAAGACGGTCGTGGACACGGCGAAGAACATGGCCGCCGGCGCGGCGAAGGAAGCCGTCAAGGCGACGCGCAAGGGGGTCGCACGCAAGGCCCCCGCGAAGGGCCGCGCGCGGAAGTAGGGCCGCCATGCAGCTGTTCCCGTACGCCCACGCCACGCACCCGCAGTGGCAGATGGCCGCCGGCCTGGTGCTCGCGCAGCTGCGCGCGCAGATGACGCTGCACGGCTACGCGTCGTCGCCCACGCTGGGCCTGCTGTACATCACCGATCACTACGCGGCGGCCGCGCAGGACATCCTCGACCACCTGGGCGCCGAACTGCCGGAGGTGACCGACTGGTCCGGCACGGTGGGCGTAGGCGTCGCCTCGTCCAACGTCGAATACTTCGACGAACCCGCGATGGCGGTGATGCTGTGCGCGCTGCCCTCCGACCAGTACCGCGTGTTCTCCGGCGTCACGCCGCTGTCGCCCGGCTTCACGCCGCACACGGCGCTGGTGCATGCCGATGCCTCCACGCCGGACGTCGCCGAGCTGATCGCCGAAATGGCGGACCGCACCGCAACGGGCTACCTGTTCGGCGGGCTCGCGTCCAGCCGGGGCGACGTGGTGCAGTTCGCCGTGAGCGGCAACGGCACCATCAGCGGCCATGGCCGCGCCGGCGGCGTGTTCCGGGGCGGACTCTCCGGCGTGGCATTCGCCGAAGGCGTGCAGCTGGTCTCGCGCGTCACCCAGGGCTGCCAGCCGGTGGCCGCCGCACGCCGCATCACCGCCGCCGACAACAACCTGGTGCTGGAGCTCGATGGCGAGCCGGCGCTCGACGTGCTGCTGGAAGACCTGCACATCACGCTGGACCAGCCGCAGGCGGCGATGGCAGCGCTGCGCACCACGCTGGCCGGGCTCACGCAGCCCGCGGAGGACGTGACGGACCGCGCCGGCCATTTCGGCACCGACGTCGAGGTGCGCCACATCGTCGGCATCGACCCGCGCCGCCGCGGCGTGGCCGTCGCCAGCAAGGTCGACGAGGGCATGAAGCTCGCCTTCTGCCGGCGCAACGTGGAAGCCGCGCGGGCGGACCTCGTGCGCATCTGCTCGGAGATCCGCGAGGAGCTGGAGCCGGAGGAGCTGCCGCTGGCGGTGGCGAGCGCGCTGGCCGCGCCCGACCCGCTGGCCGGTCCGCATCCCGCTTCGCGCATCGCCGGCGCCATCTACGTGAGCTGCGCCGGGCGCGGCGGCCCGCATTTCGGCGGGCCGAGCGCGGAGCTGCAGATCGTGCGCCGCGCGCTGGGCGACGTGCCGCTGGTGGGCTTCTTCGCCGGCGGCGAGATCGCGCGCAGCCATCTCTACGGCTACACGGGCGTGCTGACCGTCTTCCGCGGCCCGTGATCCGGCGCCGGGGCTTCGCACCCGGCTTGTAGGCTGGGTTGCCGCAGGCACCCCAGCGATGCGCAACCCCGCCTACCGCCGCAGCTGCGCGAACGCCGCGAATTCCCAGCTGCGCATCGCCAGCACCAGCGTGTAGCCCTCGCGGTCCTTTTCCGCCAGCTTCTGGTCGGCCTGGTGCTGCTGCGCAAAATCCTGCGCCACGCGCTGCAGGCGTTCCAGGAAGGACGGCGCGATGGCGCGGCTCACCGAGCCGTGCACCAGCAGCAGGCCCTCGGCCGGCCGGTCGAAGCCGCCGCCGAAGTAATCCAGCACCGCGTGGTCGCGGAAGTAGTGCATCACCGGGCCGTGCGGGCGCCAGCGGAAGGTCTTCGCCAGTTTCAGGCGGTAGCGATTCAGGGGCCGCAGCTCGATGATGCCGATGCGATCGAGCTGGGCGAAGTACTTGATGCATTCGGCTTCCGTGAGCCGGTACTCGCCGCTGATCTGCTCCAGCGTCCAGCCGGAGAGCACGCAGATCGCGCACAGCAGCATCTTCTTGTCGGCCACCACCGCTTTCTCCTGCTCCTGCGTCAGCTCCTTCAGCAGCGGCTGCGCGTCGGCGATGCGGCGCGCGAGCTCGGCGAAGTCCAGTTTCAGCACGCGGCAAACGGCGTCGATGCGCGACAAGGCCATGTCGCCCTTGGCGAACATGCGCTTGACGCTGGATTCGGCCATGCCCAGGCCCCGCGCGAGGTCGGCATACGTCATCTGCGCTGCCTTCAGTTCCTTCTTGAGGGCGGCGACGAGGTCGGCGGTGGTGCTCATGGAAGTACAGCATAGCGATACCCGAGGGGTCTCCGGGCTGCAATCCAGCCGAAATCCAGCCCGCGCGCCACGTGGCACTGCGGACACTGCGCGCAGTTTTCACCGAGGAGAAACGATGCACCCTCCGCCCAGCCGCTTCGAAAGGTATGCCGCCGGCCCCAGAATCCCCGGGAGCCGGCGGACCACGCCGCCTGGAACCGAGGAGGAGAAGGACATGACCACCACAGTGGCGCAAACCGTGCCTGGCGCAGCCGCGCACGCGCATCCCAACCAGTTCGCGCTGCTGCGCCAGCGCCGCTTCGCGCCCTTCTTCTGGACGCAGTTCGCCGGCGCGGCCAACGACAACCTGTTCAAGTTCGCCTTCACGGTGATGGTCACCTACCAGCTGCAAGTGGCGTGGCTGCCGCCTGCAATGGCGGGACTGGTGATCGGCGCGCTGTTCATCCTGCCCTTCCTGCTGTTCTCCGCCACCAGCGGCCAGCTGGCGGACAAGTTCGACAAGCGCCGCCTGATCCTGTTCGTGAAGTGGCTGGAAGTCGTCTTCATGGTCGTGGCGGCCATCGGCTTCTTCTCCGGCCACGTGCCCACGCTCCTGGCCTGCACCTTCCTCATGGGCCTGCACTCCACGCTGTTCGGCCCCGTGAAGTTCGCCTACCTGCCGCAGCACCTGGGGGAGCGCGAGCTCACCGGCGGCAACGGCATGGTGGAGATGGGCACCTTCGTGGCCATCCTGCTGGGCAACGTGGCCGGCGGCCTGATCATCGCGGTGCCGCAGGTGGGTGCGCAGTGGGTCGGCACTGGCTGCATCGCGCTGGCGCTGGCCGGCCGCCTGGTCTCGCACTGGATCCCGGCGTCTCCGGCGACGGACCCGGGACTGAAGATCAACTGGAACCCCTTCACGGAGACCTGGCGCAACCTGAAGCTGGCGCACGGGAACACCGTGGTGTTCCGCTCGCTGCTGGGCATCAGCTGGATGTGGTTCTTCGGCGCCGTGTTCCTCAGCCAGTTCCCCTCCTTCGCCAAGGAGGTGCTGCACGGCAACGAGCAGGTCGCCTCGCTGCTGCTGGTGGTGTTCTCCATCGGCATAGGGGCGGGTTCCCTGATGTGCGAACGGCTGTCGCGCCGGCACGTGGACATCGGCCTGGTGCCCGTGGGCGCGATCGGCATGACCGTGTTCGCGGTGGACCTGTACTTCGCCTCGCGCAACCTGCCCGCGTCCGCTGCGCTGACGCTGACCCAGTTCGCCTCGGCGCCCGCGCACTGGCGCGTGATGGCCGATCTCGCGCTGCTGTCCTTCTTCGCCGGCCTCTACTCGGTGCCGATGTACGCGCTGATCCAGCTGCGCGCGCAGCCCACGCACCGCGCGCGCATCATCGCGGCGAACAACATCCTCAATGCGCTGTTCATGATCGCGAGCTCGGTGATCGCGGGCGCGCTGCTGAAGGCGGGCATGAGCATCCCGCAGGTGTTCCTGTGCGTGGGCATCGCCAACGCGGTGGTGGCCGCGTACATCTTCCTGCTGGTGCCCGAGTACCTGCTGCGCTTCACGGCCTGGCTGGCCACGCACGTGATCTACCGCTTCCGCGTGCGCGGCGAAGAGAACATCCCGGTGCAGGGCGCGGCGGTCCTCGCATGCAACCACGTGAGCTTCGTCGACGCCGTCCTGCTGATGGCGGCCAGTCCGCGCCCGATCTACTTCGTGATGGACCACCGGATCTTCCGCGTCCCCGTGCTGGGATGGCTGTTCCGCCTGGCGAAGGCGATCCCGATCGCATCGCAGAAGGACGATCCCGCCGTGTACGAGGCGGCCTTCGAGCGGGCTGCGCAGGTGCTGCGCGAGGGTGACCTGCTGGCGATCTTCCCGGAAGGCGGGATCACGCGCGACGGCCAGCTGCAGCCGTTCAAGGGCGGGATCATGAAGGTGCTGGAGCGCGCGCGCGCCGAAGGCGTCGAGCCGCCGGTGATCCCGATGGCCCTGACCAACCTGTGGGGCTCGTTCTTCAGCCGCATCGAGCAGGGCGGGGCGATGGTGCGGCCGTTCCGGCGGGGCGTGTTCAACGTGGTGGGGTTGAACGTGGGGGCACCGGTGCCGGCGGGGCAGGTGGAGCCGGCGGCCTTGCAGGCACGCGTGGCGCAGTTGCTGGGCGCGTAGCCTACGCGGCTCGCTCGGCAACGGCGTCGGGGTTCGGCTGCGCGCTCACCCCGACCTACCACGAACGGGACTTCGCGGCGTTCGTAGGGCGGGGTGAGCGGCGAAGCCCGAACCCCGCCGGAGCATCACACGCCGCGCGCGCGGTCCTTCCGGAACGCCACCGCGTACGCCCCGAACGTCCCCGCATCCAGCGCCTCCCGCACCTCGCGCATCAGGTTCAGGTAGTAGTGCAGGTTGTGGATGGTGTTCAGCATCGGGCCGAGCATCTCGCCGCAACGATCCAGGTGGTGCAGGTAGGCGCGCGAGAAGCCGCCGGTGACCGTGCCGTCAGGGTTGGTTGCTCCCCGGCAGGTGTAGCAGGTGCATGTTTCGTCCAGCGGGCGCTCGTCGCTACGGTGCTTGGCGTTGCGGATCTTCAGGTCGCCGTAGCGCGTGAACAGGTGGCCGTTGCGTGCGTTGCGGGTGGGCATCACGCAGTCGAACATGTCCACTCCCTGCGCCACGCCTTCGACCAGGTCTTCCGGCGTGCCCACGCCCATCAGGTAGCGGGGCTTGTTCGCCGGCAGCCGGTGCGGCGTGTGCGCCATGATGCGCAGCATGTCCTCCTTGGGCTCGCCCACGCTCACCCCGCCGACGGCGTACCCGGGGAAGTTCATGTCCACGAGGGCGTGCAGCGACTCCTCGCGCAGGTGTTCGAACATGCCGCCCTGCACGATGCCGAACAGCGCGTTGGGGTTCTCCAGCCGCGCGAACTCTGCCTTGCAGCGCAGCGCCCAGCGGCGCGACAGCTCCATCGAGAAGCGCGCCTCCGCCTCCGTGGTGAGGTGGCCCTTGGTCTCGTAGGGCGTGCACTCGTCGAACTGCATGACGATGTCCGAGTTCAACACCGTCTGGATCTGCATCGACGTCTCGGGCGTGAGGAACAGCTTGTCGCCGTTGACCGGCGAGGCGAACTTCACGCCTTCCTCGGCGATCTTGCGCATCTCGCCCAGGCTCCACACCTGGAAGCCGCCGGAGTCGGTGAGGATGGGCCTGTTCCACTGCTCGAAGCGGTGCAGGCCGCCGAACTGCTCGAGCACGTCGAGGCCCGGGCGCATCCACAGGTGGAAGGTGTTGCCCAGGATGATCTGCGCGCCCATCTCCTCCAGCGAGCGCGGCATCACGCCCTTGACCGTGCCGTAGGTGCCCACGGGCATGAAGATCGGCGTCTGCACCACGCCGTGGTTGAGGGTGAGGCGGCCGCGGCGCGCGAGGCCCTCGGTCTTCAGGAGTTCGAATTGCAGCATCGTTGTTCTCAGGTGCGCCGCGCGAGCAGCATGGCGTCGCCGTAGCTGAAGAAGCGGTAGCCCGCCTCGATGGCGTGCCGGTAGAGGCCCATCGCGTGCTCGTAGCCCGCGAAGGCGCTCACCAGCATCATCAGGGTGGACTTGGGGAGGTGGAAGTTGGTGACGAGCATATCGACCTGGCGGAAGGCGAAGCCCGGCGTGATGAAGATGTCGGTGTCGCCGCTCGCCTGTCCGCTGCGCGCCCACGATTCGAGGGTGCGCACGGTGGTGGTGCCGACGGCCACCAGGCGGCCGCCGCGCGCGCGCAGCTCGGCGATCGCCTGCTGCGTGGCTTCGGGCACCTGGTACCACTCGCTGTGCATGCGGTGCTGCGCGATGTCCTCGGTCTTCACCGGCTGGAAGGTGCCGGCGCCCACGTGCAGGGTGACGCTGGCGCGCTGCACGCCGCGCGCCTCGAGCGCCGCGAGCACGGTTTCGTCGAAATGCAGCGCCGCGGTCGGCGCCGCGACGGCGCCCGGGTTCTTCGCAAAGACGGTTTGGTAGCGATGCGCATCCTCCGCCGTGTCGGCGTGCGTGATGTAGGGTGGCAGCGGCACGTGGCCGTGCTGCTCCATCAGGCGATAAGGATCGTCGCTGAAGGCGAAGCGGAACAGCGGCCCGTTGGCGTCCGGCCAGCGACCGAGCAGGGTGGCGCCGAAGCCGCCGTCCATGCGCAGCTCGGTCCCCACGGACGGCTTCTTGCTCACCTTCATGTGCGCGACGACGTCGCGGCCTTCCAGCACCCGCTCCACCAGCAGTTCCAGCTTGCCGCCGGTGGGCTTTTCGCCGAACAGGCGCGCCTTCACCACCTGCGTGTCGTTGAAGACCAGCAGGTCGCCGGCACGCAGCAGCGAGGGCAAGTCACGGAAGATGCGGTCCACCGGCGCGGGCCCGGTGCCATCGAGCAGGCGCGAGGCGCTGCGTTCGGCGGCAGGGTGCTGGGCGATGAGTTCGGGAGGCAGGGCGAAATCGAAATCGCCCAGGGAGAAGTGGCGCATGCGCTTGAGGGCCGGACGGGCCCGTTCCAAGGTTCAATGAAGAGCAGGGCAGAATTGTCCCATGCCCGAAACCCAGGCGCTGACGGAACCGCAGAAGGCCTTGCGCAAGCTCGGGCTCGCGCGCGACATCGACCTGGCCCTGCACATCCCCCTGCGCTACGAGGACGAGACGCGCATCGTGCAGCTGCGCGATGCGCGCGAGGGCGACACGGTGCAGATCGAGGCGACGGTCACTGACAGCCAGGTCCAGTACCGTCCCCGCCGCCAGCTGGTGGTGACGGTGGACGACGGCAGCGACACCTGCGTGCTGCGCTTCTTCAGCTTCTATCCCTCGCAGCAGAAGTCCATGTCCGTCGGTGCGCGGCTGCGCATCCGCGGCGAGCTGAAGGGCGGCTTCCTCGGCTGGCAGATGGTGCATCCCACGTACAAGGTGGCGGGCGGCGAGCTGCCCGCGGCCCTCACGCCGGTCTATTCCACGGTGGCCGGCCTGCCGCAGGCCTACCTGCGCAAGGCGGTGGTCAGCGGACTCGCGCGCGCGGACCTGTCCGAGACGGTGCCGCCCGAGGCGCCGCCGGCGCCCGGGAAGGCGACCGGCTGGAGCCTGCGGCAGGCGCTGGAGTTCCTGCACCACCCGGCGCCCGAGGTGTCGCTGGCCGCACTCGAAGACCGCAGCCATCCCGCCTGGCTGCGCCTGAAGGCGGAGGAACTCCTGGCGCAGCAGCTCTCGCAGGTGCGCAGCCGGCGCGAGCACGACGCGCTGAATGCGCCGGTATTGCGACTCGAGGCCGGCGGGCTGCACGAGCAGCTGCTGGCCGCCTTGCCCTTCCAGCTCACGCGGGCGCAGCGCCGCGTGGGCGAGGAGATCGCGGGCGACCTGCAACGTGACCGCCCGATGCACCGCTTGCTGCAGGGCGACGTGGGTTCGGGCAAGACCATCGTGGCCGCGCTCGCCGCCGCCATCGCGATCGATGCCGGCTGGCAGTGCGCGCTGATGGCGCCCACGGAGATCCTGGCGGAGCAGCACTTCCGCAAGCTGATCGGCTGGCTGGAGCCGCTGCTCGCGCCGCGCGGGCTGCGGGTCGCGTGGCTCACCGGGAGCCAGCGCAAGAAGGAGCGGCAGGCGATGCTGGAGCTGGTCGCCAGCGGGGAGGCGGCGCTGGTGGTGGGCACGCATGCGGTGATCCAGGAGCAGGTGCAGTTCAAGTCGCTGGCGCTGGCGGTGATCGACGAACAGCATCGCTTCGGCGTGGAGCAGCGCCTCGCGCTGCGCGGGAAGATGGGCCTGCGTCGTCCCCGCGCAGGCGGGGACCCAGGGCATTCGGGAGAGGGGGCGGAAGCCCTGGATTCCCGCCTGCGCGGGAATGACGAAGTTGGGAGCGGCGAGCCTCATCTCCTCATGATGTCGGCCACCCCCATCCCGCGCACGCTCGCCATGAGCTACTACGCGGACCTGGACGTGTCCACCATCGACGAACTGCCGCCCGGGCGCACGCCGGTGGTGACCAAGCTGATCTCCGACAGCCGCCGCGACGAGGTGATCGAGCGCATCCGCGCGCAGGTGGCCGAAGGCCGCCAGGTGTACTGGGTCTGTCCCCTGATCGAGGAAAGCGAAAACCTGGACCTCACCAATGCCACGGCCACGCACGAGGCACTGAGCGCGGCGCTGCCGGGGGTGATGGTCGGCCTGCTGCACTCGCGCATGCCGGCGCCGGAAAAGAAGGCGGTGATGTCGCTCTTCACGGGCGGGCAGATGGCGGTGCTGGTGTCCACCACCGTCATCGAGGTGGGCGTGGACGTGCCGAACGCCTCCCTGATGGTGATCGAGCATGCCGAGCGCTTCGGTCTCTCGCAGCTGCACCAGCTGCGCGGGCGCGTCGGGCGCGGCGCGGCCGCCTCCGCGTGCGTGCTGCTGTACGCGGCCGGCGACAACGGGCGCCTGGGCGAGACGGCCCGGGCGCGACTGAAGGCGATGGCGGAGACCAGCGACGGCTTCGAGATCGCGCGGCGCGACCTGGAAATCCGCGGACCGGGCGAATTCCTGGGGGCGCGCCAGTCCGGCGCTCCCTTGCTGCGGTTCGCCGACCTCGCCAACGACGCCGCCTTGCTGGAATGGGCCCGCGGCGTCGCGCCGCTGCTGCTCGACCGCCATCCGGCGCTGGCGGAAAAGCACGTTGCCCGCTGGTTGGGGGGGAGGCAGGACTACCTGAAGGCCTGAGCCGCCCCTCGCGCCGTGCAATTGCACGACAATGGCCGGCAAAAGCCCATGACGCTCACGGAACTCAAGTACATCGTCGCCGTCGCCCGCGAGAAGCACTTCGGCCGCGCGGCGGAAGCCTGCTTCGTCTCGCAGCCCACGCTGTCGGTGGCGATCAAGAAGCTCGAGGACGAGCTCGAGGTGAAGCTGTTCGAGCGCTCCGCCAACGAAGTGACCGTCACCCCGTTGGGCGAGGAGATCGTGCGGCAGGCGCAGAGCGTGCTGGAGCAGGCCGCCGCCATCAAGGAAATCGCCAAGCGCGGCAAGGACCCCCTGGCCGGCCCGCTGCGCCTGGGCGTGATCTACACCATCGGCCCCTACCTGCTGCCGGACCTCGTGCGCCAGGCGATCGCCCGCACGCCGCAGATGCCGCTGATGCTGCAGGAGAACTTCACCGCGCGCCTGCTGGAGATGCTGCGCACGGGGGAGATCGACTGCGCGATCATGGCCGAACCCTTTCCGGACACCGGCCTCGCGATCGCGCCGCTGTACGACGAGCCGTTCATGGCGGCGGTGCCCAGCACGCACCCGCTCGCCGGGCGCAAGACCATCACGGCCGAGGAGCTGAAGCAGGAGACCATGTTGCTGCTGGGCACGGGCCACTGCTTTCGCGACCATGTGCTGGAGGTGTGCCCGGAGTTCGCGCGCTTCTCGAGCGACGCCGAGGGCATCCGCAAGAGCTTCGAGGGTTCATCGCTCGAGACGATCAAGCACATGGTGGCCGCCGGCATGGGCGTGACGCTGGTGCCGCGCCTCTCCGTGCCCAAGGAGGCGTTCTCCGCCAGGCCCAAGCGGCGCAGCGACGACCAGGCGTTCGTCAAGTACATCCCGTTCGACGGCGATCCGCCGAACCGCCGCGTGGTGCTGGCATGGCGCCGCAGCTTCACGCGCTACGAGGCCATCGCCGCGCTGCGCAACTCCATCTATGCGTGCGAACTGCCGGGCGTGAAGCGGCTGTCCTGAGGCCGCCCCGCTCGCGTGGCCTGGACTAACATCCCGGCATGCAAGACCTGTCCAACCTGTACCAGCCGGGCATCCTGGAGCCGGTCCCGCCCGTGGCCCGTTACTGCGTCTTCACGCTCACCGACCCCGGCATCGATGCGGGCGCCATCCAGGAAGCCCTCACGCGCCTTTCACCCCTGGCGGATGGCAGCGACGTGGTGGTCGGCTTCGGGCCCTCCCTGGTGTCGGCGCTGGCATGCGAAGTGCCCGGGCTGCACGAATTCCCCGAAGACTTCTCCGGCCACGGCGTGAAGGTGCCCGCGACTCCCGGCACGCTCTGGTGCTGGATCCGCGGCAGCGACCTCGGCCACCTGCTGCATCTCACCCGCAAGGTGCAGAAGGCGCTGAGGCCCGCATTCGGGATGAAGCACGTGGTCAACGGCTTCCGCCACGCCTGGAGCGACAGCGGCTTCGGCAAGGATCTCACCGGCTTCGAGGACGGCACCGAGAACCCGAAGGGCGAGAAGGCGCTGGAAGCCGCCTTCGCGCACGGCCTGGGCCAGGGCCTGGACGGGTCCAGCTACGTCGCCGTGCAGCAGTGGGTGCACGACCTCGATGCCTTCGAGGCCCTCGGCGACCGCGAGAAGGACAATCACTTCGGCCGCCGCCTGGCGGACAACGAGGAGATCGAGGACGCGCCCGAGACGGCGCACGTCAAGCGCACGGCGCAGGAGAGCTTCGATCCCGAGGCCTTCGTCCTGCGGCGCTCGATGCCCTGGATGGACGACCTGCGCGCGGGCCTGATGTTCGTGGCCTTCGGCAAGTCGCACCAGGCCTTCGAGCAGCAGATGCGGCGCATGGCCGGCCAGGACGACGGCATCGTCGATGCGATGTTCAGCATCAGCCAGCCGGTGACCGGCGCGTACTTCTGGTGCCCGCCGATGCGCGACGGCCGCCTCGACCTGCGGCGGCTGGGGCTCGGCGTCGCCTGACGTGCGCGACCGGTTTCGCCTCTACCTCGACCTGATCCGCTGGAACCGGCCGGCGGGCTGGCTGCTGCTGCTATGGCCCTCGCTGTATGCGCTCTGGATCGCGCAGGACGGCTTTCCGGGCTGGCACCTGGTGGCGGTGTTCACGCTCGGCACGATCCTGATGCGCAGCGCCGGCTGCTGCGTGAACGACGTCGCCGACCGCGAGTTCGACCGCCACGTCAAGCGCACGGCGCAGCGTCCGGTGACGACCGGACAGGTGTCGGTGAAGGAGGCGCTGGTGCTCGGCGCGGTGCTGGCCCTGCTGGCCTTCCTGCTGGTGCTCACGACCAACGCGGCCGCGATCGCCTGGTCCTTCGCCGCGCTGGCGATCGCGATCGCCTATCCCTACGCCAAGCGCTTCGTGTCCATGCCGCAGGCGGTGCTGGGGGTGGCCTTCAGCTTCGGCATCCCGATGGCCTTCGCCGCGGTGCGGGGCGAGGTTCCCGCGCTGGCGTGGCTGCTGCTGCTGGGCAACCTGTGCTGGGTGCTGGCCTACGACACCGAGTACGCGATGGTGGACCGCGACGACGACCTGCGCATCGGCATCAAGACCTCCGCCATCACGCTGGGGCGCGCCGACGTGCCGGTGGTGATGGCCTGCTATGTCGCCGCGATCGCGGTGTGGGCCGGCGTGATGGCGGGGCGGGTGCCCGCGGCGGTCATCGCGCTCACCGCTGGTGTCGCAGCAGCGCAGGCGGCCTGGCACTACACGCTGATCCGCAATCGCTCGCGCGAAGGGTGCTTTCGCGCATTCAGGGTGAACCACTGGTTCGGGTTCACGCTGTTTGCGGGGACGGTGCTGGGGTACGCGTTGTGAAGGTGCGGGCTCCGTCGGGGGTCGGCTGCGCCGCTCACCCCGACCTGCGGGTCGAGGCCTGCGTGTAGGTCGGGGTGAGCGCGAAGCCGAACCCCGACATGGGCGATCACTTCCCGAACTCGTCCCCGAGTTCCTCCGCGCGCTTGCGCGCGGCATGCAAGGCCTTCACGAAGGCCGCCTTCACCCGGTCCTGCTCCAGCGACGTCAGCGCCGCATAGGTGGTGCCGCCCTTGGACGTGACGCGCTCGCGCAGCACCTGCAGCGGTTCGCTGGAGGCGCGCGCCAGCTCCGAAGCGCCGGCGAAGGTGCCGACGGCGAGCCGCCGTGCCTGTCCGGCGTCCAGGCCCATCTCGCTGCCAGCCTGCGTCATCGCCTCGAGAAAGTAGAAGACATACGCGGGGCCCGAGCCCGAGAGCGCCGTCACCGCGTCGAGGTGGCGCTCCTCCGCGACCCAGAGATGCTCGCCGGTCGTGGCAATGACCTGTTCCACGCGCTGCTTGTCGGCGTCGCTCACCGCTGCCCGCGCGTAGAGCGCGGTCATGCCCTTGCCCACGAGCGCCGGCGTGTTGGGCATGGACCGCACGATGCGTTCCGTCCCGAGCCACTGCGCGATGCTGTCCGAACGGATGCCGGCCGCGACGCTCAGGTGCAGCGCCTGCTGCACGTGCGCCCGTGCCTGGCCGGCGGCCTCCTTGAAGGTCTGCGGCTTCACGGCCCACACCACGAGGTCCGCGGAAGCGAGTGCCGACCCGGCGTTTTCCCCGGCCTGCACGCCGAACTGCTGCGCGAGGCGTGCGCGCGCCTCGGCAAAGGGTTCCACCACGGCGATCTGCGCGGCGGGCAAGCCCTGGCGGATGAGGCCGCCGATGATCGCGCTGGCCATGTTGCCGCCGCCGATGAAGGCGATGCGGAGGTTGTTGTCGGTCATGTCGGTTCCAGGTATTCGAACGCGGCGAACTGGGTCGCTTGCCGCGCACTGAAGTTGTCGTCGCTCGCCACCACCAGGCTGCGGCTGCCATTGGGCAGGCGCGGTCCCCAGCACATGGCCTCGGTGTTGTCCAGGCGCGAGAGCCCGAGCTGCGCGAAGTCGGCGACCAGGCGCTTGGCCGGCAGGCGGAGCCGGCCGGTATCCAGCCGGTCGAGCGCCAGCGTGTCGGAGGCCTCGCGCGTATCGATCTCGTACAGCCGCAGCGAATTGCCCACGCCCAGGCTGTAGGCGCGCTCCAGCACCAGCATGCGCCAGGCGTCCAGCATCAGGATCTCGCTCACGCCATTGTCGGCGTAGCCGCCCGGGATCGCCGGCGCCTGCGGGATCGCATCGGGCGGGTAGGCGAGCTGGCGCACTGCACGGCCCGTCGCGACGTCGAACGCGGTGAAGCGGCACGGGCCGCCGGCGCGTCCTACCCCCGGCTCCGGCCCGTCCTGCTGCAGCGGCCCTTCCATGGCGGCCCACGCGATGCGCGCGTCCGGCGTGAGCGCCAGGCCTTCCAGCGCCTGGTTGGCGCGCGGCCCCGTGCCGGGGCGTCCCAGGTGCAGGTGGGCGGGGAGCTGGAAGTCGCGCACGTGGCCGCCATCCGGCCGCGCGTGCCGCAGCGACGGCCCCTGGCTGGAGGGGAAGTCGCCCTCGCTGGTCCAGAGCACGCCGCGGCCTTGGGGCAGCAGCCGCAGCGCTTCGGGATCCACCACCTCGCCGCCCATGCGCCGGCGCGGGAAGGGCTGGCCGTCGGCCCCGCGCAGCGTCACGACATCGAGCAGCTCCACGCTAAGCGAGCGCGGGGCGATCTCGACGCGCAGGGAATAAAAGCGCGCCGGCTGCAGTTCCGAGCGGTCGTCGCTCAGCGCCAGCCAGGCGCCGGTGGCGGGATCGTGGTCGATGCCGGAGAGCCCGCCCACGGTGGTGTCCCGGAAAACGAGGCCGTGCGGCAGCGTCGTTTCCCCGAGCAGGCGCAGGCGTGGCGGGGCAGTCGCCGCCGCCGGGGGCATGGGCGCACGGCAACCGGCGGCCGCCGCGATGCCGGCGGCCAGGCCGGCGCGCAGCAGGCGGCGCCGGGTCCAGGCCGGGACGGCGGGGAACGGCAGGGGTGGCATGGATGCGCGCAGTCTAGTCGCTGCGGGCGCGCAGCCAGGCTCAGGGCGGCGCGGCGGTGCTGCCGCGCCGCACCAGTTCCACCGGATAGTCGCGGAAGGTCTCGCAGGGCAGTCCTTCGAGCCGGGCCACCAGCTGGTCGGCCGCGGCCCGGCCGATCTCGGTGATGGGCGTCGCGACGCTGGTGAGCCCGGGCGTCTGGGTGGCGCCCAGGTCGGTGTTGTCCACGCCGGTGATCGACATGTCCTGCGGCACGCGCACGCCGGCGCTGCGACAGGCCAGCATCGCGCCGACGGCGAACACGTCGTTGGTCGCGACGATCGCGGTCGGCCGGTCGGGCAGCGCGAGCAGCTTCGCCATGGCCGCTTCGGCGGCGGCCAGCGAGATCGGTGCGTAGGCGACATGGCGCTCGTCCAGCGCCAGCCCGTGCTCGGCGAGCGCCGCGCGCAGGCCTTCGCCGCGCGCGCGGGCCCGGTCGTTGCCGGGCAGGGGCGCGCTGAGCAGGCCGATGCGCCTGTGCCCCAGCGCGATCAGGTGCCGCGCGGCCTGCAGCGTCGCGGTTCCGTTGTCGAAGCCCACGCTGGGATGCCGCCGCAGCGGGTCCACGCCCCAGGTGAGCACGTACGGGCGGCCGTAGTCTTCCAGCAGCGAGAAGAGGGCCTGCTCGTGGTCCAGGCCCACGAGCACGAAGGCGTCCACGCCATGCTCGATCAGCTGGCTGGCGATGCGGGTCTCCGCCGCCAGGTCGTAGTGGTGTTCGGCCAGCACCAGCGCGTAGCCGCGCTCGTCGAGCCGCTGCTGCAAGGCGCTGGTGGTGCGCGCGTACAGCGCGTAGTCGAACGACGGCACGATGGCGCCCACCATCTTGCTGCGATGGCTGCGCAGCGAGCGCGCGGCGCCGTGCGGCACGTAGCGCAGCTTGGTGGCGGCTTCCAGGACCTTCTGCCGGGTGGCCGGATCCACGGCCTGCGAGTTGTTCAGGACGCGCGACACGGTGGCGGTGGACACGCCGGCCAGGCGCGCGACGTCCTTCGCGCCCGAGCGGCCTTTCTGCGGCATGCCCGGCACCCCGCCCGAGCCTTCCACCCTGTTCATCCTGGTCCTTGAAATCGTTTGCACGAATCTACCCGATCCGATATGCAAATGAAAACTCTGTCCTTGGGAAAACCCCTAGCGCCAGCACCATGACAAGCCCAGTCGGCCTCGCTAGACTGACCCGATGTAATCGATTGCATGGCGCCGCATCCGGCTTTCGTCCACCCACCGCATGGAGACCACCGCATGAAGAACACCTCCCCCCACCGGCCGGAGCGTCCCGGCAGCCCGGGCCGCCGCGAATTCCTGGGCCAGGCGGCCGCCCTCGGCGCCACCGGCCTGGTGGCCGGGGGCTGGAGCGGCGCGGCGCTGGCGCAGGGCGCCGCCGACCTGGCGCCCTACCAGCGTGCGAAGATCAACTGGAAGCAGGCCGAGGGCGAGTCGATCTCCGTGGCGGTGATCCCGGCCAGCTACTTCGACAACCTGCTGGGGCTGCTGCCGCAGTTCGAGGCGCTCACCGGCATCAAGGTGCGCGCCGAGAAGGTGCCGCCGGGCCAGATCCGGCAGAAGGCGATGCTGGACCTGTCCTCGAAGACGGGCACCTACGCCACCCACGCCGCCGACCCGATGTACTACCCGCTGTACGTGTCGAACAAGTGGGTCGAGCCGCTGGACAAGTACCTGAACGACGCCACGCTCACCGATCCCGCCTGGTTCAACTACAACGACATCCTCAAGGCCTGGCGCGAGGCCGATTCCGTGGGCGGCAAGCCCTATGGCATCCCCTACGACGGCGAGGTGACGGTGCAGGTCTATCGCAAGGACCTGTACGACGCCAAGGGCCTCAAGCCCGCCGAGACCTACGACCAGCTGCTCGCCAACGCCAAGGCGATCCACGATCCGGCCAACCGCATCTACGGCCTGGCCATGCGCGGCTTTTCCGGCGCCGGCCAGAACATGTACATCTACCCGTCGCTGCTGCGCGGCTTCGGCGGCGACTGGTTCGACGGCAAGAACGTGGTGGTGAACGGCCCCGAGGCGGTGAAGGCGCTGGAGTGGTACGTGAGCGCGCTGTCGCAGTACGCGCCGCCGGCGGTGCGCAACTGGAACTGGCCCGACATCGCCGACGCCTTCTCGCAGGGCACGGTGGGCTGCTACCTCGACGCGCATTCGTCCGCCGCGGTGATCACCAATCCGGAGAAGTCCAGGGTGGTCGGCAAGGTGGCTTACGCGCGCTGGCCGAAGGGCCCGTCGGGCAAGCGCGTGACCTCCATCTGGAACTGGGGCTTCCCGGTCAATGCCGCCCTGTCCGAAAAGGCCAAGCGCGCGACCTGGCTGTTCATCAGCTGGGCCGCGTCGGCCGAGACCCAGGCGCGCACCTCCTGGAAGTTCGACGGCCCGGCCAAGCGCTCGGGCCTCAACCGCCTGTCGCTGTGGAAGTCGCCGGAGTTCGCCGCCGCCATGAAGGGCGCGGGCGACAATTTCATCCCGGCGGCCCTTGACTCGCTGGAGCAGGACACCGACGTCGAGTGGCGCCCGCGTGTGCCGCAGTGGCCCGCCATCGGCGAGACCATGGCCACCGCGATCCAGTCGGCGCTGGTCGGCCAGAAGAAGCCGAAGGAAGCGCTCGACGAGGCGCAGGCGCGCATCGCGCAGATCATGAAGGCCTGATGCCCCGATGAACGTCGCCGCGCCCGCGGGCGCGGCGGGCACGCTGGAGCGGCAGGAGCGGCGCTTTGCGCTCGCCCTGTTCGCGCCCGCGTTCCTGCTGCTGCTCCTCATCACGACCGCGCCCCTGGTGTTCCTCGCCTGGAACAGCCTGCAGAAGCTCGACCTGAGCATGCCTTGGCTGTCCGGTTTCGCGGGGCTGGAGAACTACACCAAGATGGGCGGCGACCCGCGCTTCTGGAACTCGCTGTGGCTGACGGTGGTGTACACCGCTTCCACCGTGGTGCTGCAGGTGCTGATCGGCCTGTCGCTGGCGCTGCTGGTGCTGCAGATCCCGCGCGGCCAGGGCCTGCTGCGGGTGGCCGCGATCCTGCCCATCGTGCTGGCGCCGGTGGTGGTGGGCCTGTTCTGGCGCACCCTGGTGCTGTCGCCCGACGTCGGCCTGGTCGACATGGTCACGCGCGCGCTGGGCTTGGGCAGCCACAACTGGCTCGGCGACCCGCAGCTGGCGCTGGTGTCGGTGATCGCCATCCATACCTGGCAGTGGACGCCGTTCGCCTTCCTGGTGCTGCTGGCCACGCTGGCGACGCTGCCGCCCGACGTGTACGAGGCCGCGCGGCTGGACCGCGCCAATGCGTGGCAGCGCTTCCGCCACATCACGCTGCCGTTGATCCGCCCCGCCGTGGTGATGGTGGTGATCCTGCGCACGATGACGGCGCTGTCGGCCTTCGCGGCGATCTTCGCCGCCACCGGCGGCGGGCCCGGCACGTCCACCGAGATCCTGAACCTGTACGCCTACCGCACCTCCTTCACCGAGCTGAACATCGGCTACGGCTCGGCGCTCGCGATGGTGCTGCTGGCCATCACGCTGTTCGTTTCCTGGCTGCTGTTCCGGCGGCGCAAGGCAAGCGCATGAACCGTTCACTGCCGCGCCGCGTGGCGCTGTTCGCCGTCGCCGGGCTCATCGTCTCGGTGTGGGCCTTCCCCGTGCTGTGGGCGCTGCTGACGTCCTTCAAGACCGAGCGCGACGTGCTGGCCTACCCGCCGGTGGTGGTGTTCGCCCCCACGCTGGCCAACTACCGCGAGGTGCTGTTCGGCAGCTCGTCGATCCTGCCCAACCTCTGGTCCAGCATCGTGGTGAGCGCGTCCGCGACCGTGCTGACCATGCTGTTCGCCATTCCCGCGGCCTACGCGCTGGCCCGCCTGCGCTACCCGGGCAAGCGCGCCAGCGGCTTTTTCGTGCTGGCCACGCAGATGCTGCCGCCGGTGGGGCTGATCATCCCCTACTACCTGGTGCTGCAGCGCATCGGCGGGCTGGACAGCTACGGCGGCCTCATCACGATCTACCTCACCTTCTCGCTGCCCTTCGCGGTCTGGCTGATGGTGTCCTACTTCGAGGACATCCCCTACGAGATGGAGGAGGCGGCGCTGCTCGATCGCGCCGGCCGCCTGCGCACCCTGTGGTACGTGATCCTGCCGCAGGTGGGCGGCGGCATCGCCGTCACCACGGTGTTCGTGTTCCTCAACGCCTGGAACGAGTTCCTGTTCGCCGTCGTGCTGGGCGGCAACAACGTGCGGCCGGTCACGGTCGCGATGTTCAATTTCATCTCGGTGGAGCAGACGCAATGGGCGCGGCTGGCCGCCGGGGCGATGGTGGCGATGGCGCCGGTGATCCTGGTGGGCCTGGCGGCGCAGCGCCACATCGTCAAGGGCCTCACCGTCGGAGCGGTCAAGGGAGGGGGCCGGCGATGAGCGCCGCACGGCCGCCTGGGGAAGGATCTCGAATGAGCAAGCTGGGAAACGTGCGCCTGCAGGGCGTGGTGAAGAGGCACGGCGAGACGACCGTGCTGCATGGGGTGGACCTGGAGATCCGCGCGGGCGAGTTCTTCGTGCTGCTGGGGCCGTCGGGCTCCGGCAAGACGACGACGCTGCGCATCCTCGCGGGCCTGGAATCGGTGAGCGCCGGCCGGGTGGAGATGGACGGCGTGGACGTGACCGGCGCCGAGCCGGGCGCGCGCGACGTGGCGATGGTGTTCCAGAGCTACGCGCTGTATCCGCACATGACGGTGGCCGAGAACATCGGCTTCCCGCTGAAGATGGTGGGTACGCCGAAGGACGCGATGGCGCGGGCCGTGGCCGACGCGGCGGCGCGCGTGAGCATCGGCCACCTGCTGCAGCGGCGCCCGGGCCAGCTCTCCGGCGGCCAGCAGCAGCGCGTGGCGCTGGCGCGCGCGATCGTGCGGCAGCCCAAGCTGTTCCTGCTCGACGAGCCGCTGTCGAACCTGGACGCCAAGCTGCGCCTGGAAACGCGGCTGGAGCTCAAGCAGCTGCAGCGCGCGCTGGGCGTCACCACGGTGTACGTCACGCACGACCAGGAGGAGGCCATGACGCTCGCTGACCGCGTGGCCGTGTTCATGGACGGGCGCATCGTGCAGGTCGCGACGCCCCGCGACATCTACGACCGACCCGCGCAGGTCGCCGTGGCCGGCTTCATCGGCACGCCGCCGATGAACCTGGTGCCGGCCACCTGGCGCGGCGACAGCGCCGTGATCGAAGGGGTGGCGCACCCCGTGGGTGCCAGCACGCCGCATCCGCGCGAGATCGTGCTGGGCGTGCGCCCGGGCGAGATGCGCGCCGGCGGCACGGGCACCGAGGCGCGCGTCGAATACATCGAGGAGCTGGGCGACCACTGCATCGTGGACCTCCAGGCCGGCGGCCAGCGCCTGAAGCTCAAGGCCGACGGCCGGGCGGGCGTGCGCGAGGGCGAGACCACGCACCTGAGCTTCGGCGCGGACGCCGCCCACCTTTTCGACCGCGCGAGCGGCGAGCGCCTGAACTGAATCACTGACGAAGGACCGTCCATGACGAAGCGACCCAACATCCTGCTGATCCTCAACGACGACATGGGCTATTCCGACATCGGCTGCTACGGCGGCGAGGTCGATACGCCCCACCTGGACCGCCTGGCCGCCAACGGGCTGCGCTTCTCGCAGTTCTACAACACGGCCCGCTGCAGTCCCTCGCGCGCCTCGCTGCTGACCGGCCTGCATCCGCACCAGACGGGGATAGGCATCCTCACCTACGATTCGGGTCCCGAGGGCTACGCGGGCAACCTGAACCAGCGCTGCGCCACCATCGCCGAAGTGCTGCGGCCGGCGGGCTACCGCAACTACCTGAGCGGCAAGTGGCACGTGTCCAGCAACCTGACGCAGCCCACCGACTCCTGGCCCATGCAGCGCGGCTTCGACGAGTTCTTCGGCACCATCATCGGCGCGGGCAGCTTCTACGATCCCAACACGCTCACCCGCGGCAACGAGAACGCCGAACACGAGGCGCGCAAGCCCGGCTTCTTCTACACCGATGCGATCAGCGACGAGGCGGTGCGCATGGTGCGCGAGCACAAGGCCACGCACGCGGACCGGCCGTTCTTCCAGTACGTCGCCTACACCGCGCCGCACTGGCCGCTGCACGCGCATCCCGAGGACATCGCCAAGTACAAGGGGCGCTTCGACGCCGGCTGGGACCGCCTGCGCGAGCAGCGCCTGGAGCGCCTGGTGGGCTCCGGCATCCTCGATGCGCAGTGGAAGCTCTCCGGCCGCGACCCGCGCCAGCCGGCCTGGACCGAGGCCGAGCACAAGGCCTGGCTGGCCAACTGCATGGAGGTGTACGCGGCGCAGATCGACCGCATGGACCAGGGCATTGGCCGCATCCTGGCCGCGCTGGAGGAGACCGGCCAGCTGGAGGACACGCTGGTGATCTTCCTGGCGGACAACGGCGCCTGCGCCGAGGACATCCCGGAGGGCGTCACGATCGACGAGCTGGTGAACAAGCTGATGATCGCGCGCTCGCATACCCGGGACGGCGCCGAGGTGCGCTTCGGCAACAACCCGGACATCGCGCCCGGGCCGGAAGACACCTACCAGAGCTACGGCCAGGCGTGGGCCAACCTGTCGAACACGCCGTTCCGCCTGTACAAGCACTGGATCCACGAAGGCGGCATTTCCACGCCGCTGATCTTCCACTGGCCCCGCGGCATCGCGCAGCGCGGCGAGATCCGCCACACGCCAGGCTACCTGCCGGACATCATGGCCACCGTCTGCGACGTCACCGGCACGGCGTATCCGCAGGCGCTGGACGGCCGCAGCATCCTGCCGCTGGAAGGCCACTCGCTCAAGCCGTCGTTTGCCGCCGATGCAGGCGACCGCCCGCCCATGTTCTGGGAGCATGAAGGCAATGCCGCCGTGCGCATCGGCAGGTGGAAGCTGGTGCGCGAATACCCCCGGGACTGGGAGCTGTACGACATGGAGGCGGACCGCACCGAGCTGAACGATCTGGCGGCGCAGCATCCGCAGCGCGTGGCCGACATGCAACGGCAGTACGAGGCCTGGGCGCAGCGCTGCGGCGTGCTGCCGCGCGACAAGATCGTCGCCCTGATGCGCAGCCAGGGCGTGACCCGGGCGTTCTGGGAAGACGAGTGAAGTCCTGCTGCGTTCCCGGCCGCGCGGATGCGGGGCTGCCGCAGCCCCTGCCGGCGCGCGGCGGCGCAGGACTGCCAGCCCGTGCCCAACTCGTGACGCTGCCGGGCGGCGAGTTCACGATGGGAACGGACGCGGCCGAGGGGTTCGCCGAGGACGGCGAAGGCCCGGCGCGCCACGTGCGGGTGAACCCGTTCGCGATCGCGGCCACGGCCGTCAGCAACGCGCAGTTCCGCGACTTCGTGCGCGCCACGTCCCATGTCACCGAGGCGGAGCAGGCCGGCTGGTCGTTCGTGTTCTACCTCCAGGTGGAGGCGCAGCGCCGCAGGGAGATCCGCCAGGTGTCGCGCGAGCTGCCCTGGTGGCTGCCCGTGGAAGGCGCCTGCTGGCAGCGGCCGGCCGGCCCGGGCTCCGCCATCCACGATCGGCTCGACCATCCGGTGGTGCACGTCTCGTGGAACGATGCCGCCGCCTACTGCGCGTGGGCCGGCCTGCGCCTGCCCACCGAGGCGGAATGGGAGTACGCCGCCCGGGGCGGCCTGGCGCAGCGCCGGTACCCTTGGGGCGATGAACTGGAGCCGGAGGAACCGCGCCGCTGCAACATCTGGCAGGGCAGTTTTCCCTCGGCTCCGGCCGCGGGCTGGACGCCTGGCACGGAGCCGGTCACGGCCTTCGAGCCGAACGGCTGGGGCCTGTACAACATGGCGGGCAATGCCTGGGAGTGGTGTGCGGACTGGTTCAGCCCCGCCTACCACCGCGAAACCGCGCCCGTGGATCCGCTGCAGCAGCGTGCCACCGGACGGCGTTCGCAGCGCGGCGGGTCCTTCCTGTGCCATGAGTCGTACTGCAACCGCTACCGGGTGGCCGCGCGCGGCTCCAACACGCCGGCGAGCAGCGCGAGCAATGTCGGATTCCGCGTCGCGGCGCCGGCTGGCCCCGGCTGAAATACAGTAACGGCCCATGAAATACATCCTGGCCCTGGACCAGGGGACCACGAGTTCCCGGGCCATCGTCTTCGACCGCGCCGGCCATGTGGCCTCCCTCGTCCAGCGCGAGTTCACGCAGATCTTCCCGCAGCCCGGATGGGTGGAGCACGATCCCCGCGAGATCTGGGCCACGCAGCACGCCGTGACGCTCGAGGCCATCGAAGCCGTGGGCGGCGCCGCCAGCATCGCCGCCATCGGCATCACCAACCAGCGCGAAACCACGCTGCTGTGGGACCGCGCCACGGGCGAGCCGGTGGCCAACGCCATCGTCTGGCAGGACCGCCGCACCGCCGCCCGCTGCGACGAGCTGCGCGCGCGGGGCCACGCGGCGCGGGTGCAGCAGAAGACCGGCCTCGTGATCGACGCCTACTTCGCCGGCACCAAGCTCGAATGGCTGCTGGACAACGTGCCGGGCGCCCGGCGCCGCGCCGAAGCGGGCGAGCTGGCCTTCGGCACCGTGGATGCGTGGCTGGTGTGGAAGCTCACGGGTGGACGCGTGCATGTCACGGACGCCAGCAATGCGTCGCGCACGATGCTGTTCAACCTGCGCACCGGCGACTGGGACGACGAGCTGCTCAAGCTGCTGCGCGTGCCGCGCGCCGTGCTGCCGCAGGTGGTGGCTTCCAGCGGTGTCGTGGCGACGACGGAAGCGTCCGTCCTCGGGATCGAGTTGCCCATCGCGGGCATCGCGGGGGACCAGCAGGCCGCCACCTTCGGCCAGACCTGCTGGTCGCCGGGCATGGCGAAGAACACCTACGGCACCGGCTGCTTCATGCTGATGAACACCGGCGCCCAGCGCGTGCGCAGCCGCAACCGGCTGCTCACCACCGTGGGCTGGCGCGGGCCGGCCGGGCCCACCAACCTGGCCTATTGCCTCGAAGGCAGCGTCTTCATGGCCGGCGCCACCGTGCAGTGGCTGCGCGACGGCCTGCAGATGATCCAGACCGCGCCCGAGGTGGAATCGCTGGCCGCGCAGGTGGACGACACGGGCGATGTCTATCTCGTGCCGGCGTTCGCCGGGCTGGGCACGCCCGACTGGGACGCGCATGCGCGCGGCACGCTGGTGGGACTGACGCGCGGCACCACGCGCGCCCACATCGCGCGCGCGGCGCTGGAGGCGATCGCCCTGCAGAGCGCCGACGTGTTCGGCGCCATGTCGCGCGATGCTGGCATCGCGCTGACGGAGCTGCGGGTGGACGGGGGCGCTTCGCGCAACAATCTGCTCATGCAGATGCAGGCGGATTTCCTGGGCGTGCCGGTGGTGCGCCCGCAAGTGACCGAGACGACGGCGCTGGGCGCCGCCTACCTCGCCGGCCTGGCCACGGGTTTCTGGCGCGACGCCGACGAGATCGCGCGCCAGTGGCACGTGGACCGGCGCTTCCAGCCGCGGATGGCCGAGGGCGACCGGCAGGCCAAGCTCGCGCGCTGGCGCGAAGCGGTGGAACGCGCCAAGGGCTGGGCCCGGCCTTGAGCGAAGCATCGACCCACCGCGCCGCCCCGACGCGGCGCGAGGAACTGTTGGCGCGCCTGGCGCAGGGCGGCACCTGGGACCTGGCGGTCGTGGGCGGCGGCGCCACCGGGCTGGGCGTGGCGCTGGACGCCGCGGCGCGCGGGCTGCGCGTGGTGCTGCTGGAATCGCACGATTTCGCCAAGGGCACCTCGTCGCGCGCCACCAAGCTGGTCCACGGCGGCGTGCGCTACCTGGCGCAGGGCAACGTCTCGCTGGTGCGCGAGGCGCTGCGCGAGCGCACCACGCTGCTGCACAACGCGCCGCACTTGGCGCAACCGCTGGCCTTCGTGATGCCTTCGTACAAGCTGTGGGAGACGCCCTTCTACGGCGTGGGCCTGAAGATGTACGACGCGCTCGCCGGCAAGGCGGGCCTGGGCGACACCGAATTCCTGAGCCGCAGCCAGACCCTGGCGTGCCTGCCGACGGCGCGGCCGCAGGGCCTCAAGGGCGGGGTGAAGTACTGGGACGGCCAGTTCGACGACGCGCGGCTCGCGCTGGCGCTCGCCCGCACGGCGGCCACCCGCGGCGCGCTGCTGGTCAACTATTGCCCGGTGACGCAGCTGCTGCACAGCGAGGGCAAGCTTACGGGGCTCACGTGCCGCGACGCCGAGTCGGGCCGGGAGTTCATCGTTCGCGCCGCCTGCGTGGTCAACGCCACCGGGGTCTGGGTGGACGAACTGCGGCGCCAGGACGCGCAGGCCGGTGGCCGCACCGTCAAGCCCATGGTGGCGCCCAGCCAGGGCGTCCATGCGGTGGTCGACCGCGAGTTCCTGCCCGGCACCCACGCGCTGATGGTGCCCAAGACGGCGGACGGCCGCGTGCTGTTCGGCGTTCCCTGGATGGGCAAGCTCATCCTGGGCACCACCGACACCCCGCGCGGCGACCTGCCGCGGGAGCCGCGGCCGTTCCGGGAGGAACTGGATTTCATCCTGGGCGAGTCGGCCCGCTACCTGGCCCGTGCGCCGCGCCGGGAAGACATCCGCAGCCTCTGGGTGGGCCTGCGCCCGCTGGTCAAGCCGGTCGGCGAGGAGGGCGAATCCACCAAGTCGCTCAGCCGGGAACATACCGTCCTGGTCAGCCGCACCGGCCTGGTCACCGTGACGGGCGGGAAGTGGACCACCTACCGCGCCATGGCAGAAGACGTGCTGGAGAAATGCTTCGAGGCGCGGCTGCTGGCAAGGCGCCCGGCCGGAGTGACGATCGACCTGCCGCTGGTGGGCGCGCCGGCGCCGGGGGCGGTCGCCACGTCCATCAGCGCCGCGCCGGGCCTGCACCTGTATGGAACCGAAGCGGCGGAAGTCGCCTCCATCCCGGGGCCGGACCGCCAACTCGGCGGAGGCCTGACCGCGCGCATGGTGCGCTTCGCCGCCCGCCATGAGTATGCGCGGACGGTGGAAGACGTGCTGGCGCGGCGCATCCGGCTGCTGTTCCTGGATGCGGCGCTGGCCGCTTCGCTGGCGGCGGAAGTCGGTGAGCTGCTGAGGTCGGAAACGGGGGTCGACCCGAAGGCCGCGGAGTTCCGGGAGCTGGCGCAGAGCTACCTGCGCATGCCTGTCTAGCTGCGCTGCGGGCGTCGGGGTTCCTGCGTCACCCCGACCTACGCGGCGCCATCGGGGCCGGAATGTAGGACCCGTTTGACAAACGCCTCTCATCTGCCATAATCGCGGGCTCGCCTTTTTGGAGGCGAGGTGGCTATGGCTAATCCAGTCCACATCCTCGGGTGTGGATGTCGCCCATACGAAGCCGGGGCCCGCAAGGTCCAGGCGACGGCGGGCCCAAGACTGCCCCGATGTCCTGCCGGATCGTCC
>SEAY01000132.1 GCA_004144865.1 Comamonadaceae bacterium
AAGATCCTGGTGCCGTGGCCCGCCGGCGGCGCCACCGACCAGATCGGCCGCATGCTGGCCCAGCCCCTGTCGCAGGCGCTCGGCGTGCCCGTGGTGGTGGAGAACAAGGGAGGCGCCGGCGGCGTGATCGGCACGCAGCAGTTCGTCAAGGAGAAGGCCGACGGCCACGTGATCCTGCTGGCGACGAGTTCCACCAACGCCGCGGCGCCGCACCTCTACGCGAAGCTCGGCTACCACGCGGTCGACGACTTCACGCCGGTGGTCTCGCTGGCCGAGATCCCCAACGTGATGGTGGTGCCCGCGAAGTCGCCCTGGAACTCGCTGAAGGAGATCGTGGCGGCGGCGAAGAAGGACCCCGGCAAGTACACCTACGGTTCCGCCGGCATCGGCGGCTCGCAGCACCTCGCGGGCGCGCAGTTCAAGACGGCCGCCGGCGTGGACGTGCGCCACGTGCCGTACAAGGGCAGCGGCCCGGCGGCGCAGGACCTGATCGCCGGCCACATCGACATGATGATCGACACCGGCTCGCTCGGAAGCATCCGCGGCGGCCTGCTCCGGCCGCTGGCGGTGGCTTCGGAGAAGCGCTTGCCCGCGCTGCCGGACGTGCCGACCTTCAAGGAAGCCGGCACGCCCATGCTGGCCTCCGCCTGGTACGGGCTGATGCTGCCGAAGGACGCCCCCGCGGACGTGGTGGCGCGCCTGAACACCGAGGTCAACAAGATCCTGCGCTCCCCCGAGATCCAGGCCAAGCTCACCGGCATGGGCGCCATCGTCATGGGCGGGACGCAGAAGGAGTTCGCGAAGTTCGCCGCTTCCG
This sequence comes from Comamonadaceae bacterium, assembly GCA_004144865.1. Lineage (GTDB taxonomy): Bacteria > Pseudomonadota > Gammaproteobacteria > Burkholderiales > Burkholderiaceae_C > Ramlibacter. The sequence continues at coordinate 818 of SEAY01000132.1, forward strand.
AGGTGAAGCGCTACGAAGCGATCGTGCGCGACTCCGGAGCCCCGAAGGAGTAAGGGGGCAGCGGCTGTGCGCCCGGGGCCGGTGCTCTAATCCGGCACGTGGATCCCGACGCCTGCCTGCAGCCCGGTCCGCGGCCCTGGTCGCTGCGCGAGCGCACCTGGCCGCGGCCGCAACGGGTGCTGGTGATGGCGCCGCACCCGGACGACTTCGACGCCATCGGCGTGTCCTTGCGGCACCTGCACCTGCAGGGCCACGAGCTGCATCTTGCGGTGCTGACCTCCGGGGCCGGCGGCGTGGACGATGGCTTCGGCGGGGCGCGGGATGCGGCCGCGAAGGCCGCGCTGCGCGAAGCGGAGCAGCGCGAAAGCTGCACCTTCTTCGGCTTGCCGCCGCAGCGGCTGCACTTCCTGCGGCTCTGGGAGAACGAGGCGGCGCAGCACGAGGAGCTCGCGCCGCTGCGTGGCTGGATGGCCGGGCGTCCCGCGGACCTCGTCTTCATGCCGCACGGCAACGACAGCAACCGCACGCACCGCCGCACGTACGAGGCGGTGTGCGCGACCGCGCGTGAGCAGGGCTTGCAGGCCTGGGCCCTGCTGAACCAGGACGCCAAGACGCTGGGCATGCGCGTCGACGCCTTCTTCGACTACGGCGAGCAGGAGGCGCAGTGGAAGGCGCAACTGCTGCGCTTCCACCGTTCCCAGCAGGAGCGCAACCTGCGCACGCGCGGCGCCGGCTTCGACGCGCGCGTGCTCGAGCTCAACCGGCAGGCCGCGGCGTCGCTGGCGACGCGCCTGCCTTACGCGGAAGCGTTCGAGCTGATGCGGCTGGGGTGAGGACGCCGGTTCAGGCGTTGGAGAGCAGGTCGCCCATCGCGAAGACTGAAACGGGGATGCGCCCCGCCAGCTCGGCGGGCGTGTGGGCCAGCCAGTGCAGCCGCTGGCGCTCTTCCTGCGCGGCCTTGCGTTCCTGCGCGAGTTCCTTCGGCGTGAGCTCCTCTTCGTCCGCGATGAGGATGACTTCGTTGTCCGCCGCTGCTTCGGCTCCGTCTTTGTTTGCCATGCCGTGATTGTCGCGGATTGCGCCCGCGCGCGAGCGCCTTCTCCTGCATGTCCCCGCATTCCGCTGCCGCGCTTGACGCGAGGGTGGACAATGGCCCCTCCAACGCATCCATGGAAGATCCTCTTGGCCCGCCCTTCACCCTGGCCCGACAAGGTGCTGGCGCTGCTGCGCGCCGGCAATCCGGCGGCCGCCATCGCCCAGATCAAGGTGGCGCCCGGCGTGCGCGAGTTGCGCGCGCTGGAGAAAGCGCTCGCGGCGGCGAAGCTTGCCGGCCGTTGGCGCGACGTCGACATCGCGATCGCCGAAAGCCTGCAGGCGCTTTCAGCCCCGCGGCTGCACCGGTCGCCCTGAGCCGGCATGCGGGCGCGTTTCCACGCGCTGCGCCAGCGGGCAAGGGCGAAAGCGGCTATCATGACGTTGCTAGACGTTCCTACAGACCGTCATCCCTAGGTTTCTTCCTCTCCTTCCGCCGACCTGGCAAACGGCGCGTCGTTGTCGAATCTCCCGATCGATGCTTTCTGGCGTTGTGCACCGCGCGGCATGTGGCTGCGCGTCATTCCATGAAAGACATCGACATGCAAAACACCCAGACCGGCATCGTGAAGTGGTTCAACGAGAGCAAGGGCTACGGCTTCATCGCCCCGGACGACGGCGGCAAGGACCTGTTCGCGCATTTCCGCGAGATCCAGGGCGCCGACGGCTTCAAGACGCTCGCCGAGAACGCGCGCGTGCAGTTCGTCGTGACGCAGGGCCCCAAGGGACCGCAGGCGTCCAGCATCCTGGCCCTCGCTTGAGGGGCGCACCCGCGAACGACGCCATGCATGAGGGACTCCACCTTCCGATGATCGTGGGCAGGTACCTCATCTCGCCGCTCACGCAGGTGCTGCACAACGGCTGGTTCGCGAGTTCCGTGTCCATCCGCTCCCAGGGCGACGGCGAAGGCGGCGAGCGCGTCCTGCGCCTCACCCGCCTGTTCCGCGACCCGCTTGCGGCCGCGCGCTACGCGCTCGGCGAGGGCCTGCAGTGGATCGGTGCGCCGCGACCCGCGGCCGCCGCGTGAGCCAGCCCATGGATGCGCCGGTGCGCCTGCGCTACCAGGTGGAACTGACCTACCAGGTCCGCACTGCCGGCGCCGACTTCATCTTCAACGTGCAGGCAGCGCGCACGCCGCGCCAGCAGGTGCTGTGGGAGTCGCTCTCGCTCACCCAATACGTACCGCTGCAGGAATACTGCGACCCGCTCTCCAGCGGCCGCTTCCTGCGGCTGCGCGCCTTCGCCGGCGAACTCGTGCTGCGCTACGAAGCGCAGGTGGAACTGCAGCATCACCGCCAGCACCCGGCCGACGTGCAGGAAATCGCCATCTGCGACCTCCCCGGCGCGGTGCTGCCGTTCCTGTATCCCAGCCGCTACTGCGAATCCGACAAGCTCAATGGCTTCGCGATGGCGCAGTTCGGATCGCTGCCGCAGGGCCATGCGCGCGTGAAGGCGATCTGCGACTGGGTGCAGCAGCACGTGCGCTTCACGTCAGGCAGCTCGGTGGGCACCACCGGCGCCGTCGACACGCTCGCGCAGGGCCGCGGGGTTTGCCGCGACTGCGCCCACCTCATGATCGCGCTGTGCCGCGCCGTCAACATCCCCGCGCGCTTCGCGACGGGGCTCGACTACGGCGCCGATCCCGCGCTCGGTCCGCCCGATTTCCATGCCTACGTCGAGACCTACCTCGGCGGGCGCTGGTACATGTTCGATCCTTCCGGCACGGCCATTCCCATGGGCTTCGTGCGGCTCACGTCGGGCCGCGATGCCGCGGACTCGGCCTTCGCTTCGATCTTCGGGGACGTGGCGCCGGTGGGCCAGGCCCTGTGGATCCGCGCCGAAGCGGGCGCCGACGGCATCGTGCGCGAGCCGTACCGCACGCCGGACGCACTGTCGACGTCCGACTGACCCGCCGCGTCGGGCCATACCCCCACGGGCCGCAGGCCTGTCACGTTTCCCCGCGCACGCGCATCCAAGGCTTCGAGGGCGATGCAACGCCCGCCGCAAGGTCTTCGGGAAAGGTGCTTCCATGCAACGCATTCCTCTACGCAACGTTCAGGGTCGCCTGCTGGCTTCGGTGGCCGCCCTGCTGCTCGCCGCCTGCGGCGGGGGAGGCGGGGGCGGCTCCGCGCCGCCCGCCGACCTGGCGGCCGCCGGCCAGGAGATCTTCCGATACGACACCTTTGGCGACGAGGCCCGGTGGACCGACACGCTGCGCATGCACGAAGTGATCGAGCAGGGCGTATCGCCCGCCACCGCGCTCGCCGTCGGCCTGAAGGTCGATGCCGAAGCGATCCCGCCCGACCTCGCAGCGGCCATCCGGGCAGGCAACGTGGACATGAACAGTCCGGCCACCACGGTCGCACTCATCAAGCTGGACGCCGTGGTCGGCTTGAAGGGTGAGGTGGAAAACGTCAATGGCGTGGACCGGCTGCGCCGCGTGGGCATCACGTGCGCGCTGTGCCACTCCACCGTGGACGACTCCTTTGCGCAGGGCATCGGCAAGCGCCTCGACGGGTGGGCCAACCGCGACCTGGATCCGGGCGCCATCATTGCGCTCTCGCCCGCCATCGACGCCGGCAGGAAGGCGATCTACCGGTCCTGGGGCAAGGGCCGCTACGACCCGCGCTTCAACGTCGACGGCATCAGCAAGCCGGTGGTCATACCGCCTGCCTATGGGCTCGCCGGCATCCACAAGGTGACCTACACGGGCGACGGCGATTCGCCCGCCTACTGGAATCGCTACGTGGCCGTGGTGCAGATGGGCGGGCAGGGCAGCTTCAGCGATCCGCGCCTGCCGCTGTCCGTCACCAACGGCACGCAGGACCTCGTGTCGCCCAAGCTCCCGGCGCTGGAGGCCTACCAGCTTTCGTTGCCACCGCCGCCCGCTCCCGCAGGTTCCTTCGACGCGGCGGCCGCGGCGCGGGGCAAGCTCCTCTTCGCGGGTACGGCGCAATGCGCGACCTGCCACGGCGGCGCGCTCTTCACGGATGCGAACAGCCGCCTGCACCCGCCCGCCGATTCGATGGCGGAACCGGAGAATCCGAGCTATGCGAGCCGGTCGGCCACGAAGATGTACCGGACGACGCCGTTGCGGGGCGCCTGGCAGCACGCGCCGTACTTCCACGACGGTTCGGCCGCGACGCTGGATGCGGTGGCCGAGCGCTACAACCAGCGCCTGGGGCTGGGGCTGTCGGCGCAGGACGTGGCGGACCTGGCGCAGTACCTCAAGTCGCTGTAGCGGGGGCGCAGTGCCCTTGAGGTGCGTCAAACCGCGCTGCAGGACGCGGCCTAAGGTGCAGGAGCCATTCCGACCGGAGTCCTGCCATGAACCCTTCGAACCTGCAGCTGCTGGTGCACCTCGATCCGGCCAGCGCTTCCTCCCGGCGACTCGCCTATGCGCGCCGGCTCGCTGAGCGCCTGGACGCTGCGCTCGCGGCCCTGTACGCCGCGACGCCCGGCTACCTGGAGCTGCCTTATGCGCCGGAGCTGGGCCCCAGCCTCGCGGCCGAACTGGTGGCGCTCGACGCCGAGCGGCGGGCACGCACCGTGAAGATGTTCGACCAGGTGGCGGCCACGGCCGGACCGACGGCGACCTGGAGCGAGGCGAAGGACATGGCCGTCGTCCCGGCGATGACGCAGCAGGCGCTGCACGCCGACTTGCTGGTGCTGGGCCAGTACGAGCGCGACAGCGATGCGATCGGCGGCGTGCCCTTCGATTTCGTGGAGACGGTGCTTGCCGCCAGCGGCCGGCCGGCGGTGGTCGTCCCCTACGTCGGCTGGCCTGGCGCCGTCGCCGATGTGGTGGCCATCGCCTGGAAGCCCACGCGCGAGGCAGCGCGCGCGCTTTCCGCCTCGCTGCCCCTGCTGCGCGGCGCGCGCGAAGTGCATGTCCTCACCTGGGGTCCCTCCGCCGAAAGCGGCATCTTCGGCGCGCAGCTGGACCTGGCCGGCTACCTGCGGCTGCATGGCGTGCAGGCTCGCTGGCACAACGGCGGCCCGGAGCCGCATGCCCTGGGTGAAGTGCTGCTATCGCGGACGGCCGACCTCGGCGCCGACGTGCTTGTGATGGGCTGCTATGGGCATGCCCGTGCACGCGAATGGGTGCTCGGCGGCACGAGCCGCACCATCCTCGAGGCGATGACACTGCCCGTGTTGATGGCGCACTGAACCCGCGGCGCATGCAAGGCGGTCGTGGCCGGCCTTGCACGCGCGGATCCTTACTGGACGTTGATGCGGCGGCTGTCCGCCGGCGCAGCCTTCGGCAGGTCCAGGCTGAGAACGCCGTCGGCGTAGCGCGCCTGCACCTTGCCTGCGTCGATGTCCTGGCCCAGGCTGAAGGTGCGCGAGATGGTGCCGAAGTAGCGCTCGCTGCGCAGCACCTTGTCGCCGTTGCCGCGCGTTTCCTTCTCGCTCTTCGCCTCGGCGTCGATCTGCACGACGTTGCCCTCGACGCGCACGCTGATGTCTTCCTTCTTCACGCCGGGGATGTCGGCCTTCACGGCGTAGCCCTTCTCGTTCTCGGTCACGTCGATGCGCATCTTCAGCTGGGGTGCCTCGCCCTCAAAGGTGGCGGGAGAGAAAAAGCGGCGCAGGCTGGATTCGAAGCTGTCGCCAAAAGTGGGGTCAAGCAGTCGGAGGGTGCTCATGGTCTCGTCCTAGGGGGGTGGTGGATGGAGGGGCGGTTGCCCTTGTTCAATCTAGGCCGATGCGCGCGGTGCGGATTGATCTTGCGCAAGCCTGCCGCCGACTGCGCTTCCACAATTCCACCCATGAAGAAGAGCATGAGCGCGGCCCGGCTGTTCGCGGGCCTTGCAGCCTTGATGCTGTCGTGCACGCTGCTCGCGGCGCCGCAGACTCCCGATGAACTGGCAGACACCTACCGCACCACGGTGGACCGTCGCCTGCAGCCTCCCGACGGGGAGGTCGCGGCCTATGCCGCGCTGGTGGATGCCGCCTTCGCCGCGGCGCAGGTGCTGCTCGAACGCGCGCAGTACGTGGTGGTCGTCGACCGCAACCCGCACGTGCAGGCCGTGCTGCTGTTGTGGTGGTCCGGCGAGGGTAGCTACCGGCTGGTCGGCGCGTCGCCGGTGTCGACCGGGGCGCCGGGACGCTTCGACTATTTCCAGACGCCGCTGGGCGTGTTCGAGCATGGACCGTGGAACCCGGACTTCCGGGCCGAGGGAACGCTCAACGAGAACGGCATCCGCGGCTACGGCGACAAAGGCATGCGCGTGTTCGACTTCGGCTGGCAGCGCGTCCCCAAGGGATGGGGAGACCATGCCGTCATCGACATGCGGCTGCAGATGCACGCGACGCAGGCGCTGCGGCAACCGGTGCCCGACGCGGGCCGCTACCTGGTGATCGTCGACAGCGGGCGCACGAAACGGCCGGCGTGGAGCCCGCTGCCGCGGGCCGTGCGCCGCAAGTGAATCAACGCAGCGGGGCGGCCGTCGCCTGGCCGGCCGCAAGCCCGGCCACGCTCAGGACGCCCAGCGCGCTCAGCGCCAAAGCCACGCAGGCACCGCTCGGCCAATCCAGGCCCCACGACAGGGCCAGCCCTGCCGCGCAGGCCACCAGCCCGGCCACTACCGCCTTGGTCAGTGCCAGGCCGCGGCGCGTCCACAGGGCCGGCCCGATCAGCAACGCGAACACGAGGTACAGGCCCAGGGCCTGGACGGCGACGCTCAGCGCCACGGCGAAGAGCGGATAGAACAGCGCGTCCCGCTGCAGCAGCCTGTGCAGGGCGGTGACGACGAGAGCGACAGCCGCGAGCAGCGCCACCGACGCCCAGGGCGCCCACAGCACGTCGGCGGCGAGCAGCGTCGTGAGCCGCTCGCGCCCGTGCGGATCGAAGGCGACGGCGAGCACCGACGCGCTGGCCGCACCCACGTAGACCAGGCCGATCAGCGCCTCGCGCTGCTCCGGCCAGCGGCGGGCCAGCCACCACACGAGCCAGCTCCCCAGCAGGGAGGCGACGGCTGCGGCGGCATGCGTGAGCAGCGGCGGTGCGCCCTCCAGCAGCATGCCCGCCGCCAGCACGCCACAGGCGGCCACTTGCGCGACTGCCAGGTCGATGAACACCACGCCGCGCGCGAGCACCTGCGTGCCCAAGGGCACCAGCACCAGGCAAGCGGCGAGCAGCGCCGCGGCAGGCGCGGCGAGCCACGCGAGCTCCGCCAGCGCATTCATCGTGCGCTTCCCAGCAATTGTTCGATGAGTTGGTCGTAGAGCCCCGCGAGCATGTCGGCAGGCGCCTCCTCGGTGACGGTGGAAGGCAGCTGCAGCACCTTCGCCGGCGCGCCCAACTGTTGCGCCAGCCACTGCGCGCCGCGCACGTCGTGGTACGCGGCGACCACGACGGCACGCGGCGGCGTTCCGCGCGTGGCATCGAGCAGCTTCTGCAGGTGCCCCGGCGTCGGCGGCACGCCGGGCTTCGGTTCGAGGTCAGCCACCTGCTCGATGCCCAGCCAGCGCCAGAGGTAGGCGAAGGTGCTGTGCTGCGCGGCGACGCGCAGGCCCCGCAGCGGCGCGGCACGGCGTTCCCACTGCGCGATGCGCGCGCTCCAGTCGGCCTGGAAGGTCGCGGTCCGCGCGCGGTAGCCCTCGGCGCCAGCCGGATCGACCTGCTCCAGCCGCTTGCCCAGCGCCGCCGCCACCTGCAGCAGCCGGCGCGGATCGAGGTGCACGTGCGGATTGCCGGCCGCGTGCACGTCGCCTTCGAAGGGACTGCCGCCGGCCGAAGGCCGCGGGTCGATCAGCGCGACCTGCTCCGAGGCGAAGAACATGCCGGGCGCGCCGTCCTGCACGCGCGCATTGCCCGCGCGCTGCTGCAGGGTGGGCAGCCAGCCCGCTTCCATGCCGGCGCCCGTGCACACCGCGAGGTCCGCGCGGCGCAGCTGGGCGATGAGGCCCGGGCGTGCCTCGATGTGGTGCGGGTCCTGGCGCGCGTGCGTCGCACTGCGCACGTCGGCGGCGGGTGCGAGCTGGCGCACGAGCGCCGCCCATTCGGGCTCGCAGGCGAACACCGACAGCGCGTGCGCGGCGCCGGCGCTCCAGAGGGTGCAGGCCACCAGCGCGATGCGCCAGAAGCCGCTCTTGCGGTCAGAAGGAGTGTGCTGCATGGGCGCCGAAGTTGAGGATGTACTGGAGCTGCACGCTGCGGTTGGCCTCGGGGAAGCCGCCGCGGTCGCGCTGCTGCGTGAACTGCACGCGCAGCGTCTGCGCATGCGTGGGCTTGTAGGCCAGCATCAGGGACGCCTCGCGCAGCCTGCCGTCGTCGAAGTGGTCCTCGTGCGGCTGCCGCACGCGCAGCACGTCGTAGCGCACCGCCGTTTCCCATTGCGGGGCGAAACGCCAGGCGACGCTGAGGTAGCCCGCATGGTGGCGATCGCTGCCGGTGGCAAAGCGGTTCAGGCGCTCGATGACGGCGTGTTCATAGGCAACGCGCACCTGCTGCTGGCGGTTGTTGCCTTCGGGCGCCCACTTCCAGGCGATGTCGGCCAGCCACATGCGCCGTCCCGTGAAGGCGGCGCCATGTGCGCCCGCGTGCTCCTCCTCGTGGCCCGCCTCCTCTCCCGCTTCTTCCTCGTGCGCTTCCACCGCCGCCTCGCGGCGGTTGTGCAGCAGCGACAGGCCGGCCTGCCAGCCCTGGCTTCGCCCGATGTCGCCACCGGTCCGCGCGGACAGCACGACGGCGCCGGGCCGTTTCGCCGAGGCTGCTTCGCGCACCAGCTGGTGGCCGCGGAACACCTCCAGTCCGAGGCGCAGGTACAGGTCGGTCGGCGCCGTCCAGTTGACGCGCAGCCCGTCGTCGAACCAATGGCCGCCGAGGAAGGCGCGATACAGCAGCGGCCGCTGGACGAAATCGTCGGTGTGGGGGTGCAGCTCGTTCAGGTAGCCGAGCTGCGAGGAGAAGCGGCCGGCGCGCACCTGCAGGCCCGCGGGCAGGCTGCGCGTTTGCAGCCACGCTTCCTCGATCTCGGCTTCGATCTTGCCTTCGTCGCTGTGCACGGCGGCCGTGCCCTGTGCTTCGAAGTGGCGGCCCAGCGGCCCGCGCACGTTGACGTCGCTGTGGCCGAGGCCCAGGCCCTGGTCGCGCTGGCCAAGTGCGAGTTCGCGCGACGAGGCGCCCAGGTCGAGCACGGCGCCGGCCTGCCAGCCGGAGGGGGAAGTCTGCGCCAGCGCCAGCGTGGCGGGCGAAAGGAGTGCGATGGCGGCGCTGCGTCGCAGCAGGGCCATGCACGGCATGTCCGGAAGGAACTCCATGGAAGGCCGCGGGCGTCGAACAGCGCGGCCCAGCGGGCCACGAAATCGCCCAGCATCGTGGCCAGCCAGGCCGTCGGCGGTGCGACGGGAAGCGCCAGCAGCGGTGCCGAGGCGCAGCCGGGCTGGGCCAGCACGTCGTAGAGGCGGCACTCGTTGGTGCCGACCTCGTGGCCGAACGCCTTCGCGCCTGCTTCGAAACTCACCGCCTGCGCCTGCGCCTGGCCGGCGGCCAGCACGTTCTGTGCGGCGGAAGAGGTGCCGTGCAGGCCGCGGTGCAGCCAGCCCAGGGTTTGCGCGAGAACGAACACGACCACCAGCGCCAAGGTGGCGGCGCGTTGCAGGGGCGTGAGCGGCAGGCTGCGGCGGTTCATGGGGCGTGAGCGCCGGAGCTTAGCAGGCCCTGGGGCCGGAGACGGCGGGGTGGCGGCGAAGCGATACCACGCGCGCCAAGTGCCGCCCGTCGCGGTCGCGCCAATCGTCAACGGTCTCCTACGAGGCCGCAAGCGGGTTGGCAGTCAACTCGCCGCATGTGCACACTCATCCGGAGGCGGCCCATCGTTGCCGTGGAGCCCGCACGCCCATGACCGTGCCCTCGCAGGTCTGGAGCCGGCTGCGCGGAAGCTTCTGGTTCACGCCCGCCCTGATCGTGGTGGGCTCCATGCTGCTGGCCGCGGCGCTGGTGGAACTCGGGGCCGGCGTCGACGCCGACCTGGCCGGCTGGTCACCGCGGCTGTTCGGCGCCGGCGCCGACGGTTCGCGGGCCATGCTGTCCGCGATCGCGACGTCCATGGCCACCGTAGCGGGCGTGGTCTTCTCCATCACCATCGTCACGCTGTCGCTGACGTCCACGCAGTACTCGCCGCGCGTGCTGCGCAACTTCATGCGCGACGCGCCCACGCAGGTGGTGCTCGGCATCTTCGTGGGCATCTTCGCCTACTGCCTGGTGGTGCTGCGCACGATCCGCGGCGGCGACGAGGGCGCCTTCATTCCTTCGCTCGCCGTGCTGGGTGGCATGGCCTATGCCTTCGTCGGCATCGGCGTGCTGATCTACTTCATCCACCACGTCGCCCTCGGCATCCAGGCCTCGGCCATCCTCGACCGCATCGCCTCCGACACGGCCCACGCCATCGACCACCTCTTCCCGCAGCAGCTCGGCGAGCCACCCGCCACATCGCACGGGCCCGCCAGCCTGCCGGCGCGGTGGGTGCCGGTGTGCGCACAGCGCAGCGGCTACGTGAAATTCGTCGATCCCGAGGCGCTGCTGCGCGTCGCCGTCGAAGAGCACCGCTTGCTGCGCCTGTGCATTTCGGTCGGAGACCACGTGCCGGAAGGCGCCCCGTTGGCGGAGGTCGCCGGCGATGCGCCGGTGCCGCCGGAGCTGGCGCAGCGCGTGCGCGACTGCGTTGCCCTGGGGCGGCAGCGCACCGTGGAGCAGGATGCCGCATTCGGCCTGCAGCAGCTCGTCGACGTCGCCTTGCGGGCGCTGTCGCCCGGCATCAACGACCCCACCACGGCCTGCATGTGCCTCAATGAGCTGGGCTGGTTGCTGGCACGGCTGGCCCGCCGCGCCATGCCCGAACCGCTGCGCTTCCACGAAGGCGAGCTGCGCGTGATCGCGCCCGTGCCGGAATTCGGCGCCCTGCTCATGGTGGCGCTGGCGCCGGTGATCCGGCACAGCCGCGGCGACCTCGAGGTGCTGGACGCCGTGCTGCGCGCGCTGGAGACGGTGCGCGCGGCCGCCGGCCGCAACGGCCGGGCGGGTGCGCTGCGCCAGGTGCTGGGCGAAGTGCAGATCGAACTGGGGCGGATCCGGCCCCGGCAGCGAGGCCGCGCATTGCGCCGGCGCGCGGCCGGGCTGCTGGCCGCCACGCTGCAGGGACAAGGCCCTGTGTAAGGGGCCGCCGCGCTGCGCCCGGGGGCGCCTTGCTCACTCCATGCGCGCCGTCCTGAGCCGCAGCGCATTGGCGATCACGCTGACCGACGACAGGGCCATGGCGGCAGCGGCGACCTGCGGTGACAGCAGCCATCCGGTGAAGGGGTAAAGCAGGCCCGCCGCGAGCGGAATGCCCGCCACGTTGTAGACGAAGCTGAGGAACAGGTTCTGCCGGATGTTGCGCATGGTGGCCTGCGAGAGCTTGCGCGCACGCACGATGCCCAGCAGGTCGCCGCGCAACAGCGTCACGCCCGCGCTCTCCATGGCGACGTCGGTGCCGGTGCCCATGGCGATGCCGACTTCGGCGGCGGCGAGCGCAGGTGCATCGTTGACGCCGTCGCCCGCCATGGCCACGACGCGGCCTTCGCCCCGCAGCCGCTGCACGATGGTGGCCTTGTCTTCGGGAAACACTTCGGCTTCGACCTCGGCTATCCCCAGCTCCCGCGCCACCGCATGCGCGGTGGTGCGGCCGTCGCCGGTGAGCATCACGATGCGGATGCCGGCGGCACGCAAGGCCTGCAGCGCGGCCGGCGTGGTCTGCTTGATGGGATCGGCGATCGCCACGAAGCCGGCCAGCCGGCCGTCGAGCGCGACGAAGATCACGGTGGCAGAGCGGACGCGTTGCTGTTCGGCGGCGGCCTGCAACGGCGCGACGTCCACGCCTTCCTCGGCCAGGAACTTCGCCGCGCCGCTGACCACCAGCGCGCCGCCGACGCGGCCCGTTACGCCCTTGCCCACCGGCGAATCGAAGTCGGTGACCTCCGACAGCGCCAGCTTGCGCTCCTGCGCCGCCGCGACCACGGCCATCGCGAGCGGATGTTCGCTGGCGCGCTCGACGCTCGCGAGTTTCTGCAGCAGGTCATCGGCGGAAATGCCCGCGGCCGGCTCGACATGCACGACTTTCGGCCGGCCTTCGGTGAGCGTGCCGGTCTTGTCGACCACCAGCGTGTCGACCTTCTCCATGCGCTCCAGCGCCTCGGCGTCGCGAATCAGCACGCCGTGCTGGGCGCCCCGGCCCACGCCGACCATGATCGACATCGGCGTGGCGAGTCCCAATGCGCAAGGGCAGGCGATGATCAGCACGGCCACCGCGGCGACCAGCGCATACGAGAAGGCGGGGCTCGGGCCCCACAGCAGCCACGCGCCGAAAGTCAGTGCGGCGACGATCACCACCACGGGGACGAACCAGCCCGCCACCTGGTCCGCCATGCGCTGGATCGGCGCACGGCTGCGCTGGGCGGCCGCCACCATGTGGACGATCTGCGAGAGCAGGGTGTCGGCGCCCACCTTCTCGGCGCGCATGACGAAGCTGCCGGTCTGGTTGATGGTGCCGGCCGTGACCTTGGCGCCGGGCGCCTTGACGGCCGGCATGGGTTCGCCCGTGACCATGGATTCATCGATGGTCGCCCGGCCTTCGGCGAGTTCGCCGTCCACCGGCACCTTCTCGCCGGGGCGCACGCGCAGCATCTCGCCGGGCTGGATCGCATCGATCTGCACGGTCTCATCGGTGCCGTCGGCGCGCACGCGCACCGCGGTCTTGGGCGCCAGGTCCAGCAGCGCCTTGATGGCGCCGGAAGTCTTCTCGCGCGCGCGCAGTTCCAGCACCTGCCCGAGCAGCACGAGCACGGTGATCACGGCCGCGGCTTCGAAGTAGATCGCTACCGCCCCGTCGTGGCCGCGCAGCTCCGGCGGGAACACCCCGGGCGCGAGCGTGCCCACCATGCTGTACAGCCACGCCGCGCCCGTGCCCAGCGCGATGAGGGTGAACATGTTCAGGCTTCGATTGCGAACCGAAGCCGCGCCGCGCACGAAGAACGGCCAGCCGGCCCACAGCACCACTGGGGTGGCCAGCAGCATCTGGATCCAGTTGGAGGTGTGCGCGCCGACGCGGTGGCCGATGTCGAACAGGTGGCCCCCCATCTCGAGCGCGAACACGGGCAGGGTCAGCGCCAGGCCGATCCAGAAGCGGCGCGTCATGTCCCGCAACTCGGGACTGGCGCCGCCTTGCGTGTCGGCGATCACCGGCTCCAGCGCCATGCCGCAGATCGGGCAGGTGCCGGGCCCCATCTGCCGCACTTGCGGGTGCATGGGGCAGGTGTACTCGACGTCCTGCGTGCCGGAGGTCCCGGGTTGCGGCGTGGCGGCAATGGGCTGCGGGTGGAGGGGGTGGTGGGGGTGGTGGCCGTGCGAGGCGTGGTCCATGCGGATCTCCGTTGCGTCGCGCCATGATCAACCTTCCCACCGGGGCAAGGTCAAGCCCTTCATCCGGACGGGGGAACCGGTCGGCGTAGCATCCAGGTCGACCCCCGATGTCCAGGCAGGAGTCTCCCATGATCCAGGCAGTCCGCATCCTCTTGCTGCTCGCGCTGGCGGGCTGCGCCGGCGCACCGCAGCAGCCCTACAGTGCGGCTGCCTCGGCGTGCGTCGGCGCCGAAGCCTCCTACGCGTGCCAGGTCGAGCGCTACCACAACGTCTCGCAATGAGCGCAGGGCCAGGCGGCCACGGCCATCACGGCCGTGGCCCCGAGTCCCAACGCGCTGAGCGCCGTCCATAGAAGGACGAGCGAAGCCGGGTCCAGCATGGCGGGCCTACCGCCGGATCTCGAAGATCAGGTTGAAGGGCGTCTCGGCCGCGCGGCGGAAGTGCGTGAAGCCGGCCTTGCGGAACACCTCCTCCAGCCGCGCCTGTCCGGCCTGCGCGCCCAGCACCATCCGCCCGCCCTCGCTGATCGCGTGCGCGCAGCAGATCAGCGTGGAGCCCGCGTAGTACAGCTGGCCCACGGTACCCAGGTTCTCCTCGACGCGGTCGTTGGCGAAGGGCTCCACCAGCAGCACCGTGCCGCCGGGCGCGAGCGTCTGCGCCGCATGGCGCGCCGCCGCCACCGGATCGCCCAGGTCGTGCAGCACGTCGAAGAAGCAGATGAGGCCGTAGCGGCGGTCGGGATAGTCGGTGGCACGTGCGAGGTCGAAGCGTGCGCGATCGCCGACGCCTGCGGCCTCGGCGTTGCGGCAGGCCTGCGCGATGGAGGCCGCATGCGTGTCGAAGCCGCTGAAGCGCGATCGCGGGAAGGCCTGCGCCATCAGCAGCGTGGAGTGTCCGTGGCCGCAGCCGATGTCGGCCACCTCGATGCCAGCCTCCAGCTGCTGCACGACGCCGTCCAGCGCCGGCAGCCACTGCTGCACCAGGCTGGCCTTGTAGCCGTTGCGATAGAACGCCGCGACGCCGCAGGCCATGCCTTCGTGGTGCTCGCCCCAGGCCACGCCGCGGCCGGTGCGGAAGGCCTCGAGCGCCTGGGGCTCGTCGAACCACATCGAGGCGGGCACGTTCCACGCGTGCGGGATGAAGACGGGGCTGTCCTCGTCGGCCAGCACGGCCGCCTGCTCGGGCGAGAGCTCGTAGGTGTCGCTCACGGCGTGGTAGCCGAGGTAGCCGGAAGCCGCCTGCGCGTTGAGCCATTCGCGCACGTAGCGCTCGGCGCAGCGGCTGCGCGTGGCGACTTCCTTCGCGCTCAACGGTCCGGCGCCGGCGAGCGCCTTGTACAGCCCGAGCTTGTGGCCCAGGCTCACCATCACGCCGGTGTAGCCGGCGGCGATGTCGTTGATCGTGCGCATGGCGAACGCCATCAGCTTGTCGTCGGCCGAGGGAGTGGATGCGTCCATGGGGAAGTGTCCTTTCTGGGGGGTGTTGCGATGGAAGGATCATTCCCGTGGCGCCCGCGCGCGCCCAGAGGCAGAATCGCCCGCAAGCGGTCCATTCGTGCCACGTGGCGCCGCACCCCGGCCGGTATCCTTGGACGCAATCGCCATGGCCAGACCCGCACCCGCATCGACGCCGCTGCACGTGAGCCTCGTGGCCTTGCCCGAAGCCTCGGTGTCGACGCTGGCCGGCATCTTCGACGTGATGAACGCGCCGTCGTTCCTGGGGATGGTTGCGCCGGGGATGCAGCCGCCCTTCCGCGTCGAGGTGGTGGGCGAGAAGAAGGGAATGCTGAACCTCGCCGGCGGCGTGCCCTTCGAGGTGCGCCGCACCGTCGACGAAACCCTGGCCACCGACATCGTGATCGTGCCTTCGGTGGTGCTTCCTCCCGAGGGCTGGCGCAAGGGGCGCTATCCGCGCCTGGTGGAGTGGTTGCGCCGCATGCATGCCGACGGCGCGATGCTCTGCTCCGCCTGCTCCGGCATCTTCCTGCTGGCGGAGACGGGGCTCTTCGACGGGCGCGACGCGACGGTGCACTTCTGGTACGCGCGCACCTTCCAGGCGCTGTATCCCGACGTCACGGTGCATCCGGAACGCGTGCTCGTGATCTCCGGCCTGCGCGAGGAACTGGTGTGCTCCGGCGCATCCACCACCTGGCACGACCTGGTGCTCTACCTCACCGCGCGCCATGCGGGCGCCACCACCGCGCAGGAAGTCGCGCGCATGTTCGCGCTGCAATGGCACCAGGACGGCCTGGCCGCCTACATCGTGTTCGAGGGCCGCAGCGACCACGGCGACGGCGAGATCCTGAGCGCGCAGGAGTGGCTGGCGCGGCACTTCTCGGTGGGCAGCCCGGTGGAAGAGATGATCCGGCGCTCGAAGCTCGCCGAGCGCACCTTCAAGCGCCGCTTCACCGCGGCCACCGGCGTCGCGCCCATCGCCTACGTGCAGCGCCTGCGCATCGAGGACGCCAAGCGCCGCCTGGAGCGCACCGATGCGCCGGTGGACGAGATCAGCTGGCGCGTGGGCTACGAAGACCCGGCGTTCTTCCGGCGGCTGTTCAAGCGCACGACGGGGATGGCGCCGGCGGCGTACCGCAAGCGGTTCCGGATTCCGGAGTTCGCGCGCGGGTGAGTGCGGGGGTCTCCGCGGCCCGGATCCTCGGTCGCTCGGCACGCGCGCTCAGCGCGTCCCACTGCCGACGAGCATCTCGCAGGGGCCGACGAAGCCCGCCTCGCGCGTCTCGAAGCGCGCCAGCGCGCTTTCGATCTCGTCCCACGTCGCGGCGCGCTCGTCGGCGTCCAGGCCCGACATCATCTGCAGCAGCGCGCCGAACGACTCGCGTTCGAAACGCACGCACTCCGCCGCCGTCGGCAGGCGCAGTGGCGAGGCGATCGTGCGCACCTGCACGTCGCGGAAGCCCGCCTGCTCCAGGGTGCGCGCGAGGACCCCTTCACCGCCCAGCGAGAAGGGACCGGGCTGGCCCGGCAGCGGCGGCGGCAGCTGCGCGCGGCGGCGGATGATGCCGACCGGCAGGGCGAAGAAGGGATTGCTGTCCGGGGTGGAGTAGACGACCGCGGCGAAGCGGCCTCCCGGCCGCAGGGCGTGCCGGATACCGGCCAGCGCGCGCTGCTGGTCGGGGAAGTAGATCAGGCCGACGCGCGAGATCGCGGCATCGAAGGAGGCGGCGGGCAGCAGGTCATGGCGCTCGCCGTCGAGCTCGCGCGTGGCTACGTTCGCCAGGCCGGCCCGGTCCGCGGCGGCCTGGGCGTAGCGGAGGATGGTCGGCGAGATGTCCGTGGCCAGCACGTGGCCCGTGGGGCCGACGCGGCGCGCGGCCACCAGCGTCTGTTCGCCGGCGCCTGCGGCAACGTCGAGCACGCGCGCGCCCGGCACGACGCCGGCAGCGTCCATCATGGCCTCGGTCGACGGGCCCAGCCAGCGGGCCAGCAGGGGGGACCAGCGATCCCACGCTTCGGCCGCCGCCTCCCATTGGCTGCGGGTGGTCGCGCGGAACTTCTCGGCGTCGAACGTGGGGGTGGCAGGGGGGGCGGTGAGGGTTTCGGCCATGGCGACTCTCCTTGGAGCGAGTGCCGGCGCGACATGCGTCGGCTGGCGCCAAGGTAGGCCGCGCGCCCGCGCCCCTCAAGTCCAGATTCTGGAGTTCACGTCGCGGGGGCGGAGGCCTAGACTGCGGACATGATCGACTACATGCAGTTCTGCACCGTGGCCCGGGGTGCCGAAGTGCTGGGCGAACTCTGGACGCCGCTGGTCGTGCGCGAGCTGCTCTGCGGCAGCTGCCGCTTCAACGACATCCATCGCGGCGTGCCGCGGATGTCGGCGACGCTCCTGACGCAGCGGCTGCGCAGGCTGGAGGCCATCGGCGTGGTCGAACGGCGCCGGGCCGGGAAGGTCTGGGAGTACCACCTCACGCCGGCCGGCGAAGAGCTGCGCCCGATCGTGGTCGGCATCGGCCACTGGGGCGCCCGCTGGATCGGCAGCCGCCTGCGGCGCGACCAGCTCGATGCCGGCTTCCTGATGTGGGACATCCGGCGCTTCGCGCGCATCGACGAGTTCCCGTCCGGACAACGGACGGTGGTGCATTTCCGCTTCCGCGACGCGCCCGCGGCGGAGCGCCTGTGGTGGCTGGTGGTCGAGGACCGCACCGCCGACCTGTGCCGGGACGATCCGGGGCACGAAGTGGCCGTGATCGTGGAATCCACCGTCCGCGCGCTGACCGAGATCTGGACAGGCGACAGCGATCCCGAACAGGAGATCCGCGCGGGTGGCCTGGCCGTACAGGGCGCCGGCCGTGGCGGACAGTTGCTGTGGCAGTGGCTGGGACGCAGCATGTTCGCGCCGACGCGGATGGCGGTGCGGGCGGCTTAGGGCCGCCCTGTCGGCTCAGGTCGATGACGAAGCGCCGGATGGATGATCCTGGGCTCGTCGCGCAGAAGGTCTGCTTTGGGTCGGCTGCAGCCCTTGCGAGGCGCGCATCGTGAGTCCCTTTCGAAAGGACTCACATGCGAAGCCACCACGACGCTTGGAATAAAGGCCGTCTTCTTGGCCAGAAGCCGCCACTGAAGCCGAAGGAAATCTGGTCAATCCGGATCCGGCTGTAACTCGCATTGCGAGCGCAGGCCTGGACCCAGCCCGGTCCAGCACGCATTCGCTCCGGCGCACAAAGGCGACCCTCATCTGCAAGTACCAAGAACATTCGGGCGATCAGTTGCTCCTTGGGCACTCGAAACTCGAGAGCACTGTGCGGTACTTGGGCGTGGAGGTCGACGACGCGCTCGAGATCTCAGAGCAGGTCGAGATCTAGGCAGGCTTCGGCCAGAACTGGACCTGCAGTTCTGCGGTCAGCGAGCATCGAACCGACATCAGTCCTGGGTGCTTCCACTAAGTAAGAGGGAGGGCAATCTTGGTTGCAGCATCCGCGTTGTGCTCAGTTGTTCGTGCAAGTCCCGAAGAAAGCGTCTGCTACGGCATTGTCGGGGTGTGATCCGGGCGCCCATGCTTCGTCGGTCATACCCCAAACGAGGAATGTTGCAGACCGCGTCACCCTGTTACAAGCTGGCTTCTCGTCTACTTGGAGGCAGTCAATGCGTTCTGGATTCATTCGGTTCTTGTGCCTCGCGGCCGCTGCAGGTGCATTGACGCTTGCAGGTTGCGGTGGTGGTGGCGGTGGCGGTGGC
>SEAY01000021.1 GCA_004144865.1 Comamonadaceae bacterium
CTTCCTGCGAACTGGCCACCCCGGCCCCCCGCGCCCGGATCGGCGCCCACCCCAATGCTTTATCCCGAAGAATTCGACGTGATCGTCGTCGGCGGCGGCCACGCCGGAACCGAAGCGGCCCTCGCCTCCGCGCGCATGGGCTGCAAGACGCTGCTGCTCACCCACAACATCGAGACCCTGGGGCAAATGTCCTGCAACCCCTCGATCGGCGGGATCGGCAAGGGCCACCTGGTCAAGGAGGTGGATGCGCTGGGTGGAGCGATGGCGATCGCTACGGACGAGGCCGGCATCCAGTTCCGCATCCTCAATTCCAGCAAGGGTCCGGCCGTGCGTGCCACCCGGGCGCAGGCCGATCGCATCCTCTACAAGGCGGCGATCCGCCAGCGGCTGGAGAACCAGCCCAACCTCACGCTGTTCCAGCAGGCCGTGGACGACCTGATGGTGGAGGGCGACAGGGTGGTGGGCGCCGTCACGCAAGTCGGCATCCGCTTCCGGGGCAGGGCGGTCGTGCTGACCGCCGGCACCTTCCTGGACGGCAAGATCCACGTCGGCCTGCAGAACTACGCCGCAGGGCGCGCGGGCGATCCGCCGGCCGTGTCGCTGTCGGCCCGGCTCAAGGAACTGAAACTGCCGCAGGGCCGCTTGAAGACGGGTACGCCGCCGCGGATCGATGGCCGCAGCATCGACTTCTCGAAGTGCGAGGAGCAGCCGGGCGACCTGGACCCCGTGCCGGTGTTCAGCTTCATGGGCCGTGCCGCCATGCATCCGCGCCAAGTGCCGTGCTGGATCACCCACACCAACGAACGCACCCACGAGATCATCCGCTCCGGCTTCGACCGCAGCCCGATGTTCACCGGGAAGATCGAAGGCGTCGGCCCCCGCTACTGCCCGAGCGTCGAAGACAAGATCAACCGCTTCGCCGACAAGTCCAGCCACCAGGTGTTCCTGGAGCCGGAGGGCCTGACGACCAACGAGTTCTACCCGAACGGCATCTCGACCAGCCTGCCATTCGATATCCAGCTCGGTCTGGTGCGCACGCTGCCCGGGCTGGAGAACGCGCACATCCTGCGTCCGGGCTATGCGATCGAGTACGACTACTTCGACCCGCGGGGCTTGAAGGCGAGCTTCGAGACGCGGGCGATCGCTGGCCTGTTCTTCGCCGGGCAGATCAATGGCACCACCGGCTACGAGGAGGCGGCGGCCCAGGGTTTGTTCGCCGGCATCAATGCCGCCCTGCAGGTGAAGGGCGAAGCGGCTTGGCTGCCTTCCCGCGACCGGGCCTACCTGGGCGTGCTGGTCGACGACCTCATCACCAAGGGCGTGACGGAGCCGTATCGCATGTTCACCAGCCGGGCGGAGTTCCGGCTGCAGCTGCGCGAGGACAACGCCGACCTGCGCCTGACGGAGGCCGGGCGCGCCATGGGCTTGGTCGACGATGCCCGCTGGGATGCCTTCTGCCGCAAGCGCGATGCTGTTTCACGTGAAACAGAGCGGCTCAAATCGACCTGGGTGAATCCGCGGATCCTCTCGGTGGACGAAGCCCAGCGGGTCCTGGGCACTACCATCGAACGGGAATACAACCTCGGTGACCTGCTGCGTCGGCCGGACGTCCGCTACGAGGCGCTGATGAGCCTGGAGGCAAGTCGCTGGCAAAACGTGGCTGTTTCACGTGAAACACTGGGCGAGCTCTATGCGCCGGTGGTGGAGCAGATCGAAATCGGCGCCAAGTACTCCGGCTACATCGAGCGCCAGAAGGACGAAGTGGAGCGTGCCGCCCACTACGAAAACCTGAAACTCCCTGCCGAGCTTGACTACATGCAGGTGGCGGCGCTGAGCATCGAGGTGCGGCAGAAGCTCGACAAGCACCGGCCGGAAACCCTGGGCCTGGCTTCGCGAATCTCGGGGGTGACCCCGGCCGCGATCTCTCTCCTGCTCGTCCACCTCAAGAAGAACAAGTTCAAGGGTTTCGCCGAAGCCGCGAACCAGCCCAGCCAGGCGGCGGCATGACCGTTGCCACGGAGCGGGCAGGGCGCCTGGGTGCGGCAGTCGAGCAACTGGGGCTGCAGCTCGACGGGCCGCAGCTCGACAAGTTGCTGGACTACCTGGAACTCATCGCCAAATGGAACCGGGTCTACAACCTGACGGCCGTGCGGGATCCCGAGGAAATGCTGGTGCAGCACCTCTTCGACAGCCTGGCGGCGGTCGGTCCGCTGCGGTTCCACACCGCAGGCAAACCGATCCGCCTGCTGGACGTGGGTTCTGGTGCCGGGCTGCCGGGCGTGGTGATCGCCGTGTGCTGCCCGGAGATCCGCGTCGAATGCGTGGATACCGTTGGCAAGAAGGCCGCGTTCATCCAGCAGGCGGCCGCCCATCTGCAGCTGCCCAATTTGCGCGGTGTCCACGACCGGGTCGAGAACCTGAAGGGTCCGTACGACGTCATCGCTTCCCGGGCTTTCGCTTCGCTTCCTGACTTCGTGAACTGGTCTGCCAGCGCGCTGGCGGAGCAGGGTGTGTGGATGGCCATGAAGGGAAAGCGCCCCGACGCCGAGCTGGCAGATCTTCCCGCGACCGTTGAAGTGTTCCACGTGGAACCGTTGAGCGTGCCCGAACTGTCGGCTGAACGCTGCATCGTGTGGATGCGCCCTCGTGCCGCACCGGGTGCTACGAGCCCCGGGCGGTAAACTCAGCCTTCACCTGGAGGGGCCATGTTCGGCATTGCAGACTACGGCGCATTCGTCGCCGCGATCCTGATCTTCCTGGCCATTCCGGGTCCCGGCAACCTGGCGCTGATCACTTCCACCGGGAAGGGCGGAATCGCCGGCGGGCTGGCTGCCACGTTCGGCATCATTGCCGGGGACCAGGTCCTGATGTGGGCGGCAGTCGCGGGCGTGGCCGCGCTGCTGGTGGCCTACCCCGCCGCCTTTCATGCCGTCCAGTGGCTGGGCGCAGCCTACCTGGCCTGGCTCGGCTTGCGCATGCTCCTCGCCAAGCCTGGCGCCAAGCCCGTCCTGAACATCCAGCCGCGCCACTATTTCCGGCAAGCCGCGCTCATCACCTTGCTGAACCCCAAGGCCATCGTGTTCTACATGGCCTTCTTCCCCCTGTTCGTGGATCCCGCCCGCCACCAGGGCATGCTGACCTTCGGCGTGATGGCGGCGACGATCGCCGCACTGACTTTCGCGTACGGCCTGGTCGCCGTGCTGCTCACGCACTTCCTCGCCGAGCGCATGCGCGCCAACCCCCTCATCGGCCGCATCCTCGAAAAGGTCGCGGGCTTGTTCCTCATCGGCTTCGGGGTCAAGCTCGCGGTCTCCAGGTAAGACGCAATGGCAAAGATTTTCTGCATCGCCAACCAGAAGGGCGGGGTTGGCAAGACGACGACGACGGTGAACCTGGCGGCGGGGCTGGCCAAGGTGGGCCAGCGCGTGCTGATGGTGGACCTGGATCCGCAGGGCAATGCGACCATGGGTTCGGGCGTCGACAAGCGCAGCCTGCAGCACACCGTGTACGACGTGCTGCTCGAGTCCGCCACCGTGGCCGAGGCCCGGGTGCGCAGCGAACGCCTCGTGGAGGCGGGCTGCAGCTACGACATCTTGGGATCGAACCGCGACCTCGCCGGCGCCGAAGTGGAACTGGTCGAAGTCGACCGGCGCGAGAAGCGCCTGAAGGAGGCGCTGGCCGCCGTCGATGCCGAATACGATTTCATCCTGATCGACTGCCCGCCGGCCCTTTCGCTGCTCACGCTCAACGGCCTGTGCGCGGCGCACGGCGTGATCGTGCCGATGCAGTGCGAGTATTTCGCGCTCGAAGGCCTGTCGGACCTGGTGAACACGATCAAGCAGGTGCACGCCAACCTGAACAAGGACCTGGAGATCATCGGCCTGCTGCGCGTGATGTTCGACCCGCGCATCACGTTGCAGCAGCAGGTGAGCGACCAGCTCAAGGCGCACTTCGGCGACAAGGTGTTCAACACCGTCATCCCGCGCAACGTGCGCCTGGCCGAAGCCCCCAGCTACGGCCTGCCGGGCGTCGCCTTCGATCCCGCCGCGCGCGGCAGCCAGGCTTTCGTGGAGTTCGCCAACGAGATGGTGGAACGCCTGGGCGGCATGCGCCATCCGCCCGTGGCGCGCCCGGCCGCGAGCACCGAGCAGGCGGTCAGCCTGGGCACGCTGCTACACAAAAGAGAGCAGTGAAGCCAGGCAACGTGCTCATCCTGCCCGGCTGGGAGAACAGCGGGCCGAAACACTGGCAATCGATCTGGGAAGAGCGCCACGGCTACCGGCGCGTGGAACAGCACGACTGGATGAAGCCCTTGCGCGGCGACTGGGTCGCGCGGCTGGAGGACGTGCTGCTCACGTGCGACGAGCCGGCCGTGCTGGTGGCGCACAGCCTGGGCTGCATCCTCACCGCGGCCTGGGCCGCGCATTCGCGCAACACTCACCGCGTGAAGGCGGCCCTGCTGGTGGCGCCCGGCGACGTGGAGAGGCCGGAGATCCGCGAGCAGATCCCTTCGTGGTCGCCGATCGAGCTGCAGGCGCTGCCCTTCCCGGCGGTGCTGGTGGCGAGCCGCAACGACCCGTATTGCGAACTCGAACGCGCGCGCCTGTTCGCCTACGCGTGGAACGCGCAGTTCATGGACTACGGCGACTGCGGCCACATCAACGCCGACTCCGGGCTGGCCAGTTGGCCCGAAGGCCACGTCCTCCTGCAGGACCTGATGAAAGATCAATGAGATGGTGACGAAGAAACCCAAGGGCCTCGGACGCGGCCTCGAAGCGCTGCTGGGTCCCAAGGTGGACGAGAGCGCGGCGCAAAGCGGCGAGGGCGCGGGGCCGAACCCGGGGCAGCCGGCATCGCTGCTGCTCGGCGACATGGTGCCCGGCGTGTACCAGCCGCGCACGCGCATGGACGAGGGCGCCCTCTACGAGCTGGCCGAGTCGATCAAGGCGCAGGGCATCATGCAGCCGATCCTCGTGCGCAGGCTCGCGGGCGGCGACCACGCCGGCAAGTACGAAATCATTGCGGGCGAACGCCGCTTCCGCGCGGCCAAGCTCGCCGGCCTGGACAGCGTGCCGGTGCTGGTGCGCGACGTGCCCGACGAGGCCGCCGCCGCGATGGCGCTGATCGAGAACATCCAGCGCGAGGACCTCAATCCGCTGGAGGAAGCGCAGGGCCTGCAGCGCCTGATCAAGGACTTCGGCCTCACGCACGAACAGGCGGCGCAGGCCGTCGGCCGTTCGCGCAGCGCCGCCTCCAACCTGCTGCGCCTGCTCAATCTCGCCGACCCGGTGCAGACCATGCTGATGGCGGGCGACATCGACATGGGCCACGCGCGCGCGCTGCTGTCGCTGGAGCGCGCCGCGCAGATCACCGCCGCCAACCAGATCGCGCAGAAGAAGCTGTCGGTGCGCGAGGCGGAGAGCCTGGTGCGCAAGATCGGCGCCGAGTTCTCGCTCACGAGCCCCAAGCCCGCCAAGGAGAAGTCGCGCGACCTGCGCCGCGTCGAGGAGGAGCTCTCCGACCTGCTCACCGCCGAAGTGGAAGTGCGCGTGAAGAAGCGCGTGAAGCGCCACGGTCGGGTGGAGGAGATGGGCGAAGTGTCGATCCAGTTCGGGTCGCTGGACGAATTGAACGGGCTGATCGAGAAGTTGCGCGGGTAGATTTCCGTCATTCCGCGCAGGGGGAATCCACGGCGCCCCTGGGTCCCCGCCTGCGCGGGGACGACGGAGCCTTGGCGGTTCCGCCATGGAGTAGGTGCTCACCCTGGACGGGCGGAGCGGCCCGGGGGACGTATGGTCGCCGTTAACGCTTTGATGGACTTCCGGCAAAAACCCGGGGCTAGGATGATCCGCATGTGCCATGCCGGAGACATCCGATGAACAAGCAGACCGGGGCCTGGCTCGCGGGCCTGTGCCTGTTGGGAGCCGTGGGCGGGGTCGCCGCCCAGGAGGAAACGCATCGCTGCGACCTGGCGGACGGCCGCGTTGTGTTTCAGCAAACGCCTTGCGCGCTGGCCGACCTGGTTGCGCCCACGCCGGCGCCTGCGCCAGCCGCCGCCGTCGCCAAGCCCGCGCCCGCGGTGCGGACCGTGGCGCCGGAGCGGCCCACCAGCGTGCCCGCCACCACCGCCGTCGCGCCGGCGCCGCCGCCCGCCGTGCAGCGTGCGGAGGAGGAATTCGTGCGGCCCACGCGCCGCAAGCGCGAGGTCCTGGCGCTGAGCGCACAGCTCGAGCGCTGCCGCGCCGACGTGCCGGGCTTCGCCGAGAAGAGCGCCCTGGTCTACGCTGCCTGGACGCGCCGGCATGCGGCGGTGCTCGCCGAGTTCGACCGCCAGCTCGCCGCCAAGGTGCGCGCCAGCCGCCGCGGCGAGGCCGCGCTGCCCGTGGGCCAGTGCACCGACGAATGGCTGCGCAACATCGAGCCCCTCAGCCGCATGCCGGACGGGCGCTTCGCCACCGTGGAGAAGACCTGGCAGGTCTTCATGGGCGCGCTCATGACGGGCGATCGCACCACGGCGCTCAGCACCATGGCGGGCCGGGCCAACGTCCGCTGGAAGCTGCGCGTGGAGCAGATGAGCGACGATGACCTGCGCAAGATCGCCGCTTCCATCCGCGCGCTCAAGGTGCAGTGGGGCGACGACTACGCCAAGGAGGGCC
This sequence comes from Comamonadaceae bacterium, assembly GCA_004144865.1. Classification (GTDB taxonomy): domain Bacteria; phylum Pseudomonadota; class Gammaproteobacteria; order Burkholderiales; family Burkholderiaceae_C; genus Ramlibacter. The sequence continues at coordinate 6,657 of SEAY01000021.1, forward strand.
TGATCGCGGACACCGACAACCGCGTGGTCGGCATCGCGTTCGAGAACGTCAACGAGGAATGGAAGATCACCGACTGGGGCGGCGCCGCCACGTCGGTGATCACGCCCTGATCAGAGCGCGAAGATCTTGCCCGGGTTCATGATGTTCTTCGGGTCCAGCGCGCGCTTGATGGTGCGCATCATGTCGACCGCGCCGGCGCCGGCTTCGTCCACCAGGAAGCCCATCTTGTGCAGGCCGACACCGTGCTCGCCGGTGCAGGTGCCGCCCAGGCGCAGCGCGCGCGCGACCAGCTTGTGGTTCAGGTCCTCGGCGGTGGCGCGCTCCTTCGGGTCGTTGGGATCGAGCAGGTAGCCGAAGTGGAAGTTGCCGTCGCCCACGTGGCCGACGAGGAAGTAGGGGATGCCGCTCGCATCGGCTTCCGCCACCGAATCCAGCAGGCAGTCGGCCAGGCGCGAGATCGGCACGCAGGTGTCGGTGGAGATGGCGCGGCAGCCGGGGCGTGACTGCACCGCGGCGAAATAGGCGTTGTGCCGCGCGGTCCACAAGCGCGTGCGCTCCTCGGGCGTCGCCGCCCATTCGAAGGCCTTGCCGCCGTGGCCGGCCGCGATCTCCTGCACCGTCTCGGCCTGCTCCTTCACGCCGGCGGGCGAGCCGTGGAATTCCATCAGCAGCATCGGCTCCTCGCGCAGGCCGAGCTTGCTGTGCGCATTGACCATGCGCACCGTGTTGACGTCGATCAGCTCCACGCGCGCGATCGGCACGCCCAGCTGGATCACCTCGATGGTGGTGCGCACGGCGGCTTCGATGCTGGGGAAGGAGCAGATGGCCGCGGAAATCGCCTCGGGCAGCGGATACAGGCGCAGCGTCACTTCGGTGATCACGCCCAGCGTGCCTTCGCTGCCGACGAACAGGCGCGTGAGGTCATAGCCGGCGGAGGACTTCTTGGCGCGCGTGCCGGTGCGGATCACCTCGCCGCTGGCCGTCACCACTTCGAGCGCCAGCACGTTCTCGCGCATGGTCCCGTAGCGCACGGCGTTGGTGCCGGAGGCGCGGGTGGCGCTCATGCCGCCCAGCGACGCGTCGGCGCCCGGGTCGATCGGGAAGAACAGGCCGGTGCTCTTGATCTCTTCATTGAGCTGCTTGCGCGTGACGCCCGGCTGCACGGTGACCGTGAGGTCGTCGGCGTCCACGGCCAGCACCTTGTTCATGCGCTGCACGTCGATGCTGATGCCGCCCTGCACGGCCAGCAGGTGGCCTTCGAGCGAGGAACCGACGCCGAAGGGAATCACCGGAGTCTCGTGCTCGCTGGCGAGCCGCACCGCGTCGGCCACGTCCCGGGTGTCCTCGGCGAACACCACCGCGGCCGGCGGCGGGCACTCGAAGGAAGACTCGTCGCGGCCGTGCTGCTCGCGCACCGCCATGGCGGTGGAGCACCGCTCGCCGAAGCGCGCCTTGAGGGCCGCGATGAGGGCGGCGGGAACTGCGCGCTGCTGGACGTCGGGAACCAGGTGCGACAGGGCGGTCGGTGCGTTCATGCGTGTCTCCGGGGGGCAGACCGCAGTGTAGTCCGCCCCGGCCCGGCGGCCGCGTTGCGCGTGCCCCGGCCGTGCCGGATTACCGCAGCGAATCCTGGTATTCGAAACGGGTGATCACGCCGTCGAAGTTGCGGTCCATCTCCTCGAAGGGCAGGGTGGAGATGCTCAGCCGGGCGGCCTCGGCGCGGGTCAGTTCGCCATCCCTGTTGGCGTCGGCGAAGAGGAAGGAGCGCGCCTCGTCGACCGCGCTGAAGCCTCCCGCACCGGCGAAGTCCTGCGACGGGCCGCGCACGGTGACGCCCGCTGCACCCATGACGTTGGTGGCCACGCTGGGCACCGGGGTGCCGATGCTGCCGCTCGATCCCGCGCCCCTGCCGGCGCCGGTGTTGGCCGCCGTGCCGGGGAGCGTGCTCCCGGGGGCAATGGGAGACGTGCTGCGGGCGATCGGGTCGTTCGAGACCGCCGCCCCGCTGCCGGAGCTGATGCCGGCGGGGAAGATCGGCTGCAGCCCGCCGGGCTGCGGTGCCGCGCGCGCGGCCTGGGCTTGGGACGAGGGCGCGCTGGCCGAGCGCGTTCCGCCCTGCGGGGTGGCCCCGAGGCGGGCTTGTGCGTGCACGGCCGAGGCAGCGGCGGCCGCGCAGAGGCCGGCGGCGAACAGGCGGGTCAAGACATGCATGGCGGACTCCTGAGGATGTGCCGCCTGGGGGACGCGGGCGGCCTTTATGCATCCTGGCGCGGCGGCGGGCAACGGCAGAGCCGAGTCCGTCGAAAGCTGCTGTAGGACCGTGCAGCACCTTCGCGCACAATGGCCCTCTCCAGGAGGACAGGCATGGGCAAGCGGCTGACGCAGATCGCCACGCGAACCGGGGACGACGGCACCACCGGGCTGGGCGACAACACGCGGGTTTCCAAGGATTCGCTGCGCGTGCACGCCATGGGCGACGTCGACGAGCTCAACTCGCACATCGGCGTGCTGCTGTGCGAGGAGCTGCCCGCCGAGGCACGGGTGCTGCTGGTGGAGATCCAGCACGAGCTGTTCAACCTCGGCGGCGAGCTGTCGATCCCGGGCTTCGAACTGCTGAAGGGCGAGGCGGTCGCAGCGCTGGATGAGGCCTTGGCGCAGTTCAACGCGCAGCTGCCGCGCCTGGAGGAATTCATCCTGCCGGCCGGCAACCGGGCGGCTTCGCAGGCGCATGTGTGCCGCACGGTTGCACGGCGGGCCGAACGCGCCGTCGTGGCACTGGGCAAGGCCGACGCGCTGCGCGAGACGCCGCGCCAGTACCTGAACCGGCTTTCGGACCTGCTGTTCGTGCTGGCGCGCGTCTTCAACCGCATGAACGGCGGCGACGACGTGTATTGGAAGAGCGAGAAGCTGCGGAAGTCGCAGGGAGAGTGAGTTCCGGCGGTGTAGGCTGGGTTGGCCGCAGGCCACCCCAGCGATCGCGGGAGCTGGGGTGCGCTGCGCGCAACCCAGCCTACGCAGCCACAGTTACCTGGGCGCCAGCACCGCCATCGTCAGCCGCGACACGCAGGTCAGCTCGCCCGCATCGTTGCGCAGCTCGATGTGCCACACCTGCGTGCTGCGGCCCACGTGCACCGGCGTGGTCTTGCCGGTGACCCATCCCGACGTCGCCCCGCGGATGTGGTTGGCGTTGATGTCCAGCCCCACCACGCGGTGTCCCGGCGGCGCGCAGTAGATCGCGCCGCAGGAGCCCAGCGTTTCCGCCAGCACCACGCTCACGCCGCCGTGCAGCAACCCGTACGGCTGGCGCGTGCGCGCATCCACCGGCACCCGCCCCACGATGTAGTCGTCGCCGACTTCCAGGAACTCCAGCCCGATGTGCGCGGGCGCCGTGTCCTGGTGGATGGCGGTCAGTTCCTCGACGGAAATGGGGCGGGTCCAGATCGGCATGGGCGGATTATCGGCGCGGCAGGTTGGTGCCCGGCACGTCCACGTTGGGCGCGTCGGCCACGCTGACGCCCGTGGACCGGTCGCGGTTCAGCAGCGCGTACAGGATGATGGCGCCGAAGGTCGCGGTGCCGATGCCGCCCAGCGCGAAGCTGCCGAACTTGAGCGTGTAGTCGCCGGTGCCCAGGATCAGCGTGATGGCCGCGACGATCAGGTTCTTGTTCTGCGAGAAGTCCACGCGGTTGTCGACCCAGATCTTGGCGCCGGCGATGGCGATCAGGCCGAACACCACGATGCTCACGCCGCCCATCACCGGCAGCGGGATCGCCTGGATCACGGCGCCGAACTTGGGCGAGAAGCCCAGCACGACGGCGATGATCGCGGCCACCAGGAAGATGGCGGTGGAGTAGATCTTGGTGGCCGCCATCACGCCGATGTTCTCGGCATAGGTGGTCACGCCGGTGCCGCCCGCGGCGCCGCTCACGATGGTGGCGACACCGTCGCCGAGGAAGGCGCGGCCCATGTACTGGTCGAGGTTGCGGCCGGTCATCGCGGTCACGGCCTTGATGTGGCCGAGGTTCTCGGCCACCAGGATGATCGCCACGGGAGCGATCAGCAGCATGGCCGCGCCGCTGAAGACGGGCGCCGTGAACGCAGGCGCGCCGAACCAGGCGGCGTTGGCGATGCCGGAGAAGTCGATCGGCTTGCCGAACCCCAGGCCGTTGGTGAGGACGGCGTAGATGATGCTGGCGACGATCAGGCCCACCAGGATCAGCAGGCGCTGCACCATGCCGCGCGTGAGCACCGCAACCAGGCCCACCGACACGAAGGTGACGGCCTGCATCCAGGCGTCGAAGTTGGTCGGCGCCATGTTCTTGATCGGGATGCCGGCCAGGTTCAGGCCGATCACCGCGACGACCGCGCCTGTCACCACCGGCGGCATGAAGCGCTCGATCCAGCCGGTGCCCACCGCATGCACGATGGCGCCGATGATCGCGTACAGGACGCCGCAGGCGATGATGCCGCCCAGCGCCACCGCGATCGCGGTGTTGGGGCCGGTCTTGCCGGCGTAGCCGGTGGCCGCGATCACCACGCCGATGAAGGCGAAGCTCGAGCCCAGGTAGCTGGGCACCTTGCCGCCCGTGATGAGGAAGAAGATGAGCGTGCCGATGCCGCTCATGAGGATGGCGATGTTGGGGTCGAACCCCATCAGGATCGGCGCCAGCACCGTGGCGCCGAACATCGCGATCACGTGCTGCACGCCCATGGCCGCGGTCTGCGGCCAGGGCAGGCGCTCGTCGGGGGCGATCACGCCCCCCTGCTGCAGCACCGATGCGGGCCGCTCCGTCCAGTTGAACATTCCCATCTTCTCGCCCTCTCTTTGTTGAAGTGCGGCGATGCTAGGTGCAATGTTCGTGCCGCGCAAGGCGGCGGTGGTCAGCCCGCGAACAGCACCACCTTGCCGATCACTTCGGCGTCCTTGAGGAGCTTGCGGTGACCCAGGCCTTCGGTCGCCACCAGCTGCGCGCCGGTGATCGCGTGGGCATAGGCCTGGCCGTCGGTGAACGCGTTGATCGCATCGCCGCGGTCGTGCACCACGAGAGTGGGGATGCGGATGCGCGGCGCCACGGCGGGGGGCTCGAAGTTCTGCATCAGCACGCCCTCGCGCGCCTCGATGTGCCGCTGCATTGCCGCGCGCGTGGCTTCGCTCAGTCCGAACACCTTGGCGAAGTAGCGCGTGTAGGCACGCGGAGACGCGGGCGGCGCCACCAGCACCAGGCGCGCGGCACCGGTCCCGCGGCTGGCCGCGTAGGCGGCCGCGTTGGCGCCGAGCGAGTGCCCCACTAGCACGCCGATGCGGTGGCCTTCCTGCTGCAGCCGGCCGGCGACGTAGTCGATGGCGCGGGCGAACTGCGGCAGGCTGCTGGTGGCGCCGGCGCTGCGGCCGTGCCCCGGCATCTCCATCAGCACGGGGCGCCAGCCGTGTTGCGCGAGCGACTCCGCCAGCGGCAGCAGCTGGCCGGCGTGCCCGCCCCAACCGTGCACCAGCAGCGCCACCGGCCCGTGCGGCGCGGCAGGTTGCGCGTAGACCGTGAGCTCGGCCTCCTCAAAGGACCAGCGTTCGATCGACCAGCCGGCCTCCCAGCGGGCAGCGCGCCGCAGCCAGTTGGGCGGCAGCGGCGTGGTGAAGAGGCGGACGGCGCCTCGCACGGCGAGCCGCGGCCACAGCTTCTGCGAAGTGCCGAGCGCCAGGCGGAACAGGCGCAATCCGACGCTGGCCTGGTAGTAGCCGGCGGTGGCGTCGACGGCGGTGCGGGTGTTCATGGCGGGTCCCTTCAGAAGAACACGTAGTCGTCGTTGCTGCGCGGCAGGCGGCGCAGGGCGTCGAGTGCGGCGCGGGTCACGCGCCAGCCGCCATAGAGGGCGACGAGGGTCAGCAGGGCAAGCATGGTCGTTCCTTTCTCGCACGGTCGTGCGAAACATGGGCAAGGCAAAGAGCGGGGACGTCTCCGTCGTCGGATCAGCTCTGGTAAGTCTTGAGCAGCCGGTCCCAGGTGCGCTGGGAGCGTTCGGCCGCGCGCGGGTCGCGCAGGAAGCGGGTGTCGTGCACCAGCGCCATCGCCAGGCCGCAGATCTCGGCGACCAGCTGCTCGGCATCGGTGTCGGGTTTCAGGTGCCCGGCCTCGACAGCCTGCAGCACGGTGCGGCGCAGGGCGGCGCGCCAGCGCGTCACCTCGTCGTGCAGCAGGTCGCGCAGCGGGCCTTCCCGGTCGTCGAGCTCGAAGGCACCGGCGGTGTAGAGGCAGCCCTGCGTCGCCTCGACGTCGCGCACGCGGATGAACCAGCGGCGCACGATCTCGTTCAGGCGCGGCAGACCCTTGGGCTGCTGCATGGAGGGCACGAAAACGTCGGCGATGAAGCGGCGGCCGAACTCCTCGATCACCGCCATCTGCAGCGCCTCGCGCGAGCCGGCGCGGGAGAACACGCCGCTCTTGGACAACCCGATGCGGTCCGCCACCGCCTGCAGCGTGATCGCTTCCAGGCTGTCGGCGGCGGCGAGGTCCAGCGCCGCACCGACGATCGCCGCGCGGGTGAGCTCTGCCTTCTGGGTCTTTGCGTCCATGATCACGGGATGCAGATTAGCACGCATGTGCGAAACCGCAACCGGAGACGACGGACGGTCAGCGCCAGGCCGTGGCCTCGCAGTTGGCGGGCTCGGAGCCACCGTCGGGGGTCTGGGGAAGCGACATCAACCACCCGCGCAGGTTTCGAACGACGACCCGGCGGCAGAGCACCTCCAGCGGCTGGGCCCGTTCCATCTTCTCCGCCGTACCCTGCCGGTAACGCAAGGTGCGGAAGCCGCCTTCCGCGACCGGTCGAACGCTGTCGCGCAGTGCCAGTGCCAGCGAGTGCGCCACCAGTTGCGCGCTCTCCTCTTTCAGCACCGTTCCACTTTCCGCGGGTGCCGACCATGCCGCGACAGGGTCCTGGGATTCCCGCGGGCTGGACACCACCCGCACGACGACGGAGTAAGCGGGTTTCTCCGTCTCACCGGGAGGGAAGATCGCGATCGCGTTGTCCAGGATGAGCGCCTGCCGATCCTGGGTGAGCCCGAACACGGGCTGCGCGGCGAGGGTCCACTCTCCGGCGGTAGCGTGGGGCGGCAGCGGCAGGCGATCGGACCCGGGCTGCAAGCGCTGCAGGGCCAGCTGGAGGAGCTCCGCAGACCGGAACGTCGCCAGCTGTTCCTGGAACGGCAGCAGGATGCGGTCGGCTTCCTCTTGCATCTTCTGCTTCTGCGCCGCCTTCGTCGACTCCACGATCATCCCGTGCGCGATGATCGCCACCAGCAACCCGCCGGCACCTGCGCCGCCGGGATAGAGCATGCTCCCGTGGGGCGCGCCCGCCGCGTCGAAGTTCACCACGCCGCGATAGACGACCGGACCTTCTGCGGGAGGGCGAAGCCGCCAGGCCTGGGCGTTCGCGCCCGGCGCCCATGCGATGCAGCACAGCGCGAACAGCGCCGCCTTCCGGCGCAAGCGGACGATGATCATTCCTTGAAGGGCTGCAGCAGACGTTCGCGGCCGGTCTCGATCGCCTGGAAGTAGGCGTTCGTCAGCCCGTGGAACTTCGACGGCTCGTCCCACGGACCGTCGGAAGCCTTGTACACGCTGACCGGCAGGTACCACTCGTAGGTGTTCTTTGACAGGTCCACCATGTATCCGACGCCCCGCACGATGCCCTTGGGATCGCTCGTGGGGATGTAGGCCGAATAGCTGCGCTCGAAGCCGAGGCTGTCGAACTGGACGACCAGCAGCTTGTCCACGGCGTATTTCTGCTTCAGTGGGGCGAAGTTCTTGCGGGCAACGTTCGGCGTGTCGCCGCTGGCGGTTGCGTCGGCGAGCTTGTCGACTTCCAGCGGCTCGCGGATCACGACGGCCATGGCGCCCTTCTTGCGCAACGCCTCCGCGATCTGCTCCGGCACGGGAGCGAGGTCTTCCGCGCCGAGCGAGTCGGCATGCTTGCTCAACGAGCTGTTCGCGACGGTCGCGGCCATGATGCAAAGCAGGCAGTCTGCGCCCGGCATGTGCACGGTGGCCTTCGGCAGTTTCGTCGCGACGACGCCGATGCGTTGTTGCGGCGACAGGGCTTGCGGCTGCAGGTCCACCGGCATCTGCGGCTTGGTGGCGCATCCGCCGAGGAAGACGGCGGTCGCAAGCAGGAAGGAAAGTCGGAAATGCATCAAGGGCCTCCTGGATCGGGACGCGCTAGCGTACGTGGGCCCCATAGCCAGGCGTTGTGACGCATGTCACAACCTCACAAGCAACCCTCCATGCTGTACGAGCTCGCGCTCACAAGCGTTCGTCGAAGATCGCCACCGCCCGCGTCCACCCCGCCGACGCGCCGCGGATCTTGTGCGGGAAGCAGCTGATGTAGAAGCCGAAGGGTGGCAGCGATTCCAGGTTGTGCAGCTTCTCCAGGTGGCAGTAGCCGATGTCGCGCCCCGCCTTGTGGCCCTCCCAGATCAGCCCGGCGTCGTGCGACTCCGCGTACTTCTTCGCCGTGTGCACGAAGGGCGCGTCCCAGCTCCACGCGTCCGTGCCGGTCAGGCGGATGCCGCGCTCCAGCAGGTACATCGTCGCTTCGTAACCGATGCCGGCGCCCGCGGACACGTAGTCCGGCTGCCCGTAGCGCTCGCCTGCGCGGGTGTTCACCACCACGATCTCCAGCGGCTGCAGATCGTGGCCGATGCGCGCGAGCTCCGCCTCCACGTCCTTGGCCTGCACCACGTAACCGTCGGGGAAGTGGCGGAAGTCCAGCTTCACGCCTGGCTGGAAACACCACTCCAGCGGCACCTCGTCGATGGAGATCGCGCGCACCTTCTCCCCCAGCTTGCGGTTCATCGTGGAGTGGAAGTGATAGGGCGCGTCCAGGTGGGTGCCGTTGTGCGTGTTGATCTGCACGAACTCCACCGCCCAGCCCTCGCCATCGGGCAGGTCTTCCTTCTTCAACCCAGGGAAGAAGGACGCGATCTGTTCGGCGGTGGCGTCGTGCCGCAGGTACTCGATCCGGGGCCGGAAGCCCGGCGGATCGGACTGCACGTCGTTCTCCAGGTAGATCGAAAGGTCGACGAACTTGCGCGGCATGGAGTCTCCTGTGGCGCGAGGGGCAGTGCGTGAAAACCACTAGCGTACGCGTTTCGCGCTCCCGCGCCCATGCCTTACGCTCCTCTCATGCCAGCTCCCTACGTTCCCCAGATCCGCCGTTACCAGGACTGGCTGCGCACCCGGCGCGGCCTGCGCTTCGAGAACTACGACGCGCTCTGGGAGTGGAGCGTGCGCGACCTGCCGGCCTTCTGGCAAAGCATCTGGGACTACTTCGAGTTGGAATCGCCGACGCCGCATCGCAGCGTGCTGGCCGAGGAGAAGATGCCCGGTGCGCGCTGGTTCGAAGGGGCTCAGGTCAACTACGCCCGGCAGGTGTTCCGCCACGTGCGGCCGGCGCACGAGGCGGGCTTCCCCGCCATCGTCAGCCGCAACGAGCGCGGCGAACACCGCGAGCTTTCGTGGCCCGAGCTGCGGCGGCAAGTCGCCTCGCTCGCGCTGCACCTGAAGGCGCAGGGCCTGCAGCCCGGCGATCGCGTGGCCGCCTACCTGCCCAACATCCCGGAAGCCATGGTCGCCTTCCTCGCGGTGGTGAGCCTGGGCGGCGTGTGGAGCATCTGTGCGCCGGACATGGGAACGAATGCGGTGCTGGACCGCTTCCGCCAGATCGAGCCGAAGATGCTGATCGCGTGCGACGGTGTGCGCTACGGCGGCCGCGACTTCGATCGCACCGGCGTGGTGGCTGAACTGAAAGCGGCGCTGCCCAGCGTGCGGCACCTGGTGCTGCATCGCAACCTCGGCCTGGATACCGCCGCCGTGCCCGCGTTCACCGACTGGGCCGGCACCGTGGCGCATGCCGGCCCCGAGGTGGAGGCCTTCGAGCCGCTGTCGCTGCCCTTCGACCATCCGCTGTGGATCGTCTATTCCAGCGGCACCACCGGGCTGCCCAAGCCCATCGTGCACGGGCATGGCGGCATCCTGGTCGTGATGATGCTGATGACCAGCATCCACAACGACATCGGCTGCAGCTACGACCGCAACAGCTGGGGCGAGCGCTACCACTGGTACAGCTCCACCGGGTGGGTGATGTGGAACGCGCAGATGGCGGGGCTGGCGCTGGGCACCACCTGCTGCATCTACGACGGCAATCCCGGCGGCAGCAAGGAGAACCCGGACTGGACGGTGCTGTGGCGCTTCGCCGCAGAACTGGGCGTCACCTTCTTCGGCGCGGGCGCGGCCTTCTTCGCCAACTGCATGAAGGCCGGCGTGGACCTGGCCAGGCTGCCGGGCCTGAAGACCGTTCGCGCACTGGGCACCACGGGCTCGCCGCTGTCCGAGGACGCGCAGCGCTGGGGCACGCAGCAGTTCGCGGCGCTCGGCGTGCCCGACATCTGGTGGTGCAACATCTCCGGCGGCACCGATTTCGCCGGCGCCTTCATCGGCGGCCATCGCGAGCTGCCGCAGCGGCCCGGCGAGATGCAGTGCCGCCTGCTGGGATGCGCGGTGGAAGCCTGGAACGAGCAGGGCCAGCCGGTCACCGGCGAAGTGGGCGAGCTGGTGTGCACGAAGCCGATCCCGTCCATGCCGCTGTACTTCTGGAATGACGCAGGCAACGCCCGCTACCTCTCCAGCTACTTCGACATGTACCCGGGCGTCTGGCGTCATGGCGACTGGCTCAAGATCACGCCCGAAGGCGGCTGCATCATCTATGGCCGCAGCGACGCCACCATCAACCGGCACGGCCTGCGCATGGGCACCAGCGAGCTGTACAGCGCGGTCGAGGCGCTGCCCGAGGTGCTGGACTCGCTGGTCGTCGACCTCGAGTACCTGGGACGCGAAAGCTACATGCCGCTGTTCGTGGTCCTGCGCCCCGGCATCGCACTCGATGACGCGCTGAAGGCCAAGATCGCCGGCGCCATTCGCACGGCCCTGAGCCCGCGCTTCGTGCCCGACGCCATCGTGCAGGTGCCCGAGGTGCCGCGCACGCTCTCGGGCAAGAAGCAGGAGCTGCCGATCAAGAAACTGCTCCTGGGGCAGCCGCTGGAGAAGGTGGTGAACCGCGACGCAATGGCCAATCCGCAGTGCCTCGACTGGTACGTGGAGTTCGCGCGCCGTCGCCAGGCGGGGCCGCCCGCCGCGTGAACCGGTGGGCACGTGAACTTGCACACCCTCCACAATGGTTCGTAGGGCGGGCACCTCCGGTGCCCACCACTCACCCCCTCTTGCGGTTCACCAGCACGATCCCCACCGCGACGGCGGCCAGCGCCAGCAACAGCTGTGGCGTGAGCTTCTCGCCCAGCAACACCACGCCGAACAACAGCGCGAACAGCGGCGCCAGGAAGGTGAACGAGGACAGCTGCGTCGCCGGGTAGTGTCGCAGCATCCACATCCAGGCGAGGTAGCTGGCGAAGGCGCCGATCACCGTCTGCAGCGCGAGCGACAGCCACGCATAGCCGGAGTACTGCAGCGACCAGGGCTCGCCCAGGAACAGCGACAGCAGCGGCGCGACGGCCGCCGTGACGGCCACCTGGTAGAAGAGCGTCTTCTCGGCGCTGGCGGTGGCCATCTTCGTGCTGCGGATGACCAGCGTCGTCAGGCCCCACAAGACGCCTGCGGCGAGCCCCAGCGCGTCGCCGCGTAGTTGCCGTGGCGTGCTCTGCCCGGTGAAGCCCTCGCTGAAGGCCACGGCCACCGCGGCGAAGGCGATCACGAGTCCCACCCATTGCATCGTGCGCAGTTTCTCGGCGGGCACGAAGCGCGGCAGCAGCACCGCCACCACGAAGGGCGAGGTGTAGAGGAACACCGTCAGCCGCGAAGCTGCCGTATCGCGCAGGCCCAGGTAGATGCAGGCGAACTCGCTCGCGAACAGCACGCCGGCGAGCAGGCCCGCGCGCAGGGTGCCGTCACGCTCGAACAGCTTGATGCCCCGCCACGCGCACCACGCCCCCAGCAAGGCGGTGGCGCCGACGAAGCGCAGCGCGGCCTGCCACAGGGGCGGCACTTCGCCGACGATGGACTTGATCAGGATCTGCTGGAAACCCCAGAACGCGCAGCAGGCCAGCAAGAGGGTGATGGCGAGGCTATCGAGGTGTTGTTTTCGTTCGCGCATCGCGCGATGGTAGCGACGCCGGCGCGGACCGCGTCATCCCGGCCGCGCGCCGGCGTGCCCGCTGGAAGCCTAGCGCTGCGCCAGCTTCGCCAGCAGCTTCTTCAGCGCCGTCCGCTCCGAGGCTGCGAGGGATCTCAGCATCTCGGATTCGTGCTCGCGCGCCTTCTCTAGCAAGGGCCGAACCAGCCGGCGCCCGGCGGGGCTCGCCTCCACCAGCGTGCGGCGCTGGTCGCCCGCGTCGGCCAGCAGCGTCACCCAGCCCTGTTCGACCATGCGCTGCACCAGCTTGGTCACCGTCGGCTGCTTGGCGAGCACTTCGTGCGCGAGCTGGCTCACCGTGAGCGGCTCGCTGTCGTGCAGCGTCGCCAGCACGCGCCACTCGATGGAGCTGAGCCCTGCCGCCCGCACGTGCGCGTCGAAATCCTTGTACAGCGCATGGTTCGCCTGCCCGAGCAGGTAGCCTAGGTACCCATCGACGAAGCGGGCATCGCTCATGGGGTTCCTCCCCCAGGCTTGCCCGCTGCGCGGGTTGCGCCTCCCCCCTCCGCAAGCGAAGGGGGCTGAGCGCCTTCGGGCGGCCGGGCGGCGCTCACAACGGATGCTCCGTGAAATAGCGCCCGCCGTGGAACAGCAGCGGCGAGGCGCCGTGGCGGTGGGCGCAGCGTTCCACCTCCCCTACGAAGATGACGTGGTCGCCTTCCTCGTAGCGGCTGCGGTTGAAGCACTCGAAGGTGGCTGCCGCGCCGTGCAGCAGCGGGGCGCCGCCCGCGCCGAGGTCGAAGGTCACGCCGGTCCAGCGGTCCGCGCCCTTCATGGCGAAGCGTTCCGCCAGCGCCTTCTGGTCGTTGGCGAGCACGTTGATCGCGTAGTGCGAGCCGCCGCTGAACACCGCCATCGACGCGGCGGCGCGCGACAGGCTCCACAGCACCAGCGGCGGCGCGAGCGACACGGAGTTGAACGAATTGGCCGTCAGCCCGATCAGCTGGCCCTCGGCCGTGCGTGCGGTGACGATGGTCACGCCGGTGGCGAACATGCCCAGGGCGGCCCGGAATTCGGGGGCCGAAAAGCTCGGCGGCTGGGCCTGGCGGGGCGGGCTCATGGCAGGGTGGATTGCATGAAATTTCATGTATTATGGCCCGAACCCTTCAAGGCGCGTCGACCGCATGCTGCAGGAAACCATGGAGCCCGCGTGGCTGGATGCCTTCGAGGCGGTGCTTGCGCGCTGCGGCCTGCAGCCTGGCGACACCGTGGCGGTACTGAGCGAAAGCCAGAGCCGTCCCATCCTGCCCGAACTGGCCCGCCTCGCTGCCGCCCGCCGCGGGGCGCAGGTGTTCAGCGTGATGCTTCCCAGCGTGTTCAGCGCGCAACTGCCGGTGGCGCGTTCCACCGGCGCCTCGCCGGTGCTGCGGCAGATCGCGCCCGTCGTCTCCGCGCTGGCTGGCAGCACGCTGGTGGTGGACTGCACGGTCGAAGGCCTGATGCACGCGCCCGAACTGCCCGCCATCCTGAAGGGTGGCGCGCGGGTGCTCTATGTGAGCAATGAGCACCCGGAAGCGCTCGCGCGGCTGCTGCCCGACGACGCCATCGAGCCGCTGGTGAAGGAGCACGTCAAGCGCCTGCGCGCGGCGCGGCAGATGCGCGTCACGTCCGCTGCCGGCACCGATCTCACCATCTCGCTGCAGGGCGCCGTGTGCGGCGGCAACTGGGGCTACACGACGCGCCCGGGCACCATGACCCACTGGCCCGGCGGGCTGGCGCTGGCGTTTCCGGCGGAGGGCAGCGTCCACGGCACGCTGGTGCTGGCGCCCGGCGACGTCAACCTCACCTTCAAGCGCTACCTGGAGCAGCCCGTCACGCTGCGCATCGAGAACGACGCCATCACGCACATCGAAGGCGCCGGCGTGGACGCGGAACTCATGCGCAGCTACATCGCGGCCTGGGGCGACCGCGAAGCCTATGCGGTCAGCCATGTGGGTTACGGCCTCAACGCCGCGGCGCGCTGGGACAGCATGGCGCTGTACGACAAGCGCGATTTCAACGGCACCGAGCTGCGCGCCTTCGCAGGCAATTTTCTCTACAGCACGGGGGCGAACGAAGTGGCCGGCCGGCACACGCAGGGGCATTTCGACTTGCCACTGCGTCATTGCACGGTGCGGCTCGACGGAACCACCGTGGTCGATGCGGGTCGACTCCTGTCATGACTTCCACGCCCGCATTCACGAGCCTCGGCGGCGGCGGGCCCACCGTCCTGATGCTGCATGGCATCGGCGGCGGCCATCTCGCCTTCGCCCCCCAGGTCGAGTCGCTCGCCTCGGCCGGCTACCGCGCCGTTGCCTGGGACATGCCCGGCTACGGCCACAGCGCGCCCATCGAGCCCTACACCTTCAAGGGCCTGGCGCAAAGCTGCGTGCAGCTGATCGAAAGCCTCAAGGTCGACAACGTGATCCTGGTCGGCCACAGCATGGGCGGCATGGTGGCGCAGGAGGTGGTGGCGCGCCGGCCCGAGCTGGTGAGCCGCCTGGTGCTGTGCGGCACCTCGCCCGCGTTCGGCAAGCCCGATGGCGACTGGCAGCGCGAGTTCATCGCGCAGCGCACCGCGCCCCTCGACGCCGGCCAGTCCATGGCCGAACTGGCCGAGACGCTCGTGCCCCGGATGGTGGGTCCCGGCTCCTTGCCCGAAGGCGTGCGCCTCGCGACCCACTGCATGGGCCTGGTGCCGGCGGCCACGTACCGCCGCGCGCTGGAATGCATCGTGACCTTCGACCGGCGCGACAACCTGGGCAACATCCACGTGCCCACGCTGCTGCTGGCCGGGGAACACGACCGCAACGCCCCGCCGTCCGTGATGAAGAAGATGGCGCAGGCCATCGCCGGCAGCACCTTCCTCGAGATGAAGGGCATCGGGCACCTGCAGAACCTGGAAGCGCCCGAGGAATTCGACGCGCTGCTGCTCAACTTCCTGGCGCTGCCGGGGCCGTTGCTGCACTGAGCAAGGAGACGCAATGCACGCAAGCGCCAGCCTGGACTTCACTCCCGCCGTCGGCGACCACGCTTTCACCGCGAAGCAGCGGTCTCTGCTGGCGCTGGCCCACGGGCTGGGACGCGACCGCTTCGCGGCGCGGGCGGCGCAATGGGACGAGGAGGCCAGCTTCCCCTTCGCCAACTACGACGACCTGCGCGCGGCCGGGCTGCTGAAGATCTGCGTGCCCGAGGCGCACGGCGGCCTGGGCGCCGACTACGCCACCTACATGATGGTGGCCGCCGAGGTCGGGCGCTTCTGCGGCGCCACCGCGCTCACCTGGAACATGCACGTGTCGTCCACCATGTGGACGGGCGTGCTGGCCGACGGCATCCCGATGACGGAGACCCAGCGCGCCGAACATGCGCGCCGCAGCCAGCTGCATTTCCGGCGGGTGGTGGAGCAGGGCGCGATCTACGCGCAGCCCTTCTCGGAAGGCAGCGCCGCCGCCGCGGGCCGCGCGCCCTTCGGGACCACGGCGCGCAAGGTGGAGGGCGGCTGGCTGGTGAACGGCCGCAAGATCTTCGCCTCGCTGTCCGGCGCCGCCAACTACTACGGCGTGCTTTGCACCGAGGACAAGGGCGACGAGAAGCCGGACGCGCGCGACACGCTGTACCTCGCGGTGCCGGCCACCAGCCCGGGCTTCGCCATCAGCGGCGAGTGGAATCCTCTGGGCATGCGGGGCACGGTCAGCCGCAACCTCACGTTCCAGGACGTCTTCGTCAGCGACGACGAGCAGCTCATGCCGCGCGGCGTGTACTTCAAGGGCGCGCAGACCTGGCCGGCGATGTTCTTCACGCTGGCGCCCACATACCTGGGCGTGGCCAACGCCGCCTACGACTTCACCGTGCGCTACCTGCGCGGCGAGGTGCCGGGCGAGCCGCCGGTCAAGCGCCGCATGTACCCCACCAAGCAGGTGGCGGTCGCGCAGATGCGCATCCAGCTAGAACAGATGCGCAGCCTCTTCCTGCGCGCCGTGCTGGAGGCGCGCCCGAATCCCTCCAAGGACGAAAGGCTTCGCCTGTATGCTGCGCAGTACACGGTGATGGAAGGTGCCAACGACATCGCGCGGCTGGCCATCCGCACCTGCGGCGGCCAGAGCATGATGAAGCACCTGCCGCTGGAGCGGCTGTACCGCGACAGCCGCTGCGGCTCGCTGATGCTGCCGTGGACGGCGGAACTGGTGCTGGACCGGATGGGCCGGGAAACACTTTACGAGGCAGGAGAGAGGGACGAGTGAAGAGATGGTCGTGTGCGGCGCTGGTCCTGCTGGCGCTCGCGGGGGGCGCCCATGCCGCGGCGCCGGGACTCTGCGAGCGCATCGTCGGCAGGCTGCCGAACGTCACCCGGCCCTTGTGCGAATCCGCGAAGCTCGTGGACAGCGGGGTCAAGTCCGTGCAGGGCACGCCGCTGTACATGCGCGACATCGGCGCCCACCATGGCCGGCTGCGCGTGCTGGTAGTGGGCGGCATCCACGGCGACGAGCTTTCGTCGACGTCCGTCGCGCTGCACTGGCTGCGCCTGGCGCGCGACGAGCACGTGGACATGCCGCAGCCCATCCACTGGCGCTTCGTGCCGATCCTCAATCCCGACGGCCTGCTGGGGCAGCCGCCCAAGCGCGTGAACTCCAACGGCGTGGACCTCAACCGCAACTTTCCCACCCCCAACTGGGAACGTGACGCGGCCGTCTACTGGGAGAAGCGCACCCGCAAGGACCCGCGGCGCTGGCCCGGGCCCAAGCCGCTGTCGGAGCCGGAAACGCGCTTCCTGCACGACCAGATGCAGGGCTTCAAGCCGCACCTGATCGTCTCCATCCACGCGCCCTACGGGGTGCTCGATTTCGACGGCCCGTCGGTGCCGCCTTCCAAGCTGGGCCGGCTCTACCTGGACCAGGTCGGGATCTTCCCGGGGTCGCTGGGCAACTACGGCGGCGTGCACAAGAAGGTGCCGGTGGTGACCATCGAGCTGCCCAACGCCTTGCGCACGCCGCTGGACGCCGAGACGCGCCAGATGTGGCTGGACCTGCTGCGCTGGACGGCGACCAAGATCCAGGGGGACGGACCCGCCTCGCGCTGAGGGTCCGACCCATCGCCGGGGTGCGGCTGCGCGCGCAACCCGGCCTACACATGGTTGCGGGCTGCGCGCTTTGGCAAAATTTGGGAGACTGCGGCCCATGACCACCGACACCGCAGACATCGCCACCCGTTTCGGCAGCGGCCGCGCCGTGCAGCGCATCGAGGACGAGGGCCTGCTCAAGGGCCACGGCCAGTACACCGACGACATCGTGCCCGCGGGTCAGCTGCGCGCGCTGTTCGTGCGCTCGCCCTATCCGCACGCGCGCATCGTCTCCATCGATACGGCCAATGCGGCTTCCATGCCGGGCGTGCTGAAGGTGGTGACGGGCGCGGAGCTGGTGGCGGCCGGCGTGAAGCCCATCCCCACGCTGCCGGGCCTGCCGGACGGCTCCGGCGTCGCCACGGCGCCGCGCTACATCCTGGCCCATGAGCGCGTGCGCTACGTCGGCGAGGCCGTGGCCCTGGTCATCGCCGAGACGCTGCAGCAGGCGCGCGATGCGGCGGAGGCGGTGTGGGTGGAGTACGAGGAGCTGCCCCACGTGGTGGGCCTCACGGACGCGGTCGCCCCCGGGGCGCCGGCGGTCTTCGACGGCGCGCAGAACAACGTCGCTGCGCAACTGAAGCACGGTGATGCGGCGCAAGCCGCGCAGGCCTTCGCGCAGGCCGCGCACGTGGTGAAGCTGGAGGTGGTCAACCAGCGCCTGGTGCCGCTGTCGATCGAGCCGCGTTCGGTGCTGGCGTGGACCGCGGAAGACGGGCGCCTCACCCTGCGCATGAGCAGCCAGATGCCCTCGGGCGTGCGCAACTCGCTGGCCAACGACATCCTGGGCATCCCGCGCGAGCAGGTGCGGGTGACGGTGGGCGACGTGGGCGGCGGCTTCGGCATGAAGACCGGCATCTATCCGGAAGACGCCGCCACCGCCTGGGCCGCCTGGACGCTCAAGCGGCCGGTGAAATGGGTGCCGGACCGCAGCGAGGAGTTCCTGGCCGCGAGCCACGGCCGCGACCAGCGCGCGCAGGCGGAGCTTGCGCTCTCGGGAGAAGGCAAGATCCTCGCGGTGCGGCTGCGCACGCTGGCCAATGTCGGGGCGTATGCGACGGCCACCGGCATGCTGATCCCGCTGCTGATCGGCCCGTGGGTGTCGACCAGCGTGTACGACGTGCCCGTGATCGACTACCACTTCCAGGCGGTGCTCACCAACACCATGTGCACGGCGGCCTACCGCGGCGCCGGGCGCCCGGAGGCGATCTTCATCATGGAGCGCCTGATGGACGAGGCCGCGCGGCAGACCGGCATCGACCGCATCGAGCTGCGCCGCCGCAATTTTATCCGCCCGGAACAGATGCCGTACCGCAACCCGATGGGGCAGGTGTACGACGTGGGCGAGTTCGAGAAGATCATGGACGAGGGCCTGGACCTCGCCGACTGGAGCGGCTTCGAGGCGCGCGCGGCGCAGAGCAAGGCCCACGGCAAGCTGCGCGGCCTGGGCATCGCGACTTTCCTGGAGTGGACCGGCGGCAACGTGCTGGAAGAGCGCGTCACGGTGGAAGTGAAGGCCGACGGCGTGATCGAGGTGTTCTCCGCCGTCAACCAGATGGGGCAGGGCATCGCGACCACGCTGGCGCAGCTGGTGGTCGACGTGTTCGGCGTGCCCATGGACAAGGTGCGCGTGGTGCTGGGCGACACCGACCGCGGCGACGGCTTCGGCAGCGCCGGCTCGCGCTCGCTGTTTGCCGGCGGCTCGTCGCTGCACCTGGGCGCCGAGAAGACGCTGGACCAGGCGCGCCAGCTCGCCGGCAAGGAGCTGGAGGCGGCACCGGACGACCTGGATTACGGCGGCGGCCGCTTCACCGTGAAAGGCACCGACCTCGGCATCGACCTGTTCGAGCTGGCGGGTCGCCAGCCGGAGCGGCGCATCTTCATCGACCACACCAGCACGGTGGCGGGCCCGAGCTGGCCCAACGCCTGCCACGTCAGCGAGGTGGAGATCGATCCGGCGACCGGCGTGGTGCAGGTGGTGCGTTATTCCAGCGTCAACGACATCGGCCGCGTGGTGAACCCGATGATCGTGCGTGGGCAGCTCGATGGCGGGGCGGTGCAGGGCATCGGCCAGGCGCTCTGCGAGCACATGGTCTACGACCGCGAGAGCGGCCAGCCGGTCACGGGCAGCCTGATGGACTATGCGGCGCCGCGCGCCGACGTCGTCGCCTGCGAGTTCGTGACGGAGATGAACGAGACGGTGCCCAGCAAGAACAATCCGCTGGGGGTGAAGGGCGTGGGCGAGCTCGGCACCATAGGCGCGACGCCGAGCGTGGTGAATGCGGTGGCCGATGCGCTGGCGCGCGCGGGGAAGAAGGATGCGGCGGCGGGGCTGCAGATGCCGCTGACGCCCATGAAGGTGTGGCAGATTCTGAACGGGTGAGGGTGTGGGCGGTTGTGGCGGGTGGAGCGTCGGGGTTCGCCTTCGGGCTCACCCCGACCTACATGAGGACGCCTCCCCGTAGGTCGGGGTGAGCGCGAAGCCGAACCCCGACGACCGAATCACGCCGCGGCCAGCCCCATCTCCGCGTCCTGCCGCCCAAACCCGTGGAACCGGAAATTCATCCGCGGCACCTTGCCCTCGATCAGATCCGCCATCGCCTTGCCCGACCCCGCGCCGTGCGTCCACCCCAGCGTGCCGTGCCCCGCATTCACCCACAGGCCCTGCACCCGTGTGCGGCCGATGTACGGGATGTTGGTCGGCGTCGCAGGGCGCAGGCCGGTCCAGAACTTCGGCTCGCCGCCTTCTTCCGGCAGGCGCGTGTCGCACACGCCGGGCAGCACCTGCTCGATGCGTGCGGCCAGCATGCGGCAGCGGTCCTGCGCCAGTTGCGAGTCCAAGGTCGCGTCGTAGCCGGAGACTTCGATCGTGCCCGCCACGCGCAGCTCGTCGCCCAGGCGGCTCATCGCCACCTTCACTTCGTCGTCGATGCTGCTCACGAAAGGCGCGTCCGCCGGCTTCTTCAGCTTGAAGGTCGCGCTATAGCCTTTGCCCGGATAGATCGGCAGGTCCTCGCCCACCTGGCGCAGCAGCGGCGCGGTGTACGAGCCCAGCGCCACGACCACGTCGTTGGCCTGCAGGCGCTGCACGATGCCCGTGGTGCGGTCTCTCACGCGCACCGCCTCGATGGCGCCGCCTGCCGTCTCCAGCCGCTCGATGTCGTGGCCGTACAGGAACTGCACGCCGCGTGCCGCACACAGCTGGGCCAGCTTCTGCGTGAACAGGCGGGCATCGCCGCTCTCGTCGGTGGAGGTGTAGGTGCCGCCCACGATGCGGTCGAAGTTGCGGAACGCCGGCTCGATGGCGAACAGCGCCTCGCGGCTCACCACCTGGCGGTCCACGCCGTACCGCTGCATCAGCCCGGCGGCCACGCCCGCATCGTCGAAGGCCTTCTGGTCGGTGTAGAAGTGCGCGATGCCGCGCTCCAGCCGGTTGTATTCGATGCCGGTGGCGGCCACCACGTCCTTCAGCGCCGCATGGCTGTACGCGCCCAGCGCCACCAGCTGCTGCACGTTGCGCTCGAAGGCGGCGTCGTTGCACTGGGCCAGGAACTGCAGGCCCCAGCGCCATTGCTGCCAGTCCAGCTGCGGGCGGAACAGCAGCGGCGCGTCGTTGCGGAACATCCACTTGAGCAGCTTGGCCGGCGCATGGCGGTTGGCCCAGGGCTCGCAGTAGCTCACCGAGATCTGCGCCGCGTTGGCGAAGCTGGTCTCCAGGGCGGCATCGCGCTGGCGATCCACCACGATCACTTCATGGCCGCGCTGGGCCAGGTGCCAAGCGGTGCTGATGCCGATGATGCCGGCGCCTAGGACGAGCGTTTGCATGGCCTGCACTTTGCGACAGGCGCGCCGAAATCAAAAGCCAAATTAAACTTAGAGCGCCACCATCAGGATTGCTAATCCATGCAGACCTTCGATCCCGCTGCGCTTGAATGTCTCGCCGCCATCGTGGAAGAAGGGGGCTTCGAACGCGCGGCGCAGCGGCTGCACGTCACGCAGTCCGCCGTATCGCAGAGGTTGCGGGCGCTGGAGGCGCAGGTCGGCACCGTGCTGGTCGTGCGCAGCCGTCCCCTGAAGGCCACTCCGGCCGGGTTGCTGCTGCTGAAGCACACGCGGCAGATGCGGCTGCTGCGCGCCGATATCGAGCGCGAGCTGCACGACCTCGCGCCCAGCGCGACGGCCGGCGCGCGGGAGGAAGAGCGCATCTCGCTGGCGGTGAACGCCGACAGCATCGCCACCTGGGCGCTGCCCGCGCTCGACGGCATCGCGCGCAAGGGGCTGCCGCTGGAGATCGTCACCGACGACCAGGACTTCACCCACGAGTGGCTGCGCGAGGGCCACGTGCTGGGCTGCGTCACCACGGTGAAGCAGGCGCTGCGCGGCTGCAAGGTGGTGCCGCTGGGCGCCATGGATTACCTCGCGGTGGCGCAACCCGCCCACGCGCGCGAGCGCTTTCCGCAGGGCCTGACGCCGCACAACTTCAAGGACGTGCCCTTCGTCGCCTTCAACCGCAAGGACGACATGCAGGCGCAGTTCGTCGCGCATGCCACCGGACTCAAGCGCGTGTCGCTGCACCAGCTGTTCGTGCCGAGTTCGGAGGGGCAGGTGCGCGCGGTGCTGGCCGGCTGGGGCGTGAGCGTGGTGCCCGAACTGCTGGTGCGCGGACTGGTGGCGCAGGGCCAGCTGGTCGACGTCGCACCCGGCACGCGCGTGCCGGTGCAGCTTTACTGGCATTGCTGGAATCTCGAATCCACGCTGCTCGACCAGCTGAGCGCGGCGCTCACCGCGGCCGCGCGCGAGGCACTCGGCCCGGCGGCCTGAGGCGCGCCGTCAGCGCGGCGTTTCCGACCCGTGGGACAAGAGGTCGAGCACGCCGGGCGCCGGCGTGTTGTCGCTGCCCGCCACGGCGAAAAGGAGGGCGACGAGGATGGCGACGATCCATGCGAGCGTCTGCGTCCACAGCGGCTTCATGACCATCACTCCCGTGAAGACTTGTTGTGGATGCAGTGTGCGCGCTTTGCCGCAGCAGCGTCTTTCGCTTGTGTAAAGCCCCTGTCCCAGTTGTTCCCAAAGGCTCACGCGTGCAGGCGCGCGAGGTCCAGGACGAAGTCGGGCCGGAAGGCTTCCTGCTCGCCCTTGTTCGCATAACCGAGGGTGTTGGTCACCACGCGGCAGCCTTCCTCGACGTAGTCGTGCGCGCAGTGCAGGTGGCCGTGCAGCCAGAAGTCCGCCTGCGCCATCAGGTCCTGCAGCGAATTGCAGAAGCCCGCGGTGGCCGGCGTGACGCCGTAGCGCGGATCGGCGCTGCGCAGGCTGGGCGCGAAATGCGTCACGACCACGGTGGTGCCCGCGAAGGGCTGCGCCAGCGCGCCGCGCAGCCAGTCCTGGCACAGGAGCGCCTGTTCGCGCCATCCTTCGGCCAGCATGAGCTCGCCATGGCGCAGGGCGGCCGCCTTGCGCAGGTAGAAGTTGGCGGCGCGGAAGGCCTTTTCGCGCTGCTTCATCTGTTCCTGCAGCGTGGGCTCGGGCAGCCCGGGCTGCAGCACCAGGGCATCGAAGTCGGCCCAGAGCGTGGTGCCGACGAAGCGCACGTCGCCGCGCACCAGCATCTCGCGTTCGAGCCAGGTGATGCCCAGGCGATCGCACGTCTCACGCAGGCGCGCGTGCGTCTCGTCGAAGTCGAGGGCGTCGTACTCGTGGTTGCCCGGCACGTAGAGCACCGGCACCGGCCAGCCGTGCAGCGGCGAAAAGCGGGCCAGCCCGAAATCCGGGTCCTGCAGCCGCGAGCCGCGCTGGTAGGAGCCGACGTCGCCGGCCAGCACCAGCAGGTCGGCGTCGGGGGCGGGACGGGGCTGGAAAGCCGGCAGGCCCTCCAGGTGCAGGTCGGACATGAGCTGGATCTTCACCGCCCCGATTGTGCGGGGGCCCGCGATGGCCCTGCGTCGGACAGGTCCGGGAACGCCGTCCGCGCTACGCCGCGTCGCGCGCGAAGGCCTGGCGCGCCGAAGCGGCGAGGGCCAGGCGCAGCCACGCATGGTCGCTGCGCTGGCCTTGCCGGCGGTGCCACAGCGCGTCCACGTGCACGGGCGGCACGTCGAAGGGCAGGTCGCGCTGCACCAGTTGCTCCGCGCGCCCCGTCGTGTTGATGAAGTGCTGCGGCAGCACCGTGAGCAGGTCCGAGCTCGCCACCACCCGGCCAGCGGTGAAGAACTGGTTGACGGTCAACACCACGCGCCGCTTGCGGTCCAGCGACGCGAGGGCCTCGTCGATGAAGCCGTAAGGCCGGCCCGAGAAGCTCACCAGCATGTGGCGCGCCTCGCAGAAGCGCTTGAGCGTGAGCGGCCCGCGCGCGAGCGGATGGTCCCTGCGCATTACGCACACGTAGCGCCCGTCGTACAGGCGCTGGTGGTCGAAGGCGGCCATCCCGCCGGTCTGCGCCTGCGCGGTCAGGTCGGCCAGCACCGCGGGGAAGAAGCCCACGGCGATGTCGATCTGGGCTTCGTCGAGCAGGCGGCGCGGGTCGCGCGTGGTCAGCGGCTGGCAGCGCACCGTCACCCCGGGCGCGTCGCGCTCCATGATTTCCACCAGGCCGGGCATCAGTTCGGCGGCGGTCGCGTCGGCCATCGCCACGCTGAACGTGGTGGTCGCCTCGGCGGCGACGAACTGCCCGGGCGTGATGGAGGCCTCCAGCTGGCGCAGGGCGTCGGCGATCGCCGGCCAGATCGCCAGGGCCCGGGGCGTGGGCTCCACGCCACGGGCGCTGCGGGTGACTAGCCTGTCGTCCAGGGCGTCGCGCAGGCGGGTGAGGGCGTTGCTCACGGCCGGCTGGGTCATCGACAGGTTGCGCGCGGCCCGGGTGAGGTTGCGCTCGGCCATGACCTGGTCGAAGACCCGCAGCAGGTTCAGGTCCAGGGTCCGGAAATTGGTGAGAGCCATACGATTCGTGAATGATAGGCATCATCAAACAAAATTGGCGAAATATCAGGGTTGACCCTAGTATTCACTCCACGCACCCGGCAATATCGCCACAAGCGTTTCGAAGGGGAAGAAAAAATGGCACGCTTTATCCAAGCTGAATATCCTGCCCAGCACGGCGGCATCGACCGCGTCACCCGCGGCCTGGAAGCCCTGGCTGGCCTGAGCGTCACCCGCGGCCTGCTGCATGGCCTGGCCTTGCTCGGCTCGCCCGTCACCCGCCTGGCCGCCAAGGCCCGTGCCGGCTTCGCCACCCTGGCCGCCGCCCGCCGCCAGCGCCGCGAAGACGACAAGCTGTGGAACCTGGCGCTGACCGACGCCCGCGTGATGGCCGACCTGAGCCGCGCGATGAGCCGCGACGCGCTGCGCGACACCCGCGCCTACTACTGACCCGGAGGCGAGCGATGGCCAGCACCGCCCAGGCCTCCCTCGTCGTCCAGCTCGTCCAGCTCCTGCCGTCCCCGCTGCTGCGGGTGCTGGATGGGTGGTCCCACCGCGTGGCTCGCCGCCGCGCCCGCGCCCGGCAGCAGCAATGGCTGCAGTCGCAGGCGGCGCCGGCCGCGGAAGCCCCGGTGAAGTACCACCTGAAGCCCTGGCGCGACTGAGTTTCCAGGCCGTGAAAAGACAAAGCCACCCGTCGGGTGGCTTTTGTCTTTCGGGACCCCGCCGGCACGGGGTCGGGGAGGGGGCTCAGGCCGCCAGCCGCTTCTCGATCTTCGCCTTGGTTGCCTTCAGCTCCTGCGGCAGGCGATGCTCCAGCTGCTGGAAGAGTTCGTGGTGCAGTTCCAGCTCCTTCTCCCAGGCCGGCAGGTCGATGTCGATCACCTGGCGGAACTGCTCCGGCGTGAAGGGCAGGCCTTCCCAGTTCAGTTCCTGGTAGCTGGGGCTGATGCCGAACGGGTGCTTCTCGCCGGCCACCTTGCCTTCGATGCGGTCGATCATCCACTTGAGCACGCGCATGTTCTCGCCGTAGCCGGGCCAGACGAACTTGCCGTCCTCGCCCTTGCGGAACCAGTTGGTGGTGAAGATCTTCGGCAGCCTGGCGCCCGAGGCTTCCAGCTTGCGGCCGAGATTCAGCCAGTGCTGGAAGTAGTCGCTCATGTTGTAGCCGGTGAAAGGCAGCATGGCGAACGGGTCGCGCCGCACCACGCCCTGCTGGCCGATGATGGCCGCGGTGGTCTCCGAGCCCATGGTGGCGGCCATGTACACGCCTTCCACCCAGTCGTGCGCCTCGGTCACCAGCGGCACCGTGGTGGAACGGCGGCCGCCGAAGATGAAGGCGTCGATGGGCACGCCGGCCGGGTCGTCCCACGCGGGATCCAGCGCCGGGTTGTTGGTGGCGGCCACCGTGAAGCGGGCGTTGGGATGGGCGGCCTTGGCGCCGGTTTCGCGCGCGATCTGGGGCGTCCAGTCCTTGCCCTGCCAGTCGATGGCGTGGGCCGGCGGTTCGCCGTCCATGCCTTCCCACCACACGTCGCCGTCATCGGTGAGGGCCACGTTGGTGAAGATGACGTCGCGGCTGAGCGACTCCATGCAGTTCGGATTGGTCTTGTAGTTGGTGCCCGGCGCGACGCCGAAATAGCCGGCTTCCGGGTTGATCGCGTACAGGCGGCCGTCCGCGTTGGGCTTGATCCAGGCGATGTCGTCGCCGATCGTGGTGACCTTCCAGCCCTCGAAACCCTTGGGCGGGATCAGCATGGCGAAGTTGGTCTTGCCGCAGGCCGAGGGGAAGGCCGCCGCGACGTGGTACTTCTTGCCTTGCGGCGAAGTCACGCCCAGGATCAGCATGTGCTCGGCCAGCCAGCCCTGGTCGCGGCCCATGGTGGAGGCGATGCGCAGCGCGAAGCACTTCTTGCCCAGCAGCGCGTTGCCGCCGTAGCCGGATCCGTACGACCAGATCTCGCGCGTCTCGGGGTAGTGCACGATGTACTTGGTCTTGTTGTTCGGCCAGGCCACGTCCTTCTGCCCGGGCTGCAGCGGCGCGCCCACGGTGTGGACACAGGGCACGAACTCGCCATCGACGCCCAGCACGTCGTACACGGCCTTGCCCATGCGCGTCATGATGCGCATGTTCACGGCCACGTAGGCGCTGTCGGAGAGTTCGATGCCGATGTGGGCGATCGGCGAGCCTAGCGGCCCCATCGAGAAGGGCACGACGTACATCGTGCGGCCCTTCATGCAGCCGTCGAACAGCGGCTGCAGCGTCTGGCGCATTTCGGCGGGGGCCACCCAGTTGTTGGTGGGGCCTGCGTCTTCCTTCTTCGCGGAGCAGATGAAGGTGCGGTCCTCCACGCGCGCCACGTCGCTCGGGTCCGAGCAGGCCAGGAACGAGCCGGGACGCTTGGCCGGATCGAGCTTCTTGAAGGTGCCGTTGTCCACCAGCAGCTGGCAAAGGCGGTCGTATTCCTCCTTGCTGCCGTCGCACCAGTGCACGGCGTCGGGCTTGCACAGCGCGACCATGTCGGCGACCCAGGCGATCAGCCGGGCATTCTTCACGTAGGCGGGGGTCTGGAGATTCAGGCCCTGCATGACGGGAGAGTTCATCCTCGAGGCTCCTAAGTTGAAAAGCGTGTTTCCAAAGGAGGCGAGGCAGCCCGGGCGCGCCCTTTGAAAACAGGCTTCTGCACAGTCGGCTGGGGCGGAGGCGGAACCGCCGGGGGTCGGCTGGGAGGCGCCCATTTTAGGTAGCGGAGCAGCAGCAGGCGCATGGGCTCGAACCTATTCCATGCAAAAGATGCATGGCCTTATGCGCGTGTAACGGCCGGGCAAACAAAAGCCCCCGGCTTGACAGCACGGGGGCCTTGGCGGAAGAGCCTTTTGCGGGGGCTCAGGCCATGTAGATGGCGATGAAGGCCAGCAGGAACATCAGCGCGGCGCCGACCATCGGCAGCACCACGGGAATGGCGGGCACCACGGCCTCCACGGGATCCTGCGGCTCGAAGTCGTGGCCCTTGTGGGCGGGCTCGTTGGGGCTGGTCATGGTTACCTCTGAATCACTTCCGGATGCGCGGATTCTAGCGCGCCGCCTCCCCGCCCCTTGTCAGAGCAGGGCGTAGGTCGTGGTCGCCCGACAGGCGCTCTTCCCATCGTTGGCGCCCCGGATGTCGATCTCGCCGAAAGCCAGCGTCTTGCCGGCGCGCAGCACGCGCGCCTGCACCAGGGCATCCTGGCCCGACAGCGGCTTGAGGAAGCTGGTGTTCATCTGCACCGTGGTGCAGGGCCGGAAGGCGCCGGACTGGTTGATGAGCGCCAGCACCATGGCGGTGTCCGCGGCGGCCATCATGGCCTGGCCGCAGAGCATTTCGCCCACGCGGGACAGCTTGGCGTCCTGCGGCAGGCGCAGCGTCACGCTGTCGGCATCGAAGGCCTCCACCACGAGGCCCAGGTCCTGCACCCAGGGCGCGAAGTATTCGGGCAACGCGCCCTGCAGCGTTTCCTTCTCCATCAGATCTCCTCCGCTTCGAAGCCGGCGGCGCGCAGCGCCTCCAGCAGGGACTGCACGTGTTCGCGCCCACGCGTCTGCACGACCAGTTCGATCTCCACGTTCTGCGCGGCCAGCAGCGTGAAGGCGCGCTGGTGATGCACCTCGTCGATGTTGCCGCCCGCCTCGCTGACGATCGCCGTGATCTTCGCCAGCGAGCCGGGCACGTCGCGCGCGCACACCTTCAGCCGCACCAACCGCCCGGCGCGCACCATGCCGCGCTGGATGATGGCCGCCAGCAGCATCGGGTCGATGTTGCCGCCGCCCAGCACCGCCCCGACCTTGCGCCCGGTGAAGCGCTGCGGCTCCTTCATCATGGCGGCCAGCGGCGCCGCGCCGGCGCCCTCGACCAGGGTCTTCTCGATGTCCAGCAGCATCACGATGCCCTGCTCGATGTCGCCCTCGTCCACCAGCAGGATGTCGTCGACGTACTGCTCCACCAGCTGCTGCGTGAAGTGCCCCGGCCGCCCGACCGCGATGCCTTCCGCGATCGTCGATCCGCCCTGCGGCAGCGACTGGTGCTTCACCGCATTGAACATGTTGGGAAAGCGCAGCGCCTGCACGCCGATCACGCGGATGCCCGGCTTCAGCGCCTTGGCGGCGGCCGCGATCCCGCCGATCAGACCGCCGCCGCCGATAGCCACCACCAGCGTGTCCAGCTGCGGCACGGCCTCCAGCATCTCCAGCGCCACCGTGCCCTGGCCGGCGATGATGGCTTCGTCGTCGTAGGGATGCACGAAGGTGAGCTGCTGAGCCTGCGCGAGCTCCTGGGCGTGGGCGCGCGCCTCCTCCAGCGTGTCCCCGTGCAGCACCACCTCGGCGGCGAAGCTGCGCGTGCGCTCCACCTTCACCATGGGCGTGAAACGCGGCATGACGATCACGGCCCGCAGCCCGAGCCGCTGCGCGTGGTACGCCACGCCCTGCGCGTGGTTGCCGGCGCTCATGGCGATCACGCCGTGCTTCTTCTCGTCGTTGCTGAGCTGCACCAGCTTGTTGCAGGCGCCGCGCTCCTTGAAGGAAGCGGTGAACTGCAGGTTCTCGAACTTCAGGAACACCTGGGAGCCGGTGATCTGCGAGAGCGTGCGCGATTCCACACACGGCGTGTTCAGCACCTGCCCATGCAGGCGGGCGGCGGCGGCGCGGATGTCTTGCAGTCCGATCATGGGAGGGGATTGTGCTTGTCCTGCGGACCGGCGGTGCAGCGGCCACCGCCGCGCGGCTTTCCATGTAGCATCAACCCGCGCTATCGTAAGGCGCCCCCCTGCCCACGGAGGTCGATTGGCCAAGCGTTCGCTGGATCTGCAAGTGTTGCCCTCACCGGGTCTCAAGGACGCGCCCGTCCTCGACCTGATGTGCTCGCACTTCGTCCTCACGCTCGCGGCGAAGCAGGGCGGGAAGTTCAACGTGCGGCGCGACCTCAATGGCCTGCTGTCGCTGGCCGGGCGGCACCTGGTGTGGCCGCTGCCGTCGCTGGAGCGCCTGCGCGAATTCCTGGGGCGGCGCTGCAAGGACAACGAGTTCTGGCGCGGGCACGAGCAGCTCGCGCCGCGCGAATTCCTGGAACGCCACGGCGTCTGGCGCGGCCCGTACGAGGAAGGCACGCTGTTCTTCTACCTGGACGAATACGCGAAGGACCAGCCCAAGGACCTGCTGTCGGTGCTGGCCGTCACGGGCGACTGGCTGACGCACGCGCTCAAGAAGCACTCCACGCTGGTGGAGAAGAACATCGACGCGCTGGCCACCCTGCTGCAGTTGAACAAGGCCGAACGCGCGTTGCTGCTGTATGGAACGCTGGCGCGCTACCAGCGCGACCTGCGCAGCCTGCTGGTGGAGTTCAAGGTGAACAACGCCCCGGAGGCGTATGCCGCGATCGCGGAAGTGGCGGGCGTCAATGCCGCCGACGTCGGCGAGGCGCTGCGCGCCGGCTCGCGCCTGGAGCGCATCGGCCTGGTGGAGAACCTGATCTCGGAGCACAACATCACGGACCTGGCGGACCTGATGAAGGTGAGCGAGAAGCTGCCGCCGGTGCTGATGCGCGAGTACCGCGACCAGAGCGAGCTGATGGCGGTGTTCACGCGGCCGTCGGCGAAGAGCGATCTCACGCTGGAGGATTTCGGCTTCGTCGAGGACGACGTGCGCGTGCTGCGGGCCTTGCTGCGCAACGCCATCGACCGCAAGGAGCCCGGCGTCAACGTGCTGCTGTACGGCCCGCCGGGGACCGGCAAGACCGAACTCGCCAAGGTGGTGGCGCAGGCCGCGGGGCTGGAACTGTTCGAGGTGGAGTACGCGGACCGCGACGGCAATTCGCTGAGCGGCCGCGATCGCTACCGCTCGCTGCAGATCGCGCAGGTGTTCCTCAAGGGCAGTGCGCAGGCGGCGCTGCTGTTCGACGAGGTGGAGGACGTGTTCCCGCCGATCTCCAGCGAGGCCGCGCAACTGATGGCCCGCGCCGAGCAGATCGTCGCGCCGCCTTCGGGCAGCGTGAGCGGCAAGGCGTGGGTGAACCAGATCCTCGAATCGAATCCCGTGCCCACGATCTGGGTGACCAACCGCATCGAGCAGATCGACCCCGCCTTCCGCCGCCGCTTCGCCTACCACCTCGAACTGAAGTCGCCGCCGCCGGGAGCGCGCGAGGGCCTGGTGCGCAAGACGCTGGAAGGCGTGCACGTCTCGCCCGCCTTCGTGGCGAGGCTCACCGAGCGCAAGGGGCTCACGCCGGCGCAGATCCGCACGGCGGTGCGCTTCGCCGGCCTTGCCGCGGCGGAAGGCATGCAGGCCGAAGACCTGATCGAGCGGCAGCTGCGCAACGCCGACCGGGCGCTGGGCACGCGCAGCACCGACGGCGGCGCGCGTCCTTGCGTGACGACGTACGACCTGGACATGCTGAACGTGGAGTCGCGCTTCGAGGTGCCGCGCATCGTGGAAGCCTTGCGTGCGCGTGGCCACGGCACCCTGTGCTTCTACGGCGCGCCCGGTACCGGCAAGACGGCGCTGGCCGAGCACATCGCGCGCAGTCTCGACAAGCCGCTGCTGATCAAGCAGGCGAGCGACCTCATGAGCAAATTCGTCGGCGAAACTGAGCAGAACATGGCGGCCATGTTCCGCGAGGCCGAGGCCGAAAAGGCGGTGCTGCTGCTGGACGAGGCCGACAGCTTCCTGCAGGACAGGCGCGGCGCGCAGCGCACCTACGAGGTGACCGAGGTCAACGAGATGCTGCAGGGCATGGAGCGCTTCGCCGGCATCTTCGTGTGCACCACCAACCTGATGGACCGCATCGACCAGGCGGCGCTGCGCCG
>SEAY01000200.1 GCA_004144865.1 Comamonadaceae bacterium
TTGCCGCCCTGCACCTTCACCGCGAGGATGTCGACGTCCTTGTCGGATGCGATTTCGATCGATTGCTGGTGCAGCACGCGCGAGATCGCCGACATCTGGTTGCGCAACTCGGCCGCCTGCTCGAACTCCAGCTTTTCGGCATGCGCCGTCATGCGGTCTTCGAGCGTGCGCAGCACCTGCTGCGTGTCGCCCATCAGGAAGGCTTCCGCGTTGGCCACGTCCGCCGCATAGTCCTCCGATGCGATGTGCCCAACGCACGGGCCGCTGCAGCGCTTGATCTGATACAGCAGGCAAGGACGCGTGCGGTTGGCGTAAACCGTGTCTTCGCAGGTGCGCAGCTTGAACACTTTCTGCAGCAACAGGATCGATTCCTTGACCGCCCAGGCGCTCGGGTAAGGCCCGAAGTAGCGGTGCTTGCGATCTGTCGCGCCGCGGTAGTACGCGAGGCGCGGGAACTGGTGCGAGGCAATCTTCAGGTACGGGTAGCTCTTGTCGTCCCGAAAGAGGATGTTGTAGCGCGGCTTGAGCGACTTGATGAGGTTGTTCTCGAGCAGCAGCGCCTCGGCCTCGGAACGCACCACGGTCGTTTCCATGCGCGCGATCTTGCTGATCATGTGGCCGATGCGCGTGCCGCCGTGGCTCTTCTGGAAGTAGTTGGCCACCCGCCGCTTCAGGTTGCGCGCCTTGCCCACATAGAGCACCGCGCCGGCGGCGTCGAAGTAGCGGTACACGCCCGGCAACTGCGGCAGGGCCGCGACTTCGCTGAGCAACTGATCGGAATGCACGTCTGACATGGCGGCTATTGTGGCGCGGCCGACCAGTGCCATGCCCAGCGACACGCCCAGTGACAATGGGCCGATGCGCTGGGACCTCTTCTGCAAAGTCATCGACAACCACGGCGACCTCGGCGTGTGCTGGCGGCTCGCCTGTCAGCTCGCGGCCGCGGGCGATGCCGTG
This sequence comes from Comamonadaceae bacterium, assembly GCA_004144865.1. Classification (GTDB taxonomy): domain Bacteria; phylum Pseudomonadota; class Gammaproteobacteria; order Burkholderiales; family Burkholderiaceae_C; genus Ramlibacter. The sequence goes on from SEAY01000200.1 coordinate 958, forward strand.
CGCCTTTGGGTCGACGACGCCGATGCGCTCGGCTGGATGGCACCGTCGGGCCACGACGGCGTCAGCGTGATCGACTGGCGCGACGCAGAAGCGCTGCGAGTCGCCGTTGCGGCCCCGCCGCCAGATGTGCTGATCGAAGCGTTCGGTTGCGACCCCGCTCCTGAATTGATAGCGCACTTTGCAAGTGCAGCAGACGCCGCAGTCGCTGGCCGCCAGAAACATGCCTGGATCAACCTCGAATACCTCTCGGCCGAGCCCTATGTAGAGCGCCTGCATCGCCTGCCCTCGCCGGTTTTTCGCGGGCCGGGCGAAGGGCTGACCAAGTACTTCTTCTACCCGGGCTTCACCGCAGCAACAGGCGGTCTGATGCGCGAGGCAGGATTGCCGACGCGCCAGGCCGCGTTCGATCGGCAGGCGTGGCTGTCTGCGCAGGGCATCGACTGGCAGGGCGAGCGCCTGGTCACGCTGTTCTGCTACGAGCCGGCGGGCCTGGCGGAACTCCTCGCGCAGCTGGACGCTGGCCTGGAACCCACGCGTCTCCTGGTCACTGCCGGCCGGGCGAGCGCCGCCACACGAGCCGCACTTTCAAGCCAAATCGGCCTGCAACGCCCGCCGGACGGGCGCAGCGTGCTATCAATCTCATACCTCCCGCACCTCGCCCAGACCGATTTCGACCACCTGCTGTGGGCCAGCGACCTGAACTTCGTGCGCGGCGAGGATTCGCTGGTGCGGGCGCTCTGGGCCGGCGCGCCCTTCGTCTGGCAGATCTACCCGCAGGAAGACGACGCGCACCACGTCAAGCTCGAAGCGTTCTTGGACTGGCTCGGCGCCCCGCCGTCGCTGCGGCAGTTCCATCGCTCGTGGAACGGTTTCGGGAGCAGCGCGCTCCCGGCGCTCGATGCAGCAACGCTCGCCGAATGGCGCGCCACCACGCAGGCGGCACGCCAGCGACTGCTCGCACAGGACGACCTCGCAACCCAGCTGCGCCGCTTCGTTGGCCAACAAAGCTAAAATCGCGGGCTTTGCGGATTTCGTCCGCTGAACCCGCCGCGGGACCATGCAGCATCAGTCGTCAGGACTGGTGGCGCTCCGAGCGGCCCAACATCCAG
>SEAY01000133.1 GCA_004144865.1 Comamonadaceae bacterium
ACCGTGGAGGGCAAGGCCATCGTCACGGTGGAAGGCCTCGCGCCGGACGGTCGGCTGGGCACGCTGCAGCGGGCGTTCATCGCGGAGCAGGCCGGTCAATGCGGCTACTGCCTCTCCGGCATCCTCGTCACGGCCACGGCGCTGCTGCGAAGCGAACCGCATCCCACGGAAGCGCGCGTGCGCGACGCGCTCGACGGCCACCTGTGCCGCTGCGGCGCGCACAACCGCATCGTGCGTGCGGTGCTGCGCGCGGCGGAGGATGCAGCATGAGCGCGCTGCCCGCGAGCCTGAAGAACAACCCGCGGCTGGCCGCGTGGCTCACCATCGATCCCGCAGGGCGCGTGCAGGTGCGCAGCGGCAAGGTGGAACTGGGGCAGGGCATCACCACCGCACTGGCCCGCATCGTGGCGCAGGAGCTGGAAGTCGCCTTCGACCGCGTCGAGATGCTCCCGGCCAGCACCGCGGGCTCGCCGGACGAGGGCTTCACGTCCGGCAGCTTCTCGGTGCAGCACTCCGGCGGCGCGCTGCGCCAGGTCTGCGCCGAAGCACGTGCGATCTACCTGGACGCGGCGGCGCGCCGGCTGGAGGCCGCCGTGCAGGACCTGGAGGTGCACGACGGCGAGATCCGCGTGCGGGGCGCTCCGCAGCTGCGCACCAGCTACTGGGAGCTCGCCGACCCCGCGCTGCTGGAGTGCGAGGCCGGCGGACGCGCTGCGCCACGCCTTCCGACGGCGCAAGAGGATGCGGAGCCGCAGCGGCTCGACCTCGCCGGCAAGCTGCTCGGCCAGCCGGTGTTCCTGCACGACATGGTGCTGCCGGGCATGCTGTATGGCCGCATGGCGCATTCGCCTTCGCCGGGCGCGGAGCTGCTCGATGTGGACACCGCCGAAGTCGAAGCCCTGCCGGGCGTGGTGCGCGTGGTGCGCGAAGGCAGCTTCCTCGCCGTGGTGGCGCGCAGCGAGGACGAAGCGCTGCGCGCCGTGCGCAAGCTCAAGGCGTCTGCGCGCTGGCGTGAAGGCGGGAACCTGCCGGACGAGGGCGGCCTGCCGGCCTTCCTGCGCTCGCAGCCGGTCGAGAGCAGCGTCGTGCACGAAAGGAATGCGCAGGCAACTGCGCCGCCGGGCCGCAGCTTCGCGGCCAGCTATGCGCGCCCCTACCTCGCCCATGGCTCGATCGGCCCCTCCTGCGGCGTCGCGCGCTTCGATGGCACGCGGCTGGAGGTGTGGACCCACGCGCAGGGCGTGTATCCGCTGCGCAAGGACCTCGCCCTGATGCTGGGCCTCGCGCCGGAGGCGATCACCGTCAGCCACGTGCCGGGCGCGGGCTGCTATGGCCACAACGGCGCGGACGATGCCGCTGCCGATGCGGCGCTGCTGGCCCAGGCGGTGCCCGGCCATCCGGTGCAGGTGCTCTGGAGCCGCGCCGACGAGTTCACGCAGTCGCCCGTCGGCGCCGCCATGGCGGTGGACCTGCGCGCCACCGTGGATGCGCAAGGCCGCATCGTGGACTGGGAGCACGCGCTCTGGTCCAACGGCCACAGCATGCGGCCGGGGCGGTTGCCGGTGCCGGTGTTCCATGCGGCGCCGTTGCTGGCCCGCGGCTTCGCGCAGCAGCTTTCGATCAACGTCCCGCTCGCCACCGGCGGCGGGGCCGAGCGCAATGCGATTCCCGGCTACGCGTTCGGCCGGCAGCGCATCGTGAGCCACCGCCTGCTCACGATGCCGCTGCGCACGTCCTCGCTGAGGGCCCTGGGCGCGCACTGCAACGTATTCGCCGCGGAGTGTTTCCTCGACGAGATCGCCGCGGAGACCGGCGCCGATCCCCTGGAGTTCCGCCTGCGCCACCTGGAAGACGAGCGCGGGCGCGCCGTGCTCGAAGCCGCGGCAGGGATGGCAGGCTGGCGCACGCGGGCGCGCCGAGAGGGAGAGGGACTCGGCATCGGCTACGCGCGCTACAAGAACGACGGCGCCTGGTGCGCGGCGGTGGCCGAAGTCGAAGTGCAGGAGGCGATCCGCGTCAAGCGCGTCTGGCTGGCGGCGGATGTCGGGCGCGTGGTGCATCCCGACGGCGTGCGCAACCAGCTGGAGGGCGGCGCCATCCAGACCCTGAGCTGGGTGCTGAAGGAAGCCGTGCGCTTCGACCGCACGCGCGTCACGAGCGACCACTGGGGCGCCTACCCCATCCTCCGTTTTTCCGAAGTGCCCGCCGTGGAGATCGCGCTCATCGATCGCCCGCAAGAGCCTTCGCTCGGAGCCGGCGAGCCCACCCACGGCCCGCTCGCCGCCGCCATCGGCAATGCGGTGTTCGCTGCGAGCGGGGTGCGCCTGCGCGAGATGCCGCTCACCTGGGACAGGCTGCGCGACGCCGCGCTGGCCGCGTGATCAGCCGATCAGCCAGTCGATGGCCGCGCCTTCCTCGGTGAACACGCTGAGGTTGATGCCCGACTGCCGCGCTGTCTTCTCGCTGGCGCGCGTGATGCGATCCGGCGGCACGAGCGACGCGATGCGGTGCAGGTGGCGGAACTGCCGCGCCGCCTCCACGCCCACGGCGTATTGGTCGGTGAACGCCGTCAGCGTGCGCACGCCGCGCAGGTCGAACAGGACCCGCTTGTGGGCCAGGTCGGCGGTTTCCACGCCCATCAGCTGCAGGAAGGAGAGGAACTGCCCCAGCGAGGGATCGCCGTCCACGCGCACGACGGAATAGCGCTCGCGTTCCTCGATCTTGAAGCGGAGGCTCATCAGCCAAGCATACGGGCCCGACGGCGGGCGCGGAAGCGGCAGGTTTCGCAGGGGTACTTAAGCGGCCACCCGCGCGGCGACGGGACTGCTCGCCCACCCGTTCCCACGGGCGTGTAGTCGTGCGGCCCACAGGCGCGCTGGGCATCGCCGGACAAGATGCGGGCGAGCGTGTCCCCACCTCGTACGTGTGCCGGTTGCACCCGGCTTCCCGAACCCAGACCTGATGAAGGACGAACGCATGAAATCCACGAAGTACACCCTCTCGGCCCTCGCGACGGCCGCCGCCGTCGCCTTCGGCGGCGTGGCCATCGCGCAGGTGAGCAGCGACACCGGTGCCTCCGGCTCCGCTGGCACCAGCACGAGCGTGAACGCCAGCGATACCGGCATTTCCGGCTCCGGCTCGACCGGCATGTCCGCCAACGGTACGCTGTCGAATAGCGGCAGCCCCAGCAGCGGCGGCTCCGCCAGCGGCAGCCTGGACACGCAGGCCATGGGCAACTCCGGCACCGCCTCCGGCACGGGCGCGGAATCGGCCACGGAACTCGGCGCGAGCAGCGGCTCCGGTTCCGGCGACCTGCTGTCGCCGCGCGCGGACCGCGGCTGACGCCAGCGCAGCAAGCACGAACGGGCCGGCTTCACGCCGGCCTTTTCCATTCATGCGTGCGAGCGCATGCGATGCATCGCGCCAAGGCGCCTTTTCCGTTGAGCTGGTGCCGCCTGGACCGGTCCTACATGCGCATCGGTCGCGTGACGACGCAGGGGGGGAAAGGCCCGGCCTAGCCTGCGGTATCAAACTCCCGGAAGCACCATGAGCACCATCCTTCTCTGGGTCGCGCTGTTTGCGCTCACCGCCCTGTTCCTGGCCGCGCTTGTCGTGCGTGGTACGCGCCGCCGGGTCTTCCACGAGCAGCCCGTCCACCCCTATCGATCAGGGCGGGCGTCGGCTCGCCGCGACACGCCGCCGCGTTGACGGCTGGAATGCCCGCTGGCGCCGACGCACGGCGTAGTCCCCGCGGAAGGATGAGCTAGGATACTTCGACTTACAAATAGGGTTGCCATCGCGGCGGCCTTCCGTTGGGACGGACGTTTGCACAAAGGCAGCAACAAGCGGCGCGGCGATGACGACGAGCCGCGGCAATGGCTGGGCTCCACGCGCCTGATGGACCTGGGCGACCCGCGGCTGCGCATGCGCGCGGCGGCGCTCGTCCAGCTGTACCACAGCGACCGCGAAAAAGCCCTGGCCGTCTATGCCTACGTCAAGCGGCTGCCCTTCGAGCGCCCCTTCAAGATGAGCCCGCGCAGCGCGCGCGACGTGCTCGATTCGGGCTTCGGCGACGCCCCCGACAAGGCGACCCTGATGGTTGCGCTGCTGCGCTTGGCCGGCGTGCCGGCGCGCCTGCGGGTGGTGGTGATGCGCGGCGAGATCATGCGCGGCCTGGTGGACGGCATCGGCACGATCAACCGCCCCTTCGTCGAGATGTGGATAGACGGCGAGTGGCAGTCCACGGACACCTACATCTTCGATGCGGCCTACATGGCCGCGGCCCGCCAGGCGCTGCGCGCCTCCGGCCAGGCCTGGAGCTACGGCGTGCACGTGGAGAGCCCGATGCTGTGGACGGGGCACGGCAGCACGTCCATGTCGCCGCTGCCGATGGATGCCGACCCGATGGTGGTGCAGGAGCTCGGCCTGTTCCACGATCCCCAGCACTGCATGGCATCGGGCGCATTCCGCGCCCGCCACGTGGGTTTCATGCGCTTCCTGCGCTGGAACCTGCTGGTGCCCGGCATGCGCCGCGCGGTCGATCGCGTCCGGCGCTGGGTGCCGCCCGCGGCGCGGGCCGAGCAGGTCACCACGCGCTGAGGCGCGCCTCCCTGTCCTCGCCTGCGCAGCGGGCACCGGGCTCCCGGCCTTCCATCACACCACGCGGAAGCTCCACCCCGTGCGGCTCACGTTGCCGGCGCGGTCGCGCACCACCAGCTCGGCGCGGTGCTGCCCATGGCCCAGGCGCTCGCGGTAGCTCACCTCGTCCTGGGTGATGCGGGCCTCGTCCGTCACGTCGAGGCCATCGACGTGCAGCCGCACGGACGCAGGATCCACGCCGCTGCGGTCATCGTCCAGCCGTGCCTGGATCAACGTGCGCCCGCGTTCGTCGACGCGTCCGCCGTTGGCCGGCGTGAGCTGCGACACCTGCGGCGCGCGCTGGTCGCGCGGCGTGCGCGCATCGGGCAGGTCCACGCGTGCAGTGGCGCGCCCGCCGCCGGCGCGCAGGGTCGCCACAGCGCGGTCGAAGGCGCCCAGGTCGTCGCGGCGGCGCACGGTGTAGCTGCCTTCATAGACGCCGCGGCGCGTCTCCACGAGGTCGATGCCGTTCACCACGCCGGGAATGTCCAGCGATGCGTCGCCGCCAGCGGCACCGACGAGGCGGAAGCGCAATTCGCGCCCGGGCACGATGCGGCCCTGCGGGCTCACGCTGAGGCGCTCGATCACCGGCGCCGGCACCGCGGCAGCGGGGCCGCCCATGGCGAGGGCCTGGAATGCGCCCGGATAGCTGAAGTTCTGCGCGATCGTGCGGCGGCCATAGTCGGCCCGCGCGGTGATGAGCTGCATCGGATCGATGCGGTCGGCGCGCCGGATGGTGTGCGAACCGACATAGTGGCCCGCGCCCTGCTCGCGCAGCGCCACGCGAATGCCGCTGCTGCCGAGCGTCACGCTGGGCGTGTCCGCTCCGGGCGTGGCCACGAGTTGCACGCGCAGGACGGCGCCGGGTGCGAGGCCCGCGCTGGAGTTGAGCGTGAGCGAGCGGATCGCCGGCTGCGCGACGACGGCGCGCTGCTGGGCCTGCGCGGGCTGGGCCACCGTGGCGGCGGCCAGGGGCAGCAGCAGCAGGGCTGCGGCGACGTGGGTTCGGATGGCGGATTGCATGGCTTGTGTCTCCGTTCGGGTTTGCGATGGAAGCAGTTTGCGGGCCCACCCGTGAACGCAGCCTGAATGAGCTGGCGGCGCCGGCTGAGGTGCCGCGCGCGGGCTGCGGCGCCCCACGGCGCGGCGCTTGTGCATGAGAATGGCGCAACCATGAGCGCCATCCGTCCCGGCCAGGGTTTCTTCGCCGATCCCGGGTTGCTGGCCCAGGCGATCGCGGAGGCGACCGACGACGTCATCTTCGCCAAGGATCGCGATGGCCGGTACCAGTATGCGAATCCCGCGATGCTGGCCGCCGTCGGCGGCACGCTCGAAGAAGTGATGGGCCGCACGGATGCCGAATTCATGTCCGACGCGGCCACGGCACGGCGCGTCATGGAGAACGACGCCCGCGTCCTGGCCACCGGCATGGTGCTGGAGACGGAAGAGGGCGTGCCGCTGCCGGACGGCAAGGTGAAGTACTGGCTCACGCGCAAGATGCCCCTGCGCGACGCGGGCGGCGAGGTGATCGGCCTGCTCGGCATCGCGCGCGACATCACGCAGCGCAAGCTGGCCGAGAGCCAGCGCGACGCCACGCGGCTGAAGCTGGAGATGGGCATCCAGGCGGCCGGCCTGGTGATGGCCGACATCGACTACCTCGCCAACCTGAACCACATCTCCGGCGAACTCGCGCGGCTGCTGGAACTCGGGGAAGGGCCGACCACCGTGCCGCGGCAGGCGATCTTCGACCGCATCCACCCCGAGGACCGCGATCGCTACCTGCAGGCCATCGCCCGCACGCTGGAGCCGTCCGGCAGCGGGCATCTCGCGATCGACGTGCGCGCGCTGCTGCCCAGCGGCACCGTGCGCTGGCTGCACATCCGGCTGCAGATCGTCTTCGAGGATTTCGAGGGAGAGCGCCGGCCGGTGCGCGGCATCTGCGCGGCCCGCGAAGTCACCGCGGAGATGGCGGCCGAGCGCAAGCTGCGCACCGCGCAGCGCCTCACGGAGTCGGTGATCGAGGGCGCCGGCGCGCTGGTGTATGCCAAGGACCTGCAGGGGCGCTACATCCTGTCCAACCAGGCATGGCGGCGGCTCCACGGCCTGTCGCCCGAGGCGGTGCAGCAGGTCACCGACGACCAGATCTTCGGGCCGGAAAGCGCGGCCGTCCTGGATGCCAACGACCGCGCCGTGCTCGAATCGGGCGAGCCCATGCTGGTGCAGGAGCGCGTGCAGTTCCAGGGGCGTCAGGCCGTCTTCCGTTCCAGCAAGTTCCCGCTGTACGACGAGAACGGCCAGGTCTATGCGGTGTGCGGGGTCTCCACCGACATCACGGACGTGGTGGAAGCGGACCGGCGCAAGGACGAATTCATCGCCACGCTGGCCCACGAACTGCGCAATCCCCTGGCCCCCATCCGCACCGGGCTCGAGATCCTGCGCCGCGTGGGCGAGTTGCCGCCCACCGCCAGCCGCACGCGCGACATGATGGAGCGGCAGCTCGCGCACCTCGTGCGGCTGGTCGACGACCTGCTGGACGTGTCGCGCGTGAGCCGCGGCAGGCTGGAGCTGCGCTTCGAGCCGGTCACGCTGGACCGCGTGCTGGCCGACGCGCTGGAGGCGAGCCAGCCCGCGATCGACGCAGCCGGCCAGCAGCTCGTGCTGGACCTGCCCCCGGCGCCGCTGGCCGTGCGCGGCGACCTCACGCGGCTCGCGCAGGTGTTCGGCAACCTGGTGAACAACGCCGGCAAGTACACGCCGGCGGGCGGACGCATCGAGGTGCGACTGCGCCGCGAGGGCGGCGAGGCGGTGGTGGACGTGCGCGACAACGGCACGGGCATCGAAGCCGGGATGCTTCCGCACGTTTTCGACCTGTTCGCACAGGGCAACAACCCGGCGCACGCGGGGCAGGCAGGACTGGGCATCGGCCTGTGGCTGGTGAGGAAGCTGGTGGACCTGCACCGGGGCACGATCACGGCGCATAGCGAGGGACGGGGGCGGGGCAGCACCTTCTCCGTGCGCCTGCCGTTGCTGGAAGCCTCGGCTCCCGCACCGGTTCCTTGAATATTTCACGCCGCACGCGCGGGCGCACATGGCGTGTCGGCCCCGTCCTACGACGCGTTGGGTTTAGGCCGACGACACTCCTCTACCGTCGAGGACAGGCCCGTCAGAAGCTGTCCCGCGCGACCCTTCCACCGGAGACCCCATGGACCAGGCCCTCACGCCGCCCTCGCTGAAGAAGAAGACCACCCGGGCGTCCGCGCGCTCCGCTGCGAAGGTGCCGCCCGCCGTGGCCATCCCGGCGATCCAGACCCTCTCGCCCGAGGCCGCCGAAGCGCGCTCGCGCACGCTGCTGGCGGCGCTGATGTCCTTCGCGGGCGGTGACTTCAACGTGCGCCTGCCGGCCGACTGGTCCGGGGTGGACGGGCGCATCGCCGAGGCGTTCAACCAGAGCATCGCGAATGCCGGCCGCATCACGACGGAAGCCGAGCGCGTGTCCAACACGGTGGGCAAGGAAGGCCGCCTCGCGCAGCGCATCTCCTCGCCGGGCGCGGTGGGCAGCTGGGCGGCGCAGGTGGACTCCTTCAACACGCTGATCGACGACCTGGTGCGGCCCACCGCGGACATCGCGCGCACCATCGGCGCGGTGGCCAAGGGCGACCTGGGCCAGCCGATGGACCTGCAGGTGGACGGCCGGCCGCTCAAGGGCGAGTTCCTGCGCTCCGCCAAGCTGGTGAACACCATGATCGAGCAGCTCTCGGTCTTCACCTCCGAAGTGACGCGCGTGGCGCGCGAAGTGGGCACCGAGGGCAAGCTGGGCGGCCAGGCCCAGGTGAAGGGCGTGTCGGGCGTGTGGAAGGACCTCACCGACTCCGTCAACCAGATGGCGGGCAACCTCACCGCGCAGGTGCGCAACATCGCGGAAGTGACGATCGCGGTGGCCAACGGCGACCTGTCCAAGAAGATCACGGTGGACGTGCGCGGCGAGATCCTGCAGCTCAAGGAAGCCACCAACACCATGGTGGACCAGCTGCGCTCGTTCGCCTCGGAGGTGACGCGGGTGGCGCGCGAAGTGGGCACCGACGGGCGCCTGGGCGGCCAGGCCGTGGTACCGGGCGTGGCGGGCACGTGGAAGGACCTGACCGACTCGGTCAACTCCATGGCCAACAACCTCACCTCGCAGGTGCGCAACATCGCCACCGTGACGACGGCGGTGGCGCGCGGCGACCTCTCGCGCAAGATCACGGTGGACGTGAAGGGCGAGATCCTGGAGCTGAAGGAAACCATCAACACGATGGTGGACCAGTTGAACGGCTTCGCCGCCGAAGTGACGCGGGTGGCGCGCGAGGTGGGTACCGAGGGCAAGCTGGGCGGCCAGGCGCAGGTGCCGGGCATCGCGGGCACGTGGAAGGACCTGACCGACTCGGTCAACTCCATGGCGTCCAACCTCACGGGCCAGGTGCGCAACATCGCCGGCGTCGCGACCGCCATCGCCAAGGGCGACCTCTCGCGCAAGATCACCGTGGAAGTGAAGGGCGAGATCCTGGCCCTGAAGGAAACCATCAACACGATGGTGGACCAGCTCAATGGCTTCGCGTCCGAGGTGACGCGCGTGGCGCGCGAAGTGGGCACCGAAGGCAAGCTGGGCGGCCAGGCGCAGGTGCCCGGCGTGGCGGGCACCTGGAAGGACCTCACGGACAACGTGAACTTCATGGCCTCCAACCTCACCGGCCAGGTGCGCAACATCGCCGAGGTGACCACCGCGGTGGCCAACGGCGACCTGTCCAAGAAGATCACCGTGGACGTGCGCGGCGAGGTGCTGGAGCTGAAGAACAC
>SEAY01000201.1 GCA_004144865.1 Comamonadaceae bacterium
GTGCAGTGCTTAGTAACGGTCGCGACCGTTACTAAGCACTGCACGATGCAGAAAAAGGGCCTACGGGCCCTTTTTTCATTCCCGTGACGCGGCGCGACCGCGTCCTTTTTCACCGGACGTCCGGTGCGCCCCCCTTGCCAGCGCCAGGTTGATCTGCTCCATAATGGAAATGCGTGGTCAGCAGTCTTTCACGCGGGTTGCGGTGTACAGGGCCTTTCGCGTCGCTTTGGTTGAATGCGTTTCCGGGACTCCGCTTCGTTTCAAGTCTTTTTTCAGGAGTCCCAGTCGATGGGCAACAAACTGTACGTAGGCAACCTGCCCTACCAGGTGCGTGACAGCGATCTCGAACAGGCGTTCGGCGAGTTCGGACAGGTCACCAGCGCGAAGGTGATGATGGAACGCGAGACGGGCCGTTCCAAGGGCTTCGGTTTCGTCGAAATGGGCAGCGATGCCGAAGCGCAGGCAGCCATCAACGGCATGAACGGCCAGCCCATGGGCGGCCGCAGCATCGTCGTCAACGAAGCCCGTCCCATGGAGAACCGTCCGCGCGGCTTCGGCGGCGGTGGTAGTGGCGGCGGTGGTAGTGGCGGCGGTGGCGGCGGCTACGGCGGTGGCGGTGGTGGCGGCCAGGACGGCGGCTTCCGCAGTCCCTATGGCGCGGGCCCGCGCGGCGGCGGCCGTTCCGGCGGCGGCGGTGGTGGCGGCTACGGCGGCGGTGGCAACAGCTACTGAGCCAGCGCGCTCACGATGAAAAGGCTCCTTCGGGAGCCTTTTTGCTTTCGTCAGCCGCCCCGATGCTTCCTCGGCCGCCCCGCCAGCAGGCGGTCGAACCAGGCATCGGGCAGCACGCGCAGCAACTTGGCCACCAGGCCCATCTGCCACGGGATCACGCGGTAGCTGCTCCCGGCCGCGATCGCGTGGAAGGCACGGTCGGCGAAGTCTTCCGGCGTCATCAGGAACGGCATGGGGTAGCGGTTGTGCCGCGTGAGCGGCGTGTCGACGTAGCCGGGCGCGATCGTCACCACGCGCACGCCCGTGCCGCGCAACTCGCCGCGCAGGCTCTCGCAGTAGCTGATCACCGCGGCCTTGCTGGCGCAGTAGCCGCCGTGGCCCGGCATGCCGCGGATGCCGCCCACGCTGGCGATGCCCACCAGCCGGCCGCTGCCGCGCTGGCACATCGGTTCGATGAAGGCATGGAAGGTGGCAGCCATGCCGACGTTGTTGACGGCGTAGATGCGCGCGATGACATCCAGGTCCGCCCGCTCGGCCGTGTCCACGCCGATGCTGAATCCCGCGTTGGCGACCACCACCTCCGGCACGCCCTGCTGCGCCAGGCATTCGCGCGCCGCAGCGACGATGCTCTCGACATCGCCCACGTCCGCGCCGTAGGCGCGCCAGTCCGCCTGCGGGATGCCGCGTTCGCGCGCCCCGCGTTCCATCTCCTCGCGCCGCCGCGCAACCAGTGCCAGGCGATAGCCGGCCTGGTGGTAGCGCCAGGCAAGCGCCTGGCCGATGCCGCTGGAGGCGCCGGTGATGAAGGCGAGGGGCGCCCCCACGCTCAGCCGCCCGGGGCGCCGCGCGGCTGCAGCTTGCCGCGCACGTTGCCCTTCATCTGCAGCACGCGCTCGAGGTTGTCGTACTCGATGCCGTCGGCCTCGAACACGTCCTGCCCGCGCTGCAGCGTCACCCGCTTGTGCGAGCGCAGCCGCTCCTCGTTCATGAAGGCGTGCAGGAACTCGCTGCGGATCTGCAGCGTGGGCACCGCCTCCGCGCCGTTCTTCGCGGCCTCGCGCGTGACCACCGCGTCGCCGATCAGCTGCACCTCGCTGCCGTCGCCGTTGCTGATGGCGCGCCGCGCCGTGGCGATGGTGACCGCGCCGCGCTGGTTGTACTGGCGAATGCGCGGCTCGTCGATCTCGGTGGTGTCGGTGTCCGGGTAGTGGCGCGCCTCGCGGCCGTAGATCTCGCTTTGCAGCCGCCCCTTGGGATCGAAGGTCTTCACGGAGAAGCCGCGCAGGAAGTAGTCGGGCTCGTGC